>CAZQUW010000063.1:15377-27112 GCA_964596215.1 uncultured Planctomicrobium sp. | reverse complement strand
AAAAATGCGCCTAGGTGGATTCGAACCACCGACCGACGGATTAGAAATCCGTTGCTCTATCCTGCTGAGCTATAGGCGCAACCTCTTGTATTAAATGCACGTCCGCCGCTGGTTGTGGTCTGGGATGTGACAATCCAAGGCGAACTTACCACTCGCAAACTATCTCGCTTACGCCACGACTCTAAATCCGGTGATACGAGTTGAGAGACCGAGTGCACGCGGACGGTTCGCTTGAAATGACGTTTGAGAATTCACGGAGTATCTCGAAGTTACAGATGATCTTCAAGCCGGGCGAGGTGCCGGACTGATCCTGAAGCCATTATTCTCAAACTATGCCACTGCGGGCCGTCGTTATTTCTTGACTTCATGCCAGCGCTGCCAGGCCAAACCCGCTTTTTCGACGCGGAACTGGACCAGCCGGGTGTGCTCAACTTCGGTCACGTAAACGGTCTTGCCATCCGGTCCGCCGAAACAGAGGTTGCTTGGCATCTTGCCAAGGACGTCGATTTCCTTGAGAATTTCTCCCTTCGGAGACAGGATAACGACCGTACCCTTGCCATGGCGGGTAATGTAGAGATTTCCCTCGACATCGCAGCGCATGCCGTCGAAGCCGAAATCGTCGAACTTCTTCAGCAGTCGTTTATTCGCCAGTTTGCCATCTGCCTGGATATCGAAGACCCAGACATTACGCTGGACGCTTTCATTGACGTACAGCAATTTACCGTCGAGGCTGACATCAATACCGTTGGTGGTACCCATGTCAGTCGCCACGCGAGAAATTTTCCCCTCTTTCGAAATCATCCAGATCTGGCCGGTCCCTTTGTCCCAGGCGGGGTCACTGGCATACAAAGTCTCGTTGGGGGCGATGGCCAGGTCGTTCGGCTGGTTCATTTCCTTGTTGTGGGCAAAGACCGAAATCTTCCTGGTTTCCATGTCGACGCGCAAGACATTATGGCCCACGTAGTCAGCGATATACATCCTGCCGGAGTGATCAAACACGATCCCGTTGCCGGTACTGTCGCCGGGCAGTTCCACGAAAACTTCGGCTTTGCCTGCTGGAGTGACCTTGCCGATGGTCTGCTGTTTGGCAAAATTGACAGCGTAAATGTTGCCCTGTCGATCGCACTGCGGGCCCTCAATTCCAGGAGTAAACTCCTTGGGCTGAGTTAACGCGGTGGCAATGTAAGGCTTCTCATCTGCTCCGTTGGCAGTCGTCAGGCTGAATGCCAGCAGGCTCAAAGCCAGACCGAATCGTCCCGAGACACGCCGCGTGAATGCCAACCGCATAACAGATCTCCGTGGTGTTTTCGTTATTCAACATCAAACTGGTGAGATGCATTTACCAAGCCTAATATAACGTGCGCGACTGCTTTTGAAACGCTTGGCGGCCTCTGCGACTCTGCGTGGTTGAATAGGATTGGGTGTGGACAAAAATGCGCTGCAGGCTCTTAATCCATCTTTCCCGATTCCTGGAAAATTCATAGAATAGCCGTTGTGGAAAGGTTGCCGAGTATCGCCCAGAACTGAGGCCGCGTCTTGAGTCGGATCGAGGGAATAGTGTCGCGAGCAGGCTCGAAACTTCGCCGTAGCAGATGTTGGCTGACGGTATGCCTGGTCATGGTTTGGGGGTGGAGTGGCGCCTCGGTCGTTGAGCCCCCTGCACTGCAGGCGCGAGCCCCCGCGACGCGGCTGAATCGTGAAAAGTTCCAGGCCGCACTCAAGGCCTCGATTCGCGATCTGCATGCGGGATTTGCCGTCGAAGTCGAGGAAATCGCGAAATACTGCGATGAAAATGACCTGCTCATCGAGGCCGAAGAAGTTCGGCAACTGGCGAAACCGCTAGACCCGGACGTGCTGCAAGGTGAAAACCTGCCGCGCCAGGTGCAGCTCGAGATTCCCAAAGATCTGCCCGATGCCGAGAAGACCTGGCGACAACGCTTGCGGACAACTCAGAAAGAGTATGCAGACAAGGTATTTGCCAAAGCCAAGACAGCTTTGGACTCGGGTTTGATCAGCTTTGCCTACGACTTGGTTCGCGAAGTTGCCAGGCATAATCCCGATCACAAGTTCGCCCGCAAACTGCTGGGCTACTCACAGTACGGGAACGAGTGGGTCACGATTTATGCCGAGAAGATGCTGAAAAAGAAGTATGTCCTGACCGAGAAGTTCGGCTGGTTGCGGCAGGATCAGGTTGAACGGTACGAAAAGGGTGATCGTTACTACGACGGCAAGTGGATGACTGCGGCCCGCGAGGCCGAATTTCGCCGGGATTTCCAGCATGCCTGGGTGATTCAGACGGACCACTACAAAATCTACACCAACCACAGCCTGGAGATGGGTGTGGAGCTGGGGCGGCACCTGGAAGATTTTTATCGGATCTTCTTCCAGACGTTCGCGGGCTTTTTGTCGTCACCTGAGCAACTGAAGAAGTTGTTCAACACATCCGCATCGGGTGGCACTGTAAGTGATCCCTTCGTCGTGCATTATTACCGTACCGAAGATGAATACATCAAACGGTTGCAGAAGAAGCTGCTGCAACCGGTAAAGGGGACCTCGGGGCTGTATCTGTCTGGCGAGCGTAATATTCCGGACGAACGCGTCGCCCACTTTTTCCACAATCTGGAAGCCACCGAGGAAGAACGCCTGGCGACAATGTTCCACGAAGCCACGCATCAACTGTTTTCGGAAGCGTATACGACGAACCCCAAAGTGGGGGTCGATTCTGATTTCTGGGTGATCGAAGCCATTGCCTGTTACATGGAGTCATTCCATCGCCAGGGAGATACTTTTTCGCTTGGCAATCCACATTACATCCGTTTTCAGAATGCGCAGTTCCGCTTGCTGAACGACAAATACTACGTCCCGTTGCAGAAGCTGTGCGGGATGGGGATGAATGCCTTTCAGTCCGACCCGAATCGCTCGCAGAATTACAGCCAGGGCTCAGGATTGGCGCACTTTTTTATGCATCACGATGACGGCGCTTACCGGGATGCATTTATCGCGTATTTGTCCGCGGTCTACGATCGGAATCCGCGCGTGCGGGCCAACCCGCCGACTTTGGCAGAGTTGACGGAAATCGGCTATGCGAAACTCGATCAGCAGTATGTGGAATATATCTCAAAGCTGGATACCGGCTTGAATGCAGCGCCAGCGCAAATTGCCCCGGAGCCGGCCGCACCCTGATGCCGGCCAGCAGGCAGCGCGGAGATTCAATCGCAGGCACGACTCTATGTGCTCGCTCTCGCCTCCAGCTTGCAGAGGGCGAGGCATTCCAGTCGCTCCTCATAAAATCTCGAACGAGATTACGGAATCAGCACGATTTTTCCGGACAACGTCCCCTGTTTTTCAAGTGTATTTTGTTCCTGGAATGCATGAGCTGTCGCAGCTTCCGACAAGGGGAATGTCTTACCAATTTGAGGTTTCCAGCGGCCTTGTTCGAACAGCGTGTTCAGGCCGTTGGCACATTCGCGTTGTTCGGCGGGGGGCGCGTTGAACATGGCAAATCCTAAGGCTCGCAGGTCCTTGACATAGAAGGGACCGACCGGAAATTCTGGTCGCGCGGCACGGCCGGCCATCAGGATCAGACGGCCACGAAAGGCCATCAATCCGATGGTGCGATCGAGCGTCGGCTCCCGCTGTGTCTCAAACCACACATGGATACCGCCGTGCTGTTTGCTGAAGGCCTGGATCTGGGCATCCATATCCCCGTCGCGATAATTGATGACCAGGTCGGCACCCCAACTGCGGCAAAGTTCCTGTTTCGCAGGCGATCCAACCGTCGCGATGACTTTGGCTCCTGCGGCCTTCGCCAGCTGCACGACGGCCGAGCCGACCCCTCCGGTACCGCCATTGACGAAAACGACTTCATCGGCCTTGATGCCGGCGTGCAGATGCAATCCGAGATGGGCGGTAATTCCCACCAATGCACCCGCCGCGGCCTCTTGATCGGATTCCTTGGCTGGTGTGGGATACAGCCATTGCTCATCCACTGCAGCGAATTCAGCGAGGCTGCCACGGCGTCCCGCAAGGCTCTGGTTGCTGCACCAGACTCGGTCGCCTACTTTGAAACGCGTGCAATTCGATCCTAATTCGACGACTGTTCCGGCCAGATCGCAGCCCGGGATATAGGGAAACTGCAACGGCATGGAGATCGCCCCGCTGCGAATGTAGACGTCAATCGGATTAATGGCCGCGGCCCCCACCTTCACGAGGACCTCACCAGCTGCGGGTGCAGGTGTTGGAAGCTCACCGAATTGAATGACTGCAGGGGCTCCCGTTTGTTGGATGTAGGCGGCGCGCATCTTGCAAGGTTCCTGTTGAAGTGTCGGTGTGGTCAATCCAGATGCACTGTGCGGCGGCTGGTGTGCTGCGAATGGCAGAATTCACTGAGCGTCGAGGACCTGCCAGAGGTTCGATCGGGCGGCACAATTTGCTCAGCTTCGCTGGTCGCAGGCCGTTACGTCCCGGCTCGTTTTTACTCTAATAAATTGAGAGATTCGCGGATAGACTTGCCGCCTGAAACGGCGTAAGATCAGGCTTGTTGGAAGTCGGTGCCATTCGAATTTCCCAAGTCAGTCACTTCCGCTCGGTGAGAGGTAGTGCGACGACGTGTCTATCGCGGTGAAGGTGGAGAGCTCAATGTATCAGCACGGCAATGACAAACGCACTCTGTGGTTGGTAATTGGTTTAGTGGCGGGGTTGGGAATTGCAACCTTGTGGCCCCATGAGCAGGCCAAGGCCGTAGCGACTGACCGGGACGCGCAATTCGCCATGTCGACGTGTCAGGTTGGTGCGATCGACACTCTCGAAGCGGTGTTCGTGCTCGACTTTCTGACGGGCAGCCTGAAGGGGGCGGTCTTGAACCGTACCAACAACTCGTTCACCAACTTCTTCTTTCGCGACTTGCCGCAAGATTTCGGCACTGATCCCAAAAAGGAAGCCCATTACTGTATCGTCACGGGCTTGGCGCAATTGGCGGCTGCGGGCAATATTCCCCCGGCTTCGAGTGTGGTCTACGTCGGTGAATTGACTACCGGAAAGATCATTTGCTACGGATTTGCATTCCGCGAATCGGCCACTCCAATGGCACCGCAACAGCTGATTCCTGTCGCCCGCTTCCCGTTCCGCGAACCGGATCCGTCGGAATAGACTGCGTGTGAGTTGGACTGCATATCTCTACATGTTTCCGTGGGAGTGACTACTGTCACTCCCTTTTTTTATGCCTGTCGTTGCGGTCGTGAGGCTTTCAGAATGGCCATGTGGACTTGAGCAATTGCAGCGAACTCTGCGGCAATGTCTATTCGCGTTTCGAGATTCGCTGGCCGAATTCATCCAGCTTGCGTCCAGCCTGATGCAGCGCGTGTACCCCCAGCTTCAGCACCACCCGCCCGGCATTGCGTGATTGTTGCCAGAGCTGGCTCCAGTAAGCATCGTCACGATGCTCACGCATGCAGCGCAAGTAGCGACTCCGCTGGGCATCGGGGAGCGACTCAATGATCGCCGGAACCAGGGCCTCATCAACGTTGTAGGTCCGGTCAGGTGCCAGGCACACTGGAATAACCTGATCAATGGGAATCTGCATATCCTCGGAGACCGCATCGACGGCTTCACGGATCTGCTGAGCCTTGGGGTTTTGCGGTCGTGCAATGTCGTAGGGCGGTGTCCATTCACGAAACGGACGCAACTGGTCGATGTGGGTCAACACCACCAGAAACGCCGGGAACGACTTGTCGGGATCGTCCTGGAAGATCTGGCGAACTTCATTGAGCAGGCGACGATCAGGTTCGCGGGCGGCGGTCTGTGCCGAGCAGACGAGCAGGATGACATCGCACTTCAAGATCTGATCGCGTGCAGCGACGAGCGCTTTGCCGGCTGATTCCACATCCGCATAGCCGGCCGTGTCAAATATCAGGGCCCGCTGCAGGCCATCACGTTCCAGCAGGTGGGGTTCAATGCCGATCGTGCAGGGCACGACATCCACGGCGGAACGTGTCTCCCCGAACAACGCATTGATCAGGCTCGATTTACCGGCCTTCACCTGCCCGATGACCAGCATCCGCAAGGGATCTTCGTCGAGGGCAATATCACGCTGTTCAACTTGTTCGAGGATCTGTTTGGTCGACGAAGTCGGCTGGCGGAAATGAACACCGTCCAGGACCAGCTGCCCGCTATAGAGCTGGATGGCATAATACCCCGCCCGGCGGATTGCGAACTGCACCGCCCATTGTTTGGTTTCCCGCGTCGACGCGTTGATCGCTTTTCCCTGCATATAACCGGCGAGTTCACGGGCCAGTGCGGCGGTCGGATTCACTGCCAGGTACGCGACACGGTACAACCGATTCAGTGTGGGAAACCATTCAGACAGGCGATGCAGTCGCAAGGCGTCGTTCAAGGTCAGAATGTGGGATCCGGGAACATGTGTTGAAAACGCCTCTCGCAGATCGATCGAGACCAGTTCCACGACTTTCAGCACATGCGGAACCGGGGTTTCCAGTACGGGGTTGTCCGAGTCCGGAAAGTAGCGCTTGGCGACCACCTCGAGCACTTCCCGCAGAACCTTCCACAATGCTTCGGGATCATCGAGCGGAATCTGATCGGCGTCGACTCGATTGGCCAGTGCCTCCACATCCTGCCACGCGAGATTGGCTCGCGGGGGCCAGTTGGGATCGGGGTCCTCACTAAGCTTTTCCAGTGGACGAGTGCAGCGCTTCTGGACCACCCGCAACAGTGGCCAGCTGACCGCCGTGACCACCAGGGTGAGGGCCGCATAGTAGAAGGTCCAGTGATGTTCCCAGAGCCACAGTGAACCGGCCATGCCCAGCAACAGGAAAGGCAACGACAGCCACGCCAGTAACAGAATCCACTGAGTTTTTATCGACATGGCGGGAAGTTGTCGGCTTTCAGGGCAAAGTGATCTCGTGTTGAACCGGACATCATGATCGCCAGTCACCAGCGTGTTCAGTGGGCATCAATGCCCGTCAGGCCGCAACCGCGATAAGCTCCATTAAGGTGCTGGCCGTGGTTGCCGTAGCTTGGTGAAGTAATCCTTCAATTTGGATTGACCTTCTGCCAGGTGATCGGCGTAAATCCGCTGGAATTCGGCTCGATCCGGGACGCTGCCTTGCTGCACGCGAGCGAAGTAGTAACACAGGGTAATTCCCAACGCATAGGTGGTCGCGCCCGAGTAGACTGCATTGACCGCACTACCGACACCTGGAATGGAGCTTAATAAACCACGCCCACCCAGGCGCCCCAGGTATCCCAATCCAAGCGCACTGAGGATTTCACCCAGCCGCTGAGAATTCAATTCCTGGTGGTAGATTGACGCGATGGTATGGCACATTTTGGCTTGAATGCCCATGACCAACGGCAGGTTGACCAGCACCAGTGGAATTCCGGCTGCAGCACCGGCGGCCGCTGAATAAGACAAAACATGGGGCAACGCCGTTCGATAATGGAGATCGCGAAGATGCTTCCGGGCATCGTCGAGTTCAGTCATCATTCCGCGCAGTCCCAGCGGCACCAGCTGTTCGATGGCTGCCCATAACGCGTGCAGGCCATAATCCGCCGGTACGTAACCGTCGTCAGGGAGTGTCAGATCTACTGCCACGTAAGTGGCATCGATTCCCTGTTCTTTCAAAGTCTCACGCTGCTTTAAAATCGATCGCGCGAGATCGCTCGGGATGTGGGGGGGGAGCGGCTGTTGATCGTATGGGTAGGGCAGATCGTGCTGTCGATCAACTGAACCGTACCCTTCGTGCAGGCAGGTTTGTACGACGAGTACTGGCCATTGCGGGTGAGCTCGCAGGATTGCGCGTAGGGCATCCAGCACCGACTCCTGGGCATGATCCATCGCCTTCATGACGACGATCAGCAGATGGGCCTGGTTCTGAAAGAGCCGCAGATCCTCAGTTGGATCATAGTTAACTTCGCCCAGTCCTCGCGTGTCGAGGAACCGCAGGAGGCATTCTTCATCGTTCGGAAAGGCATATTCCTGGGCCGTCTTCGTGCATGGGCGAATTCCGTTGCCAATTTCGCCGCGCGTGTTGCCCGTCAAGGCATGAATGATCGACGTCTTCCCGGATTGCGCTTTGCCCAGCAGCCAGAACACCGGGGTCGGCAAGCGGCCCCGGATCTCCTGGAGCGTTTCCTGCAACTTGGCTTCGCTCACCTGGGGCGCCGCAAAACGTTGCCACAAGCGAGTCAGCATATTATTAACGGATGCCATGTAATTGATTCCGCCATGGCCCACGCATGGATTGATGATTCACTGCACGGGGCCGTCCACCTCGGACGCACCCCTCGGCCATTATAATCGCGACCAACTGACTGGCCCGACTTCAGCTTAACCGGCCCTACCAGATATCCGCTTTCGCCACGCCTACGGCGGCATCGTGCTCAGTACCCTTGGGGCGACATTCCAATCCGACAAACCCACGATAGCCGAGATCGTGGGCTTCCTTTAACACGCGGTTATAATGGATTTCACCAGTTCCCGGTTCAAACCGCCCGGGATGATCGGCCAACTGCAGGTAACCAATCGTCCTCGTATCGATGCCTTCCTTCAGGTGGCCACACAGGTCCCCTTCAGTGATGTGCATGTGATACAGGTCCCAGTTGATCTTCACGTGTGATGATCCGACCGCCTGGCAGATTCGAATGGAGGGCGCGCTGCCGTACAGGCAGTGCCCCTTGTGGTCCACGCGGATATTCATCGGTTCGAGAATCAGCGTCACATCATTGGCTTCAGCAATCGGCGCCGCCAGTTTCAGTCCCTGGATGATGTTGTCATGCATTTGGACCTGGGTCATTCCCGGTTGATCATTGCCTCCGACGACAGTCATCAACTTGCAATTGAGCCGCTTGGCAATCGCGCAACCTGCCTCGACAGCTTTTACAAATTCAGGATGATTCCTGGGATCGTTCAGGCCGGGAGTGAATCCCCAGGCTGTAAATTGCGCAATGGCGATTCCGAGTTCCTTGCATAAGGCGGCAATGGCATCGATATCTCGTCCCTGCCACGGCCAGAATTCCACTGCGGGAAATCCATACTTGGCGGCCATCTTGAACCGTTCCAGAAACGGCAGCTTCGTCCACCACATTTCAATATTAACCGCAAATCTGGTGTGCGGCGTCTTGCCAATCTGGCTGACATCGATAGCCGAATCTGCCGCATGCAGGGCCGTTGCGGACGTACCGGCGATCAAGGTCGATCCCAGAAATGTCCGGCGATTGAGTGCAGTCATGTGTTGGTTTTCAGTCATTGGTGCAGGTCGATTCATGAGTATGGCAAGTAGTCGAAACGCCCGGGATACTCGGGTTAAACCTTGCAGTCACGCACTCTCGGATCGTCCCGAGAGTGAGGGTGACCTGACAGGAGTCTGAGCCCCAGGAGGGTATCTCAGGGGGCTCTCGAGGTTCTGCAGGGCACCTTTGCGGCTACTCTTTATTCGCTTTTTCGCCGGACTTCTTTTCACCGTCAGGCTTCTTCTCGGTCTTTTTTTCCTCGGTCAGTTTCTCGATCCGACCGAATAGATGCCCGCCTACCTGGCCGTGTTGCCAGGTGCCGGCGTACCAGCCCCGATAAATCACGACGCGAGAGGTAAACGTGCCCATACCGGGGATCGTCAGGTCGGTCAGGGTGATCACCGGAGTGTCGCCCGCCCATTCGACTTTCAGTTTCAACGGCACTTGATTGTCGTTCTTGCCATATTGGATCCGCGTCAAAAAGATCCACTCGCCGTCGTCCTGCTTCTTCACCTTGGTGATCGTGTAGCGTTCTTCCTTCGGGGCCTGGTCTTCCTTGCCTACGACCGTAAACCGGCCGACCAGTACACATCCTGACATCGTTTTTTCAAACTCTTTTTCGAGTTCTGCCTGATCCAGTTTGGCTGCGGGTTTAGCTTCGGTTTCGTTGGCCGGCTTCTCTTCCTTCGTAACAGGATCGGCGGCGTAGATCTGCAGGGGAGGAATGACCAATACGAGGCCACAGGCGAGGATCAATCCACTGAGAGAAAGTTGCTTCAACATGTCTGTTCCTTGTCGAAAAACCAGAACGATGCCGAATGGCATGATGCTTAGATTCTCGTCAGCTGCATAATTCGCCGCAAGCGACAACCTGCAAGTCGGCGGCGCCGGCTGCGGATATTCGATTTGCTCTAACTTCGTGCTACGAACTGCACGAATCGGCTCGTCCGGGTGGATCGCGAGGTTGTTTTCACATCACGGCCCGTTTATTCTGCTGGAGTATGAATTATTCGTTCAGGTGCGAAATTGTTTGAGGGTTGAAGGTACGTCGATATGTTTTGGAAAAACTGGGTAGTTTGGGGCTTTGCCCTTAACGCAACTCTCCTTTTCGCCCAAGAACCAACTGGTGAACTGGCTCAACGCCTGGCAACTCTAGAGGTCACGCACTATGCGGAGGCACCGGGCTATTCAGAAGGACCTACGTGGCGTGCTGGTGAGGTTTTTTTCTGCAGCGGTGGGCTACTGCGCGTAGACAAAGACCGCAAGGTGAGCAAGTTCCTGGATATTAATCCCGCCGGGACATTCCTGCGCGAGAATGGTGATATCCTGATTTGCGACAACAAATATCGTGCCATATTGAATCTCGCGGCGGATGGATCTGTCGGAGTCGTCGCGGAAAAACTGGGTGACCAGCCGTTGAATAGCTTGAATGACTTGACGGCAGATGCCAAAGGGAGCATTTATTGGACCGACCCGGCCGGGTCTTCGGCTGAAAAGCCGGTGGGAAGTATTTTTCGGGTCACCGCTGAGGGGCAGGTTGATAAGATCGCCACCGGCCTGGCGTTTCCCAACGGTCTGGATGTCGATCCGAGTGGTCAGAATCTCTACGTTGTGGAGTCGCAAACTCAAAAAATCCTGCGTTACACAATTCCTGAAGAAAAGCAGCCTTTGGGGCCGCCGACCACGTTCTACGAATTGGGTGGTGCTGGTGGAGATGGCTGTGCCTTCGACGCCGAAGGGAATCTGTGGGTGGCTGATTTTCACCGGAAGGAAACGGGGAAAGGTCGAATTACGGTGGTCTCCTCGGCCGGGAAAGTTCTGGCATATTTGAATATTCCGTCCAAAGTGGTGAGCAACATTACCTTCGGCGGGGTCGAAAACGATGAGATCTTCTGTACGACCGGCGAGCCGCCTGGCGTCTTTCACGCCAAGGTACGCGTGAAAGGTTTCCGCGGTCACCCCGTCAAAGAAGCCCGAATTCAACGCAAGTTGGAACTTCGCGCCGAGCGACATTAGTTTTCCGAGCGAAATTTCCCGGGAGATAGCAGGGGACCGGGGGGCCGCCCTATTCCGAATTGACTCCGCTGCCCCCACGTTGCGCCCCCTAAGCCTGCTGATTCTGCTGCAGTCATCGAGAAAAAGTCCAAAACTCGCATACGCGCGAACGCGAGATTTCGGGTAGGATTTCCCACCGGCCAAGGTGGGCCTGATCTGCCGTTTCTCAGGAGTGTGGGCATGCGAAACCATGGGGCGTCCCCGCGGGGGACAGGATCGTTTTCTAATCGCTTGACCAGCATGTGGGGTTTCTTTCGTCGACTGAACTCGTGGCCGGCACCGGGCGCTGCCTGCGTTTGGGTATTGATCGCCGCATTGGGCCACAGCGAGGTCTTGGCGCAAGAGGAAGAAGCCTTTCAGCTCGGGTTGAATTCGATCGTCGCCAAGGATGTCCAGCAGCACGTCCACACGCTGGCCAGTGATACGTTTGAAGG
>CAZQUW010000063.1:10118-15277 GCA_964596215.1 uncultured Planctomicrobium sp. | reverse complement strand
CCAAACATTGGCTGGCCAATCCGACCTGCCAACTTTCGGCACTGCGTTGCATCGTCAACATGGATATGGTCGGGCGCCTCAAGGACACGGGCATGGAAGTCACCGGAATTCGCACCTTGCCTGGGCTCCGTCGACTGTTGTGCGAACAAAATCGGCATACCAATCTGAAGTTGAACTTCTCCTGGATTGTCGAAGACAACAGTGATCACTGGCCATTTTATGAGCGGAGAATTCCGTTCATCATGCCTTTTACGGGCTTTCACGATGACTACCATAAGCCAAGTGACGATGTCGACAAAGTCAATTATGTCGGGATCCAGAACATTGCCCGCTGGATGTATGGCAACACGCGAGCCCTGGCGAATGCCCCGGAATTGCCTCGATTTCGGGATGCTGCATTCCAGGAAACACCTGCCGTTCAACAGCAGCGGGAAGCCCCTTTGCCGGCAGCGGAACCACGTCTCGCTTTGACGCTGGCTCCGGCAGACGCCGGTCCCGGCAGGATCATCGATCGCGTTTATCCCCAGACGGCCCCCGCTTTCGCCGGCTTGCAGGCGGGCGACCGCATTGTCAAGTTCGGCGAATATGAAGTCGATCCGCAAACGAATCTTACCGGGCTGATTTTGCGTTCCACGAGTCCAGTCCGAATTCATGCCATACGGCCGGGGCAGGAAAAGCCATTGCGCGTCCAGCTTCCCCTGGTTGGCAAACCGGTGCGTGTGGGGATCAACTGGCGAGAAGACCCCGCTGAACCCGGAGTTGTGGCTGTCAGTCTGCTGGAACCGGGCTCGCCCGCAGAAGTCGCAGGTTTGAAGTTCAACGACCGGATTCTGCAGGTCAACGGCGAGAACTTCAAGTCGGGAGAAGAATGCCGCAAACTGCTGTTGGAATCTCCTTCACCCCTTCCCTTATTGATTGAACGCCACGGTCAGTTACGTGTCCTGACCATTGAAATTCCCGAACTGCCGGCCAAGGCCGATTAGTCGGGGCATGGTACCGCCGTGAGATCGGCGCATGAAATCGACCCGGTGCAACATCACATGTCAGGGGCACCTGTGGGCGGTCCCAGGTAACGTGTCAGGATCTCTGGCAACTGCATATTGAACTGGCTGCGCGGCAGGACTTCACGGCAACCTGCCTCACGCGCCTCGGCCAACCGGGCTGTTTCTACATGCGCCCCGAAGGCAATGACGGGCGGTGGCGGATTGTCGCGCAGATTTCGCGTCAAATCGGCCACGGCAAACGGTTGCAGACTCAAGTCGAGAATGATGCAGGCGTAACCACCGACAGCGGCCTTGATCAATCCCTGCTGTGATCCCGCGGTCTCAATCTGATATCCCAGGCTGCCGGCGATCCCGGTAACCTTGCTGATGAACATCAAGTCCTGGCAAATCAGCAGTCCGACACGTGAAGCGATAGTCATGGTGGATACTCAAAGTTTCGAATTCGGGGTCGTCCAGGGCTGAACCGTCTGCGTGGCTTCAGCCATCGTCCGTGCGGATGTCGCCGGATCATCACTGGCGATGCGGAATGGCCGGGGCCCACGAACAATAAAACATGGCCCGCGGCACTGTGGCCTCCAGCCAGTCGCGCCATTGTACGGCGGGGTCCTGACGGGCTTGCGAACCGAGCAGCAGGTCGACGAACCCCGATTGAAACTCATACTTGACGATTTGGGGCTTAGTCACTTTGGCCACCGATTCCAACTCCTTCAATGCGTCTTCTTCAAAACCGATGGAGTCAATCAGTCCGAGTTTCAACGCATCATCCGCGGTATAGATCTGGCCGGTCGCCAGCTTCTTGACATCGTCGCGCGTCAGCTTTGAGCGATTGTCGTCAATGACCGAGATAAATCGGCTGAAGGACTGGTCCAGAATATTGTCCCACACGGCGCGTTCGCTGTCCGAAAGGGGATGAAAGGGACTGAGGGCATCTTTAAATTCTCCGGTCTTCAACGGTTTCGAGTCGATCCCCAGTTTTTCTTTCAGGCCCAGGAATTCATATCGGGGAATGATGACGCCAATCGAACCTGTCCAGGTCGTGGGCTCGGCAAAGATTCGCCCTTTTTCACCCGCCCCCATGGCGACATAGTACCCCCCGGACGCAGCCATGCTTTGCATGGAAACGACGATCGGTTTCTTCTCGGCCAGTTCCTTCAGCCGGTGATAAATCTGGTGGCTGTCGGCCACAAATCCGCCGGGGCTGTCAATCTGCAGCAACACGCCTTTGACGTGCTTATCGTCCAAAGCGTGCTTGATTGCCCGCAAGGTACGTGCGGTGAACGGCGGCATAATGGTGCCGCTGATTTCGATGATTGCCAGTTTGTCTTTCGCGATATGACTGCCAGCGTGAAATCGCTCGACGGGCCCCGCCTGACCGCTGAAGATCTTCGACGTGAACATCCACAGGACGCAGTTGGTCACCAGGGAAATCACTAACACCAGCAGCACGGTCCAGCGTAACAGCCGGCGCAGGGGATGTTTGGGCGGGGGAGGCGGGGGTGGGGCCCAACCGGCGACAGAAGTTGAGGGGGTTTGAGGTACTTGTGGCGAATCCATTAACACGGTCCTTCAAGTCTGTAGTTCTCTCCGCTGTACCGATTCTACCGCCCGGAGCCCGCAATAGGAAAGCAGCCTCGATGGTCTGGTGATGCGGCAAGGTCATGCCAGTCCTCGCAGTTTGCCGATAGATGGGAATAGCAGACCCCACGCGGCGTTCGTCGCACCGAATTCTTCGCAGTCTCGCCATTTCACCCATGGGTCCCATTCATGTCCACAATGACTTCCAGCTTGGGTTCGAGCGTCGATCATCAGCGCGTCTGGGATTCGGGATATGAACTCCTTGAGCTGTGGAGTTCCGGCACATACTGCGACATCTGGCAGGTGCGGCACCGCACAACCTACGAGCTGTTTGCCTGGAAGCAACTCCGCACCGAGTGCGAATCGAATCCCGCGGCCCGAGCCTCCCTGGAAAATGACGCCGCAGTAGGACAGCTCGTTTCCAGTCAGTTGCTGGAACGCCTGATTGAGACCCATCTGCACGAGAGCCCGCGATATGTGATTCGAGAATGGTTTGATGGCCGCACGCTGGAACAATTACTGCAGGAGTATGGCCCACTGCCCCTGCGGCAGGCACTCTGGATTACCCGACAGTGTGCTCAGGGTTTAGATGATTTACTCCACGCGGGATTGATGCACGGAGATGTCCGTGCCGCTCACATTCTGGTCAATTCCCGGACAGGCCTCGTCAAGCTGATCGAATTGGGGGCCGCGCGGCGGGTTCCCAAGTCGAATGGGCTCGAATCGTTACCACAAATTCGTTCATCAGGTCCGCAGGCCGACTATGATACCGTGGTTTCACCTCCGCAGTTTCAAGGTGCGGCCAAAGATGTATTTGACCTGGGTTTAATCCTGTTTCGAGCCTTAACGGGACGCCTGCCGTTTGCAGGTGAATCGGCCGCCGACATGTTACGCGGGTCGCAAACCACTGTCGCTGAAGACCTCGCTCGAGCCCGCCCCGATGCGACACCCGCGGTTGTCGAAGTACTCAGCGATTTGCTCAGCATGCGTGCCGTCCGCCCCATCAGCCAACCTGCAGTCCTGGTCAATCGCCTGATGGAATTGGAAGTCGCGGAACTTCTGAAGTTGGAACCTCCACGCCGGAGATAGTTCTCGAGCGACCAGTCATCGAAATACGTTCGCAGTACCGGATTCACACACTCTTTGACATCCGAATCTTTTTTTGAGCTCTTCAGATGCAAACGGCTGATGCTCGCGGAAGGATCAACAAATTCTGGGGAAAGCCTCGTTTAAATCCCAAGCATTCTCAGCAGCCAGTTTCCCACCAGGATGGCCACCAGACTGTATCCGAACCAATCGGGCCACTTCGCCGTGGGAACGCCACGTCGTTCCAGCAGCCAGAGCGACCACAGGCGATACGGAAACTGTGCCAGCAATGCGATGGCCAGCAACCAGCTGAAGCGATTGAGGTACCACGCCTGCCTGAAGTCGCCGCGCGCCAGCGAGATGCAGCTGCGAGTCAGACCGCAACCGGGGCATTCGATGCCCCAGAAAACTTTACTGGCACACAGTTCGGGAAGCGGCGGCCCCCACCGCAATTGAATCCGTTGATCCGGCCTGATCTGCAGCAGGCAGGCCAGCACGACAATCGTCGCCGAGCCAGCCAGCATCAACCAATGGTGATTCGCCAGTCGCGCACGCTGACGTGCCACCTTCGCGGCCTCAGCCGTACCGTCGGGAGTACTTAAATGCAGACTGTCGCTCAAGGTCGTCGCACCGAATGGTTGAATTCAATGGGGCTTGATATGCTCGATCCCGTGTCCGCCATCGTAGCCCGAATCGGCGGCGAGTGCATTCATATTCAGCTCAACAGAACGTATTGACAGACGCTTCGGGCGGCGCTTCGCAGTTCGCCATCAAGGAGAGTCCAATGTCGGAGAATCTCAGGG
This sequence comes from uncultured Planctomicrobium sp., assembly GCA_964596215.1. GTDB lineage: Bacteria > Planctomycetota > Planctomycetia > Planctomycetales > Planctomycetaceae > JAKFVC01. Next base: position 10,809 of record CAZQUW010000063.1, on the reverse strand, counting down.
ATCAGGTCGCGATCGTGGTCGGGGCCTCCAGCGGCATGGGTCAGGCCATCGCCCGCGCGCTGGTTGCGGCGGGAGCCAGGGTGATGGTTGCGGCACGTCGGGCCGAGAACCTGCAGCACCTTGTCGCGGAGCATCCGGAATCCATTAGGATGTGCCCCACCGACGTCACTTCGCGGGACCAGGTTGATCAGCTGATTGCCGTGACTCTGGACGCCTGGAAGAAAATTGATCTGCTGGTTTACGCCACCGGGACCAACTTGCCGCAACGCAGCCTGTCCCAATTGACAGTCCAGGGCTGGGATGAGTTGCTGGCCACAAATCTCACGGGCGCGTTTCACTGCACACAAGCGGTACTGCCGGCGATGCGGCAGCGCGGTGACGGGTTGATCATTTATCTGTCCACAGGGGCCGTCCAGCGGCCCGATGTCTCCGGCGTGGCTTACCAGGCCAGCAAGCATGGCCTGACTGGCCTCGCACATGGGACGCGGGTTGAAGAACGCGATCATGGGATCCGAACCTCGCTCATCTTTCCAGGACTCTGCGAAACGGAGATTCTACAGAAACGCCCCGCACCCACTCCCCAAGACATTCTCGACAAGGCCTTGCAGCCAGATGATGTGGCGGCCGCCGTGCTGTTTATTGCTCAGTTGCCATCACGGGCAGTTGTCCCCGAACTGCAGTTGTTGCCCAG
>CAZQUW010000063.1:4401-10018 GCA_964596215.1 uncultured Planctomicrobium sp. | reverse complement strand
AGTGATTCTTCCACGTGCTGGCGGACTCCGCCGTCCTCGTCGGTCAGGGCGGCGGACAGGGCCGCTTCGGCTTGCGGGTGCTGGAGCTTGCCGATCGCTTCGGCGGCAGCCGCTCGCACGCGATTCTTCTCATCGAGCCGCAGGCGTTCGGCAAGTGCGTCGAAGGCCTCGTTTAATCCAAGGTCACCAAGCCCCTTGATGGCCCACATCCGGACCAGCCATTGTTGATCTTTCTGCAGCAAGTCCAGCAACGGCTGCAATGCGCGGGGATCGCGAGTCAGTCCTAGTAACCGGGCGGCTGGCGAACGGCTCAAGGGGACCGGGTGGCTGAGAAGTTCCAACAGAGCGTCGAAGCCAGTTTCGCGAACCGCTTCCGGCATCAGCAGCAGACTCCGTTCGGCGAGATTCCGCACGGTGTTAACCTTGTCGCCCAGCAGACGGATCAACAGGTTGACCGACTCGGCCGTTGGAATGTGGCCCAGTCCGCAGGCACACAGACCGCGGTAGGTTTCGTCGGCATCCGAGACACCCATCTGCAGGGCGAACACGGCCTGCGGACATCCATTTCGCCCGAGTGCGTCCGCCACCAGCTGGCGCGGTTGCTCGCCGGTCGCCGGGTCCTGCAGAAGCTGTATCAGGGCGGCAATGACATCCGGATCAGAGGATTTTTCTGCCGCTTCAATCGCGGTCGAGCGGACAGTCAGATCGGAACCCAGCAGTTGACCAACCAGTTCGTGCATGGGGCCGTCCAGCAAATTCCAAGTTTAAATCCGGGCGGATTCTGGCGACCGTGAAGTCGCGTTCCGATTGGTTCTGCCCAGCGTTCGCTGAACAGTTCATAGCGGACTCGCTGTAACGGACGGGCCGGGAGACCCGTCCCACGGATGCGATTCGTTCGATTCAGTCCTTCGAGGCGGGCTTGCTGTCGCTCGACTTCGTCTCCGAGCTGGGAGTCGGCGGCGCCTTGTCGGCGTCGGCGCTCTTCTGGTACGAGCTGCTGCGGTAGTCGGTTTGATAGAAACCCGACCCCTTGAAGATGATGCCCGCACCAATCCCGATCAACCGCTTGGCCTTCTTCTTGCCACACTCGGGGCATTTTTTAGTAGGCTCGGCCTTGATGGATTGGAACTCTTCCCATTTGTGCTTGCAGGCATCGCATTCGTAGTCATAAGTGGGCATAAGAGTCTCATCTCGTAGCCCGACTCGGGGAGTCGGGAGTATATTTCAGGAAAACCAGGATACCCGACTCAACGAGCCAGGTTACGGCTTAACGCATTCTACTCAGCGGGAGCCACCGATACGATGACTTTCGTGGGGCGCACGACGCGATCGTACATTTGATATCCCTTTTCGACGTCGTGGAGCACGGTCATCGGGGGATGATCTTTCGACGGTGCCTGCTGGATGGCTTCGTGCAGATTCGGGTCAAACGGCTTGCCGACGGCGTCGATGACGATCACCGCATGCCGGGCCAGCGCTTCTTCGAATTGCTGGGCGACCATCTGGACACCCTTAATCAACTGCTCGGCGTCCTTAGACGTCTTCGCGGTCTGCAACGCCCGTTGCAGGTTGTCGAGGGCGGGAAGCACATCGCGGACCACTGGCAGCGAACGGTATTGCCGTTCCTGATCCAGCTCCTTTTGCGCCCGCTTGCGATAGTTTTCCAGCTCGGCCTGAGACCGCAGCCAGCGCTCGCGGAAGTCGTCCCGTTCGGCCTGCAATGTGGTCAACTGGTTGCCGGCGTCGATGAAGGGATCTACGCCCTGGTCGTTCTGGTCCATGGACTCTCCCTGTTTGGTCGTCTCGTCAGCGGGGGTGGCAGACTGGTTTTCACTCATGGCTATAGTCTTCGGCGGAATCGATTGTCTTAGGACCCCTAACAAAACCGGTTGTGGGAAGTTCAGAATCGCGTTATTTCAAGCGATTCTGAGCTGACGCAGAGGTTTTGTTAGCGTTATTAGTAAGTTCGGAAACTCTTCGAGGTAATACTCACGGTGTCTTGGCAGGCGAAATCCGCTCAACCCCACCCTGACGGGCCGGGGCTCGCCTGCCGGTTCTGGGAAGGCATCCCGTGGCCGGCGCTCGCCGCACCAACCCTGGAATCCTGGGTCTCACTCTTCTTCCGGGCCCGCAAAAAACGTCTTCAGTTTGTCAAAAAACGTCTTACGTTGCGGTGTGACATTTCCGTGTTCGATCTCGGCCAGTTCACGGAGCAACGTTTCCTGCTTGGGGGTCAGTTTACGAGGCACATCGACAATGACCTGCACGCGCAAGTCGCCGCGGCCACCCCCTTGCGGATCGGGCATGCCCTGTCGCTTCAAGCGGATGACTTCGCCCGGTTGGGTGCCCGGCGGAATGGTCAGCATCTGCTTGCCATCCAGGTTCGGGATTTCGATCTCTGCTCCCAGGGCGGCCTGGGAATAGGTAATTGGTACGTGGCAGGTCAGATGTAAACCGTCACGCTGGAACAGCGGATGGGCTTTGACCTGGATCTCGACGAACAGGTCGCCGTTCGGCCCGCCGCCGGTTCCGGCTTCCCCTTCGCCACGGACGCACAACTGCATCCCGGTGTCGACGCCCGCTGGGATGTTGACGCTCAGCTTGACCGGCTTCGACTCGTGACCGCTGCCGCGGCATTTCGTGCATTTATCGCGAATGACTTTGCCCGAACCACGACAGCCTGGACACGTGGTCTGGATCCGGAAGAAACCCTGCGATTGAATCACCTGTCCGCGGCCACCGCAGTAGCTGCAGGTGTCAGGCGAACTGCCCGGCTTGGCGCCAGATCCGCTGCAGGTCTTACAGGTTTCCTCGCGGTCGATTTCGATCTCGCGCGTACATCCCTTGGCTGCATCCAGCAGGGTCAGAGTAATCTGGGCTTTCAGACTGGCACCTTTTCGGCCGCCGCGTCCCCGTCCGCCTCGACCACCGTTGCCGCCAAAAATGTCGCCAAAGCCGAACATCTCGCCGAACTGTTCGAAGATGTCGCCGAGGTCGTTGAATTCGTGGACTCCGCCCCGTCCATTCAATCCGGCGTGACCGTGGCGATCATAGACCGAACGCTTATTATCGTCGCTCAGGACTTCGAACGCCTCCGCACACTCCTTGAAGCGTTGCTCGGCCTCCTGATCGCCTGGATTGCGGTCCGGATGATTGGCCATCGCCTGTTTGCGATAGGCCTTCTTGATGTCGTCTGCAGCGGCGTCTTTGGCCACTCCCAGGACTTCGTAGTAATCGCGTTTTGAGGCCATCTTCGACATGGTTGACCACGGGGGAAGCAAGCGCTGCAGTCCCGGTTAATAGGGCGGACCGCGGCACGCTGCCTGCGGATGTTCTTTGTGAGATCTAATTATACGGGGTTGGCCGGCAAATAAATTGGCCTGCCAAACCGGGCGGCGTACGCCCACGGTCAAAGAGTCTCGGGGCTCGCCTGATTTGATTTATCGACAACCGCAATTATCGCACACCCGATGGACGCCGAGCCACCCGCAATACTGCAGGTGGCTCGGAATCGTTATCGGAATCTGACCGTTCAAGTCACGGTCAATTTTCGTGTCTAGCGAATGCTGCCTTCCACCTTGGCCCGGGTACCACCGTCCAAAGCGTCGGTTCGCGTGACCAGCACTTGCGTGGTCAACATCAGGCCGGCGATTGATGCGGCGTTCTGCAACGCACTGCGCACCACCTTCGCCGGATCGATGATCCCTTCCTTCACGAGGTCACAGTACTTGCCCAAACGAGCGTCGTAGCCCTCGTTCAGCGGCAGCGCCATGACTTCCGAGGCCACCACAGATCCGTCCAGACCGCTGTTGTCAACGATCTGCCGAATGCAGCCTTCCAGGGCCTTCGCGACGATTTCCACGCCGATCTTCTCGTCACCCTTCGCCTTGACGGCTCGGACCGACGGGATCGCTCGCAGGTAAGCGACGCCACCACCGGGGAGGATGCCCTCTTCCACAGCGGCACGTGTAGCATGCAAGGCGTCTTCCATACGGGCCTTGGTCTGCTTCATTTCCGCTTCGGTGGCAGCACCGACGGAAATGATCGCCACGCCACCGGTCAGCTTGGCCAGACGTTCCTGGAACTTCTCGCGGTCATATTCGCTCTCAGTCGCTTCGATCTGAGCACGAATTTGTTGCACGCGAGTCTGAATCTCCTTGGTATCGCCAGCACCCTCGATCAGGGTGGTGGTGTCCTTGGTGATTTCGATGCGTTTCACCACGCCGAGATGCTTCAACTCGACCGATTCCAGCTTGATGCCGAGATCTTCGGAGATGAACGTACCACCGGTCAACACGGCCATGTCGCCCAGCATCGCCTTGCGACGGTCGCCGAACCCGGGGGCCTTGACGGCGGCAATCTTCAACACACCGCGGAGCTTGTTCACGACCAAGGTGGTCAAGGCTTCGCTCTCGAGGTCTTCGGCGATGATCAACAACGGCTTGCCGGTCCGAGACACCTTCTCCAGAACGGGGACCAGGTCCCGCAGGCTGGAAATCTTCTTCTCGTACAACAGGACGTAGCAGTCTTCCAGAACGCACTTCATTTCAGCCGGATCGGTGACGAAGTACGGGGAAACGAAGCCCTTGTCGAACTGCATGCCTTCGGCGAGCTTCAACGTGGTGACGGCGGCCTTGCCTTCTTCCACGGTGATGACACCGTCGCGGCCAACCTTCTCCATCGCGTCGGCGATCAAGTCACCAATCGATTTGTCGCTGTTGGCGGAAATCGCACCGACCTGAGCCACTTCGGCCTTGCTCGATACGGGCTTCGCGGTTTCCGCGAAGAACTTGAGAGCCGCTTCGACTGCGAGGTCGATACCGCGACGCACGATCGTCGGGTTGGCACCCAGATTGATGCTTCGCAGGCCTTCTTCGTAGATCGAACGGGCCAGTACCGTAGCGCTGGTGGTACCGTCACCAGCGGTATCGCTGGTCTTGCTGGCGACTTCGTTCACCAGCTTGGCACCCATGTTTTCGAACGGGTCGTCGAGATCGACTTCCTTCGAAACCGTCACGCCGTCCTTGGTGACGACCGGGTTGCCGAAATTTTTATCAATGATGACATTGCGACCGGTCGGTCCCATCGTGACTGCGACGGCGTCGGCCAACATGCCGACTCCCTTTTGCAGCTTGAGACGGGCGGGATCGTCGAACAATAGTTGCTTGGGCACGCCTGGGGACTCCTATAGTGATTCGCAGTTGTTTGGGCTGGGAGTGATGCGGGCAGGTCGATTGATCGACAAGCAACCCGCCATTTTTCTGACCGACTAGTTCTCTATCAACGCTTCGAATTCGGGTGCCACTGGCTCTGCCAGTGCTGCTTAAGAGATCGCATCGTCTGCGGGCACTGGCAGAGCCAGTGGCACCCACGTGAAGTCTCAGCGATGGCAGTGACTAGCCGACGATCTTCGCCAGGATATCGTTTTCACGCAAAATCTTGACGTCGACACCACCGACTTCAATGTCCGTTCCGCCGTACTTGCTGAACAGGACTTCGTCTCCGACTTTCACATTCACCTGGCTCCGCTCGCCGCTTTCCAGCAACCGGCCGGGACCCACAGCCTTGACCTTGCCACGCTGCGGCTTTTCCTGTGCCGAATCGGGCAACACGATAC
>CAZQUW010000063.1:0-4301 GCA_964596215.1 uncultured Planctomicrobium sp. | reverse complement strand
GCCTTGACCTTGCCACGCTGCGGCTTTTCCTGTGCCGAATCGGGCAACACGATACCGCCAGCGGTCGTGGTTTCGGCGCTCAACGGCTCAACAACGACACGGTCATCCAAAGGCGTCAAATTCATAGTTCGGCTTCTCCCTTTATCTTTGATTTCGTCCGGCAGGCGGGCTGTTTCCACCTTGCTCAAAACGTCTGTTTCCCGGTTTGCCAGGCAACCCCGCGGTTGCCTGAACCATCTCAGAACCCAGCCGTCCGGTCGCCTGTTAAGCGACCGGAGGCCGAGATCAATTCACTTACATCATGCCGCCCATGCCACCCATTCCGGGCATGCCGCCCATGCCGCCCATTCCACCCATGCCTCCGCCGCCATGATCATGATGATCGTGGTGACCGTCGCCCTCGTCCGTCTTCGGCTCATCAACAATGATGGCTTCGGTGGTGAGCAACAGGCAGGCGACGCTGGCTGCGTTCTGCAGGGCGCTGCGGGTGACCTTGGTCGGGTCGACGATGCCGAAGGACAGCATGTCGCCATACCGGTCGTTCAGGGCATCGTAGCCGTGATTACGATCCTTCAGCTTCTTGACGTTGTTCGCTACGACGGCCCCTTCGAGGCCAGCGTTGAAGGCAATCGTCCGGAGCGGAATTTCGAGAATGTTGCGGATCAGCGAGACGCCCGAGGCTTCGTCGCCGGTCAACTTGAGAGCATCCAGAGCACCCGCACAGCGAATCAACGCCACACCGCCGCCCGGAACAATTCCTTCGGCAATGGCGGCCCGAGTGGCAGCCAGGGCGTCTTCGATCAGGTCCTTGCGTTCCTTCATGGCGGTTTCGGTCGCGGCACCCACATTGATCTGGGCTACGCCACCAGCCAGCTTCGCCAGACGCTCTTGCAGCTTCTCGCGGTCGTATTCGCTGTCGGTCTGAGTGATCTCGGTCCGAATTTGAGCGGCACGGCCTTCGATGTCGGCCTTCTTGCCGGCACCTTGAACGACGGTGGTGTTCTCAGCGTCGATCTTGATCTTCTTGGCCGTTCCCAGGTGGGACAACTCGACGTTTTCGAGCTTAATTCCCAGGTCCTTGAAGATCGCGGTACCGTTGGTCAGCACGGCGAGATCACCGAGCATGGCCTTGCGGCGGTCACCGTAGCCCGGGGCCTTCACGGCGGCGACTCGCAGAATGCCCCGCATCTTGTTGACGACCAGCGTCGCCAGGGCTTCGCCTTCGATATCTTCAGCGATGATCAACAGCGGCACGTTGGCCTGAGAAATTTTCTCCAGCAACGGCACCATCGACTTGGCACTGCTGATTTTCTCTTCGAAAATCAGGATGCGGCAGTTTTCGAGTTCGACTTCTTGCGAATCCTGGTCGGTCACGAAGTGGGGCGACAGGTAGCCACGGTCGAACTGCATGCCTTCGACCAGATCCACGTTGGTGGAAGTCTGGCGGCCTTCTTCGACGGTGATGACGCCGTCGGCACCGACCTTCAAGAGGGCGTTCGCGAGGATTTCGCCGATTTCCGGGTCGTTGTTACCGGCAATCGTGGCGACCATCTGGATCGCCTTCTTGTCCTTGGCACTGACCGGAGTGGCGAACGTCTTCAACTCAGCAACAACGGCTTCGACAGCCTTGTTGACGCCGCGGCCCAGCGAAATCGGGGCAGCGCCCGAAGCGATGTATCGCAGGCCTTCACGGTAAATGGCTTCCGCCAGGATCGTGGCGGTCGTCGTGCCGTCACCAGCGACATCGCTGGTCTTCGAGGCGACTTCCTTGACCAGCTGGCAGCCCATGTTTTCGTACGGGTCTTCCAATTCGATGTCTTCAGCGACGGTGACGCCGTCCTTGGTCACTTTCGGAGCACCCCAGCCCTTGTCCAGCACGGCATTACGGCCGCGAGGCCCAAGAGTGCTGCCGACAGCTCGGGCTAGCTTGGAGACACCCTCCAGCAGAGCCTTGCGAGCGTCATCCTCGTAAATCATCATCTTGGCCACAGCTTCTCCTCACGCAATCCAGGGTTGTGCCGAATGTCTCAGTAGGTTGTTCAGCTGCCGTTGTTCAATATCTGCGGCGGTCGTCTGGCTCCGTCGATCCACTGGGAATCCCGCAGAACCAGCCAACACGCACCGAGCCGCAGTCCGGTTTCAGACTGTCACGTGGCCAGTCAATCTAGCAATGGTTGTGCCAAAACTGGACTTGAATTGCAACATATTGAAATGACAGTGGTTATGGCGTAACTGTGAAATTGCGTTTGCCCAGAATTTGCTGCCAAGTTGGCAGATTTTTCGATCGGATCTGATCCTGTCAGGCCAAAACCGGTCGCGGTGCAATGTCAGCCCACAACTCCCTTGAGTGAATTCTTTCCCCGTCACAGGCCGGCTGGCAGCCTGTCTGGAAATCAAAATGACTCCAGTTGCCGGCGCTGCGGGCTGGTATTGCCGAGGATGCCTGGCGACGGCTCCCAGACGTGGATTTGCTCTGCCGTGAACGATAGAGTATCCACAAGCGCCCGCTGATGTTTTCAAACCAATGTTGATTGAACGACACGAAGGAGATCCCCAGTGAGAATTGCCTGTGGCGGTGTGCAGCACGAGACCAATACGTTTGCGACAGTGCCAACGACTCTCGCCGACTTCATTCGCGACAGTGCCTGTGGGCCAGACTTTTTTGGCGGCCCGCAACTCACAGAGCTTTATCGCAACTCCGGCACGATTCACGGCGGATTCATCGCCGGTGCGGAGCAAGCCAATTTCGAGCTGCTGCCGTTGATTTGTGCCCATGCGCAACCGGCCGGGGTGGTGCAGGACGAAGCGTTCAATCGCATCCTGGGGCTGTTTCTGGAGCGTTTGAAACCAGTCCTGCCGGTCGATGGAGTGTTGCTCGATTTGCACGGAGCCATGGTCACCGAATCGCATACCGATGCCGAAAGTGCTTACATCGCTGCGGTGCGCGAACTCGTCGGTCCGAATGTCCCCATTGTGGTAACACTCGATTTGCACGGCAACATCGGCCCCCGGTCGGCCGAACTGGCAGACGTGCTGATTGGATTTGACACCTATCCTCACGTCGACATGTACGAGCGCGGTGTCGAAGCGGCCCTGTTGATGGCCCGGATCGTACGTGGCGAGGTCCGGCCGACCCAGGCGTTCCGTCAGGTCCCCCTGTTGACGATGCCCCCCATGCAATGCACTTTGCGCGAGCCGATGCAGAGCGTGATGCGCCGCGTCCATGAACTGGAAGCCCTCCCCGGGGTGCTGACGGCCACCATTATGCAGGGCTTCCCTTTCGCCGACATTCCCGAGACGGGTGTATCGGTCTTCGTGACGACCGACAACAATCGGCAACTCGCGGAAACGCTGGCCGATCGCCTGGCCGGCTGGATGTGGGACCTGCGGGACGCCTTGCAGCCGAAGTTGACGCCGGTTGCGGAAGTCATTCGTTTTGCGCGAGAGAATACCGAGGGGCTGGTGCTGTACGCGGATGGTTCTGATAACCCCGGTGGCGGTGCTCCGTGTGATGGAACTGTGGCCTTGCAGGCGTTGCTCGACGCCAAGTTTGAAGGGGCCGTAGTCGGCATCCTGTACGATCCGGAAACGGCCGCCCAGGCCCACGCCGCGGGGGTCGGCAAGACGATTCCCGCCCGGATTGGAGGCAAAACCGACGACCGCCACGGGGCCACCGTGGTTACCGACGCGTACGTGCGTGCCCTGTGTGACGGTCACTACATCTTCCATGGCCCCATGCGCAAGGGCATGGCCGGGGAATTCGGCCCGATGGCCCTGCTGGTCATCGGCGGGGTGGAAGTCGTGGTCGCCTCGCGGCGCTACCAGTTGCTGGATGCGGAGATGCTGCGCGTGATTGGAGTCACCCCCGAGCGACGCAAGTTGATCGTCGTGAAGAGCGCAGTCCATTTCCGGGCCGATCTGGGGCCACTGGCATCGCACATCTTCGACGCAGATACCCCCGGCATTCACCGTCCCGACTTCGCCGCATTCAAATATCAGCACGTCCGACACCCGATTTATCCTTTGGATAAGCTGGTCTGACCAACACTGCGGAACCTCAGCGCCCCCCCCGGCCGTAGACGCACCTGGCTGAGACCGGCACCAACACCGGTCTCAGCCGCCCGCGTCAGCCACGATTCACGGCCGCGACATCAACGAATTCTTTGCCCTCTTCGTCCTCTTTGCTCCGTTACACCCTTACTCTCCCGTGGGACGGGTCTCCCGGCCCGTCCGTCCCCTGCCGATCGTTGCGGAGCGGGAAAAACTCGCGCCTTCTTTGCTCTCTTCGCTCCCTTACTCCC
>CAZQUW010000062.1:0-27148 GCA_964596215.1 uncultured Planctomicrobium sp. | reverse complement strand
CCGGCGTTGAAATTCCACGCCAGCAACTGCTCGACGAACAACAGGTAGAGCACAACGTACAGGAAACCGCGGGACAGATCACCCGATTCGGAGGCACTGCGGGTGGTCTGGCGCTCCAGTTCGGTCCAGTCGGTCAGATAGCGGAATTCGGTCCCGGGAAGTAGATCTCGCTCGACTTCCTCGCGCTCCATGCGGGTCAGGTTGCTCTCGCGCGGATCGACGTTGACCGCAAACGTCTCTTTGCGATTCAGTGGGGGGCCAAGCTGCAGTTGATAGGCGCCGCTGCGATCAGTACGGTCGTAATGAAAGTCGGTCAGATTGGCATTCGGTGAACTGCGAGCGGGCTCGGTTTCGCCATCGGGACGAGTCACAGTCGCGTCGACATCTGCGCCGCGTGTCTGGAGTGTCTGCTGCCACGGTTCGCCAACCAGCAATTCGTCGCGCCTGCCATCAGTTGACACGGCATAGAAAGTCAGCTCCTGGATCAGCGGTAAAAAGCTGGGCCATACTGCCCAATTGCCCCATGATTGATCGACGGGCGTCGTAATCAGGATCGATTTACCAGCCCCCACGCGCGTTTCAATAATCGCCGGGTCTCCGGTACTGAAGCCCAGGGCCACCCGACCGGGATTCCGCGCTGACAGCTTCGTTCGAAAGTACTCATATGTCTGGGTTCGCTCCAGGCCTGCTTCAGGATTTCCCTGAAAGACTTTGACGATGGGATGCTGAAATTCCAGGGGATCAAATCCAAACACTTCCTTCTGTTCAACCGCGTTGCCTCGTCGGTCCAAGATTTCTGCAGGCAGAATTCCCTGCCCATCTTTGAACAACAATCGGTTGTAATTTGCGACATCGACACGGTCACCCAGGCACCAGACGACCGCGCCCCCTCCCCGCAGAAAGGTCTCCAGTAGCTGGGCCTCAGAGACATCCAGCGCACTGATATTACACAGGAAGACGCAGTCGTATTGGCTGAGGTCGAAGCCGCGTAACTCGCCGTACTTGATGACCTGCGGCTGAATCAACGCCACGGCCGCTGATTCACGCGGACTGGGGGACAACGCCAGTTCCAGATGGAAGGTTGCGGTATCTTTCGCGCGTCCGGCCAATTTTCCGTTGACGCACAGAATCCGTAACTGTTCTTTCGCATGGACGACAATCTGTCGCTGATCGTCAACCGGCAGTCCATCCTTGCTGAGACGCGCCTGGACGAGATGATCGCCACCCGTCGCAAAGGTATAGGAAAAATCCTCGGAGACTTCGGTCAGTGGCTGCAGATTCAAGGTGCGCGAAGCCTGCAGCTTGCCATCCACAAAGAACTCAAGCTCGGTGTCGGAGGTCATCCGCGAGAAGGTCGTGGCGGAGACTTTGAACTGGGCTGGCTGTTTAACGGTATGGAAATCCTCTTGAGCCCGCAGGTTGGTAAGTGCGTGGTTCTCCTGCCCTCCCTGTCCGACATCGATCAACACCAGGCGGGAAGCCGCACCGATTTTCTTCAGCAACCCGCGAACTTCGGCCGGCTTGCCCGCGCTCTCTGGCTGCCAGCATGACTGCTGGAAATCGGAGATAACGACCACTTCCTTCTGGGGTACCTCCGGTAATGCCTGCAGGAGTTTGTCGATTTCCAGCAACGCGGGATGAATCTCACCGCGCTCGTCAGGCAACTCCAGGCGTTCAATTTCCTGCAGCACTTCATCAGTTTGAAATGCGGGCTTGCGCACGATGACTCGTGGCTCCGAACCGCAGATGCGGACCAGGTTGAAGGCATCTCCCTGACGCGCAGATTCGACGATGCGCCGGGCAATTTCCTGTGACTGCTGAAATCGAGTGGTCGCGGTCCCCTGGAAACCCATGCTGAATGAGGTATCCATCAGGAGAATCCGGTGGGTCGGGACGTTCGTCGTAAACAACCGGCCGAAAGTCTGCAGCTGGGGCTGGGCCAGACCCAGTACCAGGATCGTCAGAATGGCGATCCGCACGAGCAGCAGGATCAGTTGTTCGATGCGCATGCGCCGCGAGTTCTTACGCACCGCTTCGACGAGGAACCGCATTGCAGCCCATTGGGTCTCGCGAAACCGGCGGCGATTCAAGAGATGGATCAGGGGAGGCAATGCTCCCAGAAGCAATCCCCACAACAGCCACGACGACGCGAAGCCGAAAGCGAACATCAATGGAGACAGCAAGCGATCCATGCAGATTCTTACGGGGCGAGAACAGGGAACTAGAACCTCTTTAATGTATTCGGTTTCGCAGCACTGAGCCAGCGTTACGGGCAGGCGAACGAAGAATGTCGAGATCCTGGTGATTCACCGCGAACGCTCTGGAATCAACAAAAAAAGACCAGCCAAACCCACAGCGGGCTTGGCCGGTCTTTATGAATCTCACTCAACCACCGCGTTCTGAATTAGAACGTAATGACGAAGTCGGTCACGAAGATCGTTTGAGCGTTCTTCAGGCCGTCATCATAGGGCTTCAACTTGCCCGGGTTGGTGTTCGTGTCAATCTCGCCCTGGAACCAGTCAAACCGCAAATTGGGCCGAACCATGAAGTTCTTGGTCGGGGTCCATTTGGGGCCCATGGTGATCTGGTAAAAGTTACCCTGGTAGCCAGTGCGGGCGGTCGACAGGCCGCGCACTTGAGAACCCGGAACGGCATAGGTGTTGGGCAGGAAACCGCCAACGCGGTAGCCGTCCTCATCCCGGAACCATTCGAAGTTCGTGCCAAATGACCAGCAGTCATTGAACTTGTACAAAGCGTACTGGTTCAAACCGTACCAGAAGGCATTCTTGCCGGTGGCGGCCATGGCGTCGTGCTGGTAACCAAAGTCGGATTGAGCAACGTAGGTCAGGTTCTCGCTGATGTTCCGCGAATAGACCAGGGTTTGCAGGTAACGCGGTTTGAAGACCAGCGACTGGTTCTGTTCCTGGCTGTACACGCCAACCCAGGCGATCGAACTCTTGTCATCGATCGTCTTGTTGATCGTACCGATGGCACCCAGGTTGGGGTTCGTATTATCGAAGTTGTCCCAACCGCGAATGATACCGGCACCGACTGACAGGCTGTCGTCCACCTGGACGGTCGCCGTACTGCCCGTGTGGGTGAACGGTTCGCCGTACTGATAGGTGTAAGGCAGCGTATTGAAGAAGTTCTGCGACATATCGACACCGAAGAACCCGACCGGTGAAACCCAGTGACCTGACTTGAAGGTCACGTTGTTCCACTTGGCAGTCAGGAAGAACTGCGGGATCGCCAGGCCGTAGAAGGCATAGCTGCCGTTGATGTTATCTTCCAGGCCGGTAGAGGTCGTGAAACGTGCGTTGCTACCGTACATCACGTCGATACGACCACCGAGATCGTAGTCCTTGTCGGCGTCCAGAGCTTTCTCAAAGTAGAGCCAGGTCTGGTTCATTTGCCATTCGTTCGAACGATCGGTCCAGGTGACCGGGCCGTTAAAACGGTCTGCGGGAGCATCGGTATTGAACGTCATGCTGTTGACGATGCTGCCGCCGATGTTAAACCCGTTATCGCTCAAGCGGTTGCCACCGCAGCCGTCGTCGAACAGACTGGTAGCCGACCAGAATTCACCCTGGTAGCAGTCATTCGTCGGGCAGGTCGTGCTGTAGGTATAGTTACCGGACCCTGCAGATCCCGTGGCCGCTGCCTCAGCAGTCTGGAACAGGCTGGTTTGCTGAATCTCGTTCTCGACGATCTCGTCGATCGTCCGAGCTTGTTGGCCGGTAGTTGGGCGAGGCGGATAAGCGTCTTGCGCATATGCCGAGTCGACCAGGCCAACTCCCCCGCTCCAGAGGCCGAGTCCGGCCAACCAGAGCTTGGCTTTCGCCAGATGGCTCAGTCTGGATTTCCGTATCACAGTTAACATATTGGGCTCCTTCATAGACTCAAACTGGCGGTCACGCATTTCGGGTTTTGGGAGTGGACTTCAGGATGAACACAGGTTGGCGCAAATCCGGTGTTCTCCGATCTGGGGCCTCGCAGCAAACCGGCACAGTCGCTGTGTGAGCCACTATTGTTCGATCCCCTTCCAAACGTGCTGACAGCGCGTTCGGGAGAATAGATCTGTCCGGGATTATCGGAACGTTCAGAAGAGAAGTTTGGAACGTTACTTTCGGAGCGGTTAGCTTTGGTTTATCCAAAGAAACGCTACAGTCGTCAAAGTTTGCCGAGAGCGGCCAGAGAGACCTGTGGAACGACGTGCACTTCGCGAGCTATCGATAAAAACCAGAAAGTCGTCGACTTTGGTATGACCGGTAAGCGTTTCAGCCTCGGTTTTGCCAATTTCGCTTCAAGTTTATGTCAGGGGGCATTGCCAGCGGAGGTCGTTCGCGGGTGAACGGTTAAGGTGTGAATGATTTCTGGGGAAACGTCGCGGATGGAAAACCGGAATTGCGTGGCCCGTGAGTATCGAACTGGGTTGGCCGGGTAGGCTGGTGCTGCCCGTGGATCGGCGGCCGTCTGCGGTCTGAATCGCTGTTTTGTCCGTTCACATCCCTATCGAGGCCTGAATTAGCGGTCTATGATCTGCTGCTGCGACTCGACCTTCTCCAGTCAGTGCTCTACCGGAATTCTCAAACATGTCTGAACTGATTCTGCATGACCGGCATTTTGGTTCCCGGGCTCGAATTCTGCCTCGCGTGGGGTTCAATTGCTTTTCACTGCAGGTTCCTGTGAATGGTGCAGTCATTGAGGCCCTCGATGCGGAAGAGGGATTCGAGCATGGTGACAAACGGGGGACGCGCAGCGGGATTCCCTGGTTGTTTCCCTTTCCTAACCGCATTGAAAAAGGCCAGTACAGCTGGAAGGGGAAAGACTACCAGCTTCCCGTCAGTGACGCCTTCGGCAACGCGATCCACGGATTCGTCATGGATCGCCCCTGGCGTGTCGTCGTCGCCGATGCACAGACCGCTGTGGCCGAGTTTCAACTGAGTTTAGATGCTCCCGATCGATTGGAACTTTGGCCGAGTGATTTTCTGATCGAAGTGCGTTACACGCTGCGAAATGCCTGCCTGCGGGCCGATGTTCGCATTGCCAATGCCGGAAATCACCCCCTGCCGTGGGGACTGGGGACGCATCCTTATTTTAAGGCACCGCTGGGAGTGTCATCGCAGCAGGGGCAATGCCTGGTGCAGGTCCCCGCGGCCTCCTCGTGGGAATTGAACGACTGCCTGCCCACCGGCCGGAAGCTGCCCATTGAGCCGGCGAAGGATCTCCGTAACGGTGCAGCACTCCAAGACCTGACCCTTGACGATGTGCTCACCGGACTGGAAAGCTCCGACAGCACCGTGGTCACAAGTCTGCTTGATCCGGCGGCGGGGGTGATGGTCACGCAGGTCACTGACCAGATTTTCCGCGAGTGCGTGGTTTTCACGCCGCCGGGGCGTCCCTGCGTGTGCCTGGAGCCGTATACCTGTGTGACCAACGCCATCAACCTGGAACAGCAGGGAATCGACGCCGGGTGGCGTGTGCTGCCAGTGGGGGGCGAGATTCGCACCTGGATTGAAATCCACGTCGGTCCGATTCTCGCTTAAACAGCCTTGCGCGATTGTGGGACAAATCCAGGTAGGACGGACCGGATTGTCCGTCCTGTCAGGCTACAGTCCGATAACCCTGACATCGTGGCGGCAAGCGGGACGTTGATCGTGAAGTCTGGCAACGTTTCGCGTTTTTTCACGACGGTCGCCGCGGGGGAACTTGCTTGATCAGGCGTGTGAGACCGGCGCGGTTCCCGACGGTGGCGTTTCAACCCCTGGATGCAGTTCAAATCGTGGCAAGAGACGGATTTCTTCCGTAAATAACACCGGCAGGTCGCGTCCCTCCTGCTCGGCGTTCCAGGCATCGACCCAGCGCCGCCATGAAATGGAGTTCAAGCTGTAGATCAATGCTCGCGCCTCAATTTCAGGCAATTGATACTCGCGGGCGACGCGGCGCGGGCGCGGTGAAAGCAGTCGCCGATCGTCCAATGAATAGCGGACCTCGACGTCATAGGATCGGTCCGGCCAGACCACCAGGCCATGATCCGCGACATCGTAACGAATCTCTCGCGGTGCGAACTGTGACGCAATCTGCTCGCGAATCAGGTCGACCCCGCCAATTTTGTAGATGCCGGCGAGAGCCAATTTCAGACATTCAAGCTGCGACTGGCTCAATTTCCACACCCAGCCCGAGGTTGGCAAGCCGACGAGCAGCCAGCCCGACTGTTCTTCAAAGGCCAGCCTTAACGGGGTTCCCGGCAGATCGGGACAAACGATGTCGATCCGTAAGCTGTTGGACGCCGTCTCGATATGGCTCAGTTCCAGCGGCAGATCGCCCCAGCCGCGACTCTCTTTCAGCAGCATGAAGAATTCACGCTCTACGAAATGGCGGACCGATTCTTCGACGTGATGCAGTCTCTCGACGCACACCGCCTTGGAATTCTTCCAGCGTTTCAAGTGTGCTTTGCGTTCGGCGCGGCGCAATTTGCTATACAGCTTGGGTAATGTTCCGGAGTGCAGTCCGGGTTTCATCAGACGAATGAGCGTTTCGCCGTGTGAGCCGATCAGTGCCGGCAGCAATCTCTTCGAGCGATTCGCGGCGAACAGCCTCCAGTTCTCTTTCAACTCCCAGACAATAAAGCCACAGGCTCCCGGCAAGGCCAGCACGATCATGCCGGCGAGCGTTCCTGCCGAGGCGAAACTGAAGTTGAATCCCTTGTGAAATAAAGTCGTCAAGGGCCCCGTCATCGTTGTGAAGATGATCTTATGTGACACCGTCACCACGGGAAAATGCTTGATCGGATTGACCTGAGGTTCGATCAGCAGGTTGACCGCAAAGCGGACCACGAACGTCACCGCTCCCCAGATAACTCCCAGCAGCGCTTTGGCAATCAGGGTCAGCTCCGATTCGCCGCTCTTGAATCGCAACCATTCGTCCACCGCATAGAGCAATCGCTCGATAAACTCCAGGACCCGTTTGAAGGTGTCCATAATGAGCTCAAATAGCGACAGCAGGAACCTGACACCAATGCGATGAACCAGTCGCATGACGTATTCGGACGAAACCTCTTCCAGATCGCGTCCCATGCGCGAGTTCAGAATGATGCACAAAGCCAGTCCCAGTACCGCCGTACTGATACCCCAGCTGTTCCAGCTGGAATAGAAAGGCATGATCAGCAGGCTGAGCATTGCCGTGGCCACCAGCGGCAGCAGGAAGACCTGGCGAAAAAAGACGACCGGTTGACTGTGCAGAATACTTTGCACAACCGGCAGCTTGACGAGCCACAAGGGGGTGTCGTACAGCGACACTCGCAGGATCTTCCACACCAGGCGCAGCAGTTCGACGACTCCCTTGCGAAAGGACGAGACGTGAATCAGGGCCATCAGGAAGAGCCCCAGCCCCAGGAATGTGGGCCACGACATAAACATCTTGGCGTGTGCGGAATGAGCAGCAACTTCGGTTGCCGCCGAGTGCAGAGATGGGTCGCTGTGGGCAGTCTCTGCATGATGGATGAAAAGTCCAGATGCAGCATGAACGAGATGATCCAGCCCCTCCAGGATGACAACGGAACTCCCGAACGGAATCGCAATGTACTGGGTCAGGAAGCGTCCGTTACGCGTACCGAAGGCCAGCGAACTCAAACGCTGCAACCACCGCATATAGAATTCCGCGGGGTTGTAAACGCCATCCAGCTTGCGCGATAGCTCACGGTCGGCCAGCAGGAGTTGATCTCCCCGCAGGAACTGCTGGACAGTTTCCAGATCAGACAGTTTCAGGTTGTTGCGGGAAATGGAATCTCGCAGGTTGCCGATCGTCAAAAAGCCGCGCTGCACGACCACATCACTGAGCTCTTCAATCAGCTTGCGGCGGGCGACGCGTTCGGGCAGATTCTGTGGCTCGAGACCGACCGTTTTCAAGGCCTCACCCACCAGCGGTCGCAACCGTGTGCGCAGTTGTTCCTCAGCGGATTTGGCCGCGGAGTGCAGCAGTCGGGACAAAGTCTCGCGTTGCGCCGGTGCCAGGTTCGTAGTCGGAATCCTGCCCGTCGCGCTGCGCAGATGCTTGGACATGAGCACTTCACGCTGATTCGGCAACGGCCTGCGGAGTGGCTGGCGTCCCAGTGACCACGCCCAGCCGACCAGGTCGACGACCGAAATCTCACGCTCGTGATCGACGCAGACCTTTTGCAGATCGAACAACAGCCGGGCATCATTGTTCCAGAAGCCATGCAGCGCGTTTCGGACCAGCAGGCCCAGCGACGCATGCCAGTCGCGGGCGTCGTTGTCGTCAAAATCCAATGCACCCCGCAAGCGTTCCGTCAGCCGCGTGATCTCGGACTTGACCAGTTCCAGGATCTTGGGCTGTTCTGCCGCCGAAGAATACTTGCATGCCTGGGTACGCAGAATGGCAGCTCGCACGGAATTGCCCTGCGCCGCCAGCTTCTCCGCACGTTTGAGCAGGCCTTCCATGAGGCGTTCGGCCCGCCGGGATCCTGCCGGGACTTTCGAGCTGGGCGGAATGGGAGACAGGCTGGGCCCTGTGGGTTCGAACTCCACTTTCGCCACGGTCAATACGGGTTCGATCGCCGCGGGCAATCGCGTCGCGGCGAACAGTTCATTGAAGTCGAGATCCTCGCGAACGATCTCGTCGATCAGATCGAAGTCGTGAATCGACGGAAAATAGGAATGCCGCCACCCGGGTGAAAACATTCGCAGTTCGGAATAGACGGCGGCAAACTCTGCGTAAACTTCCAGGGGAGTTTGTTGCGGAAAGAGAAAGCTCTCGCGCCGCAGCACCGCGCGAATTTCGTCGTATTCCGACTGGCCGATCCGATCGATCCGCAGCCGCACCGTGGCCAGGGTCAACTTCCCGGTGGCAATTAATTGATCGAGGCAGCGATGGACGCGTGCGTGAAACAACAGCCGCCAGAGGTATGTCTGCAGGGCGGCCGACGTTAATGCGGGGAGATCATCCCGGTCGGGTCGTGAAATCAGGATGACTTGCTCGGGAATGGTTTGGGCCTGTTCGACCCCCAGTTCATCCGGGGCCACATAGCGCAAGAGACGTTCACGAGAAACGACATAGCACTTCCGATGCGGTACGTGCCAGCTCAGCCCCGAAATCTCCTGATCCTGCAGCACCAGGCGGCGCAAGATCCGAGGCAGGACCAGATATGCAGAGGGATCGACCAGCTGCAGTGCCTGCTGGCCTTCTGCCAGCACGGCTTCGGAAATGTCATCCTGTGCCAAGACCCAATCCTAACCAATTTTACGCCGGTGGCTGCTGGCCACAATTCGAGGAGACGGTGATCCGTGGGAGCGCAGAGCTAGTATAGCATTTACCGCGGGGAGCGCTGAGACGGAATGTGGCGTGGAACTGTCGAATGTCGAAACCGGAATGACAACAGAATGCCGCAGCACGACTGAGCAGGATTTGACGCAGTTCAGGGATCGCGATGTCGTACAGTGATCTCCTGCGGGGAACGCGCTGCGGTCGGTTGATTTCCGATTCGAGAATCGGCACGAGGTGTTTCCGTCACAACTGTCCCGTCCGATACCTGCCCTGCTGATCCGCCTGGTAAAACTCATCGGTCAGGACGTCCAGGCAAGTCAGCCAGCCTGTGCCGTACACATAGGTGTCGATGCACGCCCAGCCGCGCGAACGAGCAGGCAGGCCGGTAGCCTGGGGGGTATGTCCGCAGACGACTCGCTGGCCTGTCGGCAGCGGTAATTCCCGGCCGGTATAGCGAGTCCAGCGCAGCCACTTTTCATGCTGCTCGGCAACGGGAATTCCCGGCTCCAGGTTGGCATGGACGAAGACTTCCGTAGCCGTTTCGTAATAATCCGCAGCCGATTGCAGGAACTCGAAATGTTCGGCGGGCAGGTTATCCAGCGATCCCGCGTAGCAGTCCAGGACCTCCCGGCCACCATGCATCAACCAGTCTTCGCGCGCATACGTGCCGTCCAGGACACCGAGCAACATTTGCTCGTGGTTGCCTTTGACGAACTGTAAATCACAATACTGGGATAGTTCCAGCAGCCGCTCGATCACCTGCCGGGTCCCTGGGCCGCGATCGACGACATCGCCAAGCAAAACCACGCGATCTTCAGCGGTCAGCTGGAGCTGCCCCAACAGGGTATCCAGGGCCGTACTGCAGCCATGAATGTCTCCCAATGCCAGAATGCGACCACTCACAAACCGTCAACCTTTCCATACTGAGCGTGGCCCGACAATCGCGAGCCGGGTGATTCTTCCTGCCCACGTTCTCGGCTCGGAAGAGTCAGGCGATGACTGCGCGAGCCTGGACCGTGCTGCAACCGTGGTCCCGAGGGATTATCTGGCGCAGTATTATTTGGCGCTGTACCTGATCCCTGTCGCCTGAGTCTCTCGACGAAATACTTTGTCGCCGGCCGTCACATAGAGGATATTCAACTGGGGCCCACCAAAGCAGACATTCGACAGCGGGCGATCGCGCAGAGGTTTGTGAATCACGCCCCCCATTCTGCCGATCGGATCAAACATCTGCAGTCCCGCCCGGGTCGTCACATAGAGCCGGCCGATAGAATCCACCGTCATGCCGTCCGAGCCTGTGCCGGTCTGGCCAATCACCATGCGTAACGGACCGTAGTAGCGTTCCTTGTGTTTCAGGCTGCCGTCAGCCTCAACGCGAAATGTCCAGAGTGTCGCCTCCTGTCCATCCGTGACGACCAGGGTTCCTCCATCGGGCGTCAGGATGACGCCATTCGGTTTCAGGCCCTCGGCGACGACGCGTTTTTCACGCTGCGGATTGATATACCAGACGCGCCCGCCGGGAGGATCCGTCACATAGATGCCCCCCTTGCTGCCGACGACCAGATCGTTCGAATCAATTTCGTCGGCAATTGTTTCGGCCTGTCCTTTCGCGTCGAAGGCCACGATCTTCCGTGAACCGCTCTGGCAGCCGTAAAGTTTGCCGTCGGGCCCGAACATCAGGCCGTTGGTTTTCTGCGAATTCTCGACAAACAAACTCACCTTGCCCGCGAGATCAATCTTGAAAATCTTGCTTTCCGGGATGTCCGTGAAATACACTTGCCCCTGAGCATCAACCGCGGGGCCCTCGGTGAACTTATAACCTTCGCTGACGAGCTCCCAATTCTTGCCTTCCACCAGGACGCCACTGAGCGGCAAGTCCTGGCCATACGCAAAGCTCGATGTGAGCAGCAAAACTGTTCCAAGACACCACGTGCGCAACATCGGGGTAACTCCGGGTGAGTGATACTGAGAAGCATTCAAGAAGCGGTGCAGCCCGTTTCTTATAATCGAATCACAGTGGCTTCGCCACCGCGGCCCGGCGTGGGTGGCCCAACGCTGGCAACGCTGGCCGAACCTGCGCCCGATACCTCAGAGCCGGCGGTCGAGATCGAGTTGAAAGGTGCTGTGTGGTGCCAGAATCAACCCGGCCAGAATCGAGCCGGCCAGATTCAAGGGGCTTCCAGGTGCAGCGTTCCCGCGGAATCCACTTCTGCAATGAGCTCGCGTCCTGGCCAGACCGAGAAGGCCAGCGAATCAGAATGACAGGCACGCTCACGAGTAACGGTAGCGGTACTCACGGTCCAGATTCGGAGCCGGCCGTCCCAGCAACTGGAGGCGACATCCAGCCCCAGCCAGTCGACGCCAGAGATACCTGCGGGGTGCGTCAATGTGGTGATTGCGTTACCAGAATCGGCTTGCCAGACCTTGACCGTGTTGTCCCAGCTGCCGGACGCAATGCGGGTCTGATCGGGGGAAAAGGCGATGCAGCTGATTTCGTGCTGATGTGCCGCGACGGTCTTCGTAACGGCGCGCGTTTTGGTGTCGTGCCAGACCAATTGCTGGTCCGCTCCCCCCGTGATAAACGATCGACCATCCGGATGATAACGCACAACTTTCACATTGCCCGTATGGCCCGTCGCGACGGAAGAACGTTCGTCCGTTTGCAGGTTCTGCCACCAGAGCTCACCATTGGCCAGGCTCGCGAGCATCTCGGGCTGTGATGGATGCATTGCGATTGAAACGACCGGCACGGGGAACTTGGGCAGTTTGCCCGCTCGCGAGGACTTAATACTGAATGCCAACACGTGCTGTTCGAAGCCCCCCGCGAACACGGTGCCGCCATCTGGTGACCAGGCCAGGTCACTCAACGGCCATTGACTGGGCAACTTCACGGTCAACTCACGCCGTGTCGCAGCCTCCCAGAGTCGTACCCGTCCATCAGAGAATGCAGCAGCAATATACTTATTCCCACGTTCGGGGCTGAAAGCAATACAATTGGCGCGGGGGATGACATCCTTGGCCGAGTAGACCGGCGCGACAGGGCGACGCTGATACCAGATCGCCGCGCCAACGACTACCAGCATCAGCACGGTGGCCCCCCACAGAGCTCGGATGGCACCGCGTGTCCATTTGCGTTTGAGCGGGATGTCGGTTTCTGGTTCCATCCGGTGGCTGCACCTTTGCATGCTGGTTGAATTGCCACGGACCGGTCATTCGTCCCTGGAACAATCTTATACCGGTTCCGTGCAGTACCGTGTAGTGGAACTACTGCTGCGGCGGCTGGGGGGCCCGGAAGTACGCGTCAGCAGTCGCTATATCTTGCGCTCTGCTAGTCGACGAACACAAATTCATTCGCCATCAGCAGCACTTGGGCGTACCGTTCCCAGACCGGCAGCGGACTGGGGGCGGGGCCTTGAAAGTCGGTCTGCGAACTCCATTCGCTCTGTTGATTGGGCGAAGTTGGTTCCAGTCGCAGTTTGAAGGTCCATCCAAACGAATCATGGTTGGGATTGGACCGACAGTCGGTGTAAAAATCGAGCTGATCGCCGGCCTTGACCGCCAGCCCTTCGACATTGGTTGCGGCATCAGATTTCTGTGCCGTCCATTCCCCCGCGACGCCAGAGCGACTGGAGATGAGCCGGCACAGCACACCGTCACCTTCCGCTGCTGGATGCTGCAGTCGTCCCTGAACTGACAGGGTGCCGTCACGCGGTGCGATCCAGCGGCGAATTGCCGCGTGCTGCAAGTCGTTACCAGGATGGCCCCCACCGGCATTTAATGACACCCACCCGATCTGCGGATCGGGCAACTGCTCCTGTCCCTGCCACGATTTGCCAGTCCATTTCGGCAGCGGCCGGAAGCTCTTCAGGCGATTGGCCGCCGCGTCGAATTCCCCGAAGCCGTAGTGCCACGGCGATCTGGATGCCAAGTCCAGTGCAGGTGCTTCCTGGTTCGTCCGGATGTAGGCCGCTCCCAGTTCCAACTCGCGGGGACTCGGCTGCCGGGAGTAAATCAACTGGTACATCAGCCGAATTCGCTCATGCGGGTCGCTGATGGCGCTGACTTCAGGCCGGTTTGCCAACTGCGTCAGCGTGTCCATCAGGAATGGGCTGTTCAGCATGAAGAGTGCTTGTTGCGGGACTGTCGTCGTGAACCGTTGCGGCGTATGGGCATCCGGACTGGCCAGATCAAAAGTTCGGAACAAGCCGGGGAGATTCTGGCGATCAATGAATCCGTACAAGGTCCGCCGCTTGGGAAATGGAGCCGTTTCCAATTGGACTGCCGGACCACCGAGTGTCGGTTCCAGTTGTCCTGACACCGCCAGCAAATTATCCCGCAGCCCCTCGAATTCGAGGCGACGGCGATTCATCTTCCACAACAGACGATTCTCCGAATCAATCTTTTCAGCATCCGGCCGAGAAAAGCTGGCCTGCTGGTAGGTCGCCGACAACAGGATTCGTCGATGCAGTTGCTTGATCGACCATTTCGAATCGATGAATTCGCGGGCCAGTTCGTCGAGCAGTTCCGGATGGGTGGGAGGTGAGCTGCGCAGCCCGAAATCACTGGGTGTGATCACCAGTCCCGCACCAAAGTAATGTGCCCACACCCGATTGACGAAGACCCGTGCCGTCAACGGATTGTCAGCGGCCACAATGGCCTGGGCCAGCTCCAGTCGGCCGCTTCCTTTTTCGAAGTTCCGGCGTTGCTCACCGGCCACCGCCAGAATAAAACGGCGTGGTGCCTCGGCTCCGCGATTCCCGGAATTACCCCGGATGAAGACCTGCACGTTGTGAGGTTTGGGTGAATCGACAAGTCGCAGCGTGTAGTTGCCGTCCTTCGGCTCGTCCGAGCTGGCGAACACGCCGTACAACGAATAGTAATCTTGTGTGGGGATCGGATCATACTTGTGATCGTGGCAGCGCGCACAATTGACAGTCAGCCCCATGGTGCCCCGCATCACCACATCAATGCGATCATCAATGATGTCGTTGATGTTATTCAGAAACCGCCGCCCCAGCGTTAAGAAACCCATTGCCGCGAGGTCGCTCTGATCGGCCTCGGTCACGAGTTGATCGGCGGCAATCTGCTTCAGCAGAAATTGATCGTAGGGCAGGTCCGCATTCAAGGACTTCACGACCCAGTCGCGGTAGGTATAGGCTTGCGGATAATTCCGATCTTCCTGGAAGACATACCCCTTGGTGTCTGCATAGCGGGCCACGTCCAACCAGTGCCGCGCCCATCGTTCCCCGTAGTGCGGCGACGCTAACAGCCGGTCCACAGCGAGTTCAAATGCATTGGGGCGTGCATCGTTTTCAAAAGCTTGTACTTCCGCGAATGAAGGCGGCAGGCCCGTGACATCAAAATAGGCTCGCCTCAGTAATGTGCGGCGATCGGCCGCTGGCGAAGGTGTCAGTCGCTGTTCTTCCAGCTTGGCGAGGACGAAGTTGTCGACTTCATTCCGGACCCAGCCGGAATTTTTGATCGCGGGGAGTGCCGGTTTGCGAACCGGTTGCAGGGACCAATGGGACTTCCACGCCACCGGATCGCCGGAATGAGTGCCGGCAGTGGGAGTCGATGCGGGCCATGCGGCACCCTGTTTGATCCATTCGGCGAGAATATCAATGGACTCCTGGGGCAGCTTCGCCTTCGGCGGCATCTTCAGATCGTCTTCATAACGCACCGCATGCATCAAACGGCTGTCGTCAGGCTTCCCCGGGATCAGCCCGGGGCCATTGTCTGTACCCTTCAACAGAAAGTCGCGCGTATCGACGCGTAAACCACCCCGTTGTCTCTTTTCTCCATGGCACTCGTAGCAATGGTCAACCAGCAGGGGGCGCACTTTTTTCTCGAAGAATTCCAGGGCCGCCGGCGATGGAGCATCTTCCGCTGCCACTTCGCGAACCGTCCAGCAGCACAGCACCAACGCAACGAGTGTAAGACGACAAATCGACATCAGCGAGAGATCCTGTTTCCGAACTGCGGGCGGGGCGACGACGACAACAACATCCTCGGATGCAGGCTGGTCCAAGGGGGGATCACCGGGCGGAGTTTCTTAAAGTTCAGACATTATATAAGAAAATGGCCCCAGCGGGCTATCCCACGCCCCTGTCACCTGACCTGCCGGAGTCGGGCAAATTGAGCGGTATGGCACTCAGATTCGGCCGGTTCGAAAAGGCCCGACACCAGGTCGAAACGCTGCAAATTCACGGCCCACCCTTGATTGTGGTGGCCCCAGAATCAATCATGGGACCACTTCTCACTCACATCAGGGAGATATCACATGAGCATGCGATTTGAGGCGGCGTATATTCGAGTTCTGGGAATCCTCTCCATCGCGGCTGGGCTGTGGACGATCACGAGTCCAGCGCGCCCATCGGTGGCGGACGATGGCCAACCCGCCAAGGTGGCGCTTCCTCAGCCACGATTACCCCGGGACAAATTGCTGGTCTATCGCGACGAGCAGAATCAGCAGGTGCCGGTGAAGACGATTGCCGACTGGCAACGTCGACGTGCCGAGATCATGGCCGGCGTGGAAGCCGTCATGGGCAAGCTGCCTGGTAAAGAGAAGCAATGCAACCTGGATGTGAAGATCGAAGAGGAAGTTGATTGTGGCACTTACGTCCGTCGCTTGATTTCCTATGCCTCCGAACCGGGGTCGCGGGTACCGGCCTATCTCTGCATTCCCAAGGCGGCTTTGGAATCTAAGACCAGGGGGACCCCAGCGGTCCTGTGCCTGCATGGCACCGATAACGTAGTGGGTCACGGTGTGGTCGTCGGGTTGGGTGGCCGAGCCAACCGGCAGTATGCCAGTGAGCTGGCAGAACGCGGTTACGTGACCTTGGCTCCGAACTATCCGTTGCTGGCCAAATATCAACCCGACATCAAGGCCCTGGGCTGGGAAAGCGGAACTCTGAAAGCCGTCTGGGATAACATGCGCGGCCTGGATCTGCTCGACTCATTACCCTACGTCAAGGCGGGGCGCTATGGGGCCATTGGTCATTCGCTGGGGGGACATAATTCGGTCTATACAGCGGTGTTCGACGAACGGATTCAAGCCGTGGTCTCGAGCTGCGGACTGGACTCCTATCTCGACTACTACGACGGCAAGGAATCGGTCTGGCTGCCGGAAAAGGGCTGGACGCAAACGCGATACATGCCCCGGCTCCGAGAATATCGCGGACGCCTGGCGGACATTCCCTTTGACTTCCACGAGCTGCTGGGCGTACTGGCACCCCGTAATGTGTTGATCGTGGCTCCACTGCGGGACGCCAATTTTCGACATGACAGCGTCGATCGCGTCGTGGCGGCGGCCAGCCAGGTTTACAAACTCTACGGAGAACCGCAGCGTCTGCGCGTCGAGCATCCCGATTGCGACCACGATTTTCCGACAGAAATGCGTGAACTGGGCTACAAACTGTTTGACGATGTGTTGAAGAAGTAGATACGGAGGGCGCGGCGTGTGGTAGGATCTGTGGATTGTCACTCGGCGGGGGTCAGCAGTTGACTCCGCGGAACTGTCGCCCAAGGAATCCCCCATGCGTCGCTCCCTGATGTTCCTCTGGATGGTCGCGTGCTCCGCGCAATTCGCCGTTGCCGGTCCCCAGACAGTGGCAGTGCTGGAACAGCATCTCCAAGCGGGGACCCTGGCGGCCGGCGAAGCTGCACTCGCGGCTGAGTTGAAGTTAACCCCGAAGGACCCGCAGGCGCAGTTTGGCCTGGGGACGCTGCAGTTTGTTCAGTCCGTAGAACGTCTCTCACAAAGCCTGTATCGGCATGGCTTGCTCCAGCAACATCGCACGCTGTTGACCGGCATCGATTTTCCTATTCCGGTCAATCCGCAGCCGCAGAAAATCAAGTACCTGCAACTCCGGGCCATCGTGCAACAGTTTGTGACCGACCTGGCAAGGACTGAAGCTACGCTGGCCCAGATTGATGCGGCAGAGGTCAAACTGCCGCTCCATTTCGGTCTGATACGACTCGACCTGGATGGAGATGGCACAGCGCATCCGGACGAGACTTTGTGGCGAATTTATTCGCGACTCAATCGAGCCAGCGGTGTCACCGAGGAACAGGCCCAGGGCTTTACGATCGCCTTCGATACCGGCGACGTCTACTGGTTACGAGGGTATTGCCATCTGCTGATGGCGCTGGGTGAAACGGCCCTGGCACACGACTGGCAGGATTTGTTCGAACGGGTCGGACATGTGATGTTTCCCGTCGTTGATTCCCCCTATCCGTTTCTAATTGAACGCACTCCGGGTGATGCCGACACCTTCTTTTCATTCAACAAGGTCGCGGATCTGATTGCCTATATTCATTTGCTCAACTTTAAGGTCACGGCTCCCGAGCGTATGCAGGCGGCCTTAGGTCATCTGGAGTCGATGGTCACATTCAGCAGTCGATCCTGGGAGTTCATTTTAAAGGAATCGGATAATGATGCAGAATGGATTCCCAATCCAAACCAGAAGGGTGTGATTCCGAACGTCGCCGTCACTGCAGAAATGATCGAGAGCTGGCAGCATTTCCTGGCTGAAGCGAAGCTGATTTTGCAGGGTGAAAAACTGATCCCATTCTGGCGTGGCACTCCCGGTCGAGGCATCAACTTACGGAAAGTCTACCTGGAGCCGCAGCCGTTTGATCTGGTGCTGTGGATTCAAGGGACGGGGGCGGCACCGTATTTGCAGCAAGGGCCCTTGACCGATCCGGCCGTCTGGGTGCGGTTGCAACGCGTGTTTCGGGGCGAGTTTATTGGCTTTGCCCTGTGGTTCAACTGACGGATTGCCCGCGTTTCCCGCAGGGCAGTCCAGCAACCGGGCAGTCGGCGAGCCATCGAATCGAAAAGTTCGACGTTTTGTCTGAAACCGTGTCGAATGAATTTAAAATCCATTCGAAGTCAGGTCGCCCCGAGCGCCGCTGCCGGGTACAATCAAGATATCGATATATTCCAGTCCGGTACGAATTTTGGAAGCATTTCATGGGTAGCACAACGTCGTCTCAGTTTGGGGCTCGACGCGAATTTTTGAAAGTCGGCCTGGCGGGATTTGGGACATTGTCGCTTCCGGGGCTGCTGCGACTCCGTGCCGAGGCCGCGACGGCGGAAGCTCGCGAGCGCACCGCTGTGATCATCGTCTGGCTGCGTGGCGGCTGCAGCCACCTGGATACCTATGATCCGAAGCCAGAAATCTCCAGCGACTACCG
Organism: uncultured Planctomicrobium sp.; assembly: GCA_964596215.1. Lineage (GTDB taxonomy): Bacteria > Planctomycetota > Planctomycetia > Planctomycetales > Planctomycetaceae > JAKFVC01. Next base: position 8,668 of record CAZQUW010000062.1, on the reverse strand, counting down.
CGGTCCGTTTTCGACAATCGACACCAAGACTCCGGGGCTCAAGTTCTCGGAGCTGCTCCCGCGGCAGGCCCAGATCTCCGACAAGTTCGCAGTCCTGCGTTCGATGGCGCACACAGGGGGCGGGCATCCGGCCGGTTCGCTGCAGATGTTGGGGGGCGATCCTGCCGCCCAGGACAAGATCACGCCGTTCTATCCCGACTTCATGTCGGTCGCCAATTTTCTGCGGAGTGGCCAGCCGCGGAAGTTGCCCAACTATGTCGGCGTAAATCCGATTACCCGCTACGACAGTTTCACGATTGCCGGACCGACCTACCTCGGCCCGGGTTACGAACCATTTGCGGTGCTCGGTGACCCCAGTCAGCCCCAGTTTGCCGTGCCGAACATTGGCCTCTCCAATCCTGACCAGGCGGGCCGCTTGCAGGAACGAATCCGGTTACGCAAGTCGTTTGATGAGTTCCGCCGCGAGGCTGATCAATCGGGCGTGATGGCGGCCATGGATCAGTTCGAGACTCAGGCTCTGAATCTGTTAACCAGTACAGAAGCGGCCAAGGCATTCGATCTGAACCAGGAAGAGTCGCACATCCGTGATCGATATGGGCGCAATCAATGGGGGCAGCAGTGTCTGATGGCCCGCCGGCTGGTCGAAGCCGGGGTTGAGATCGTGACCACGACATTCGACGGCCCGCTTTGCGGCCGCGTCCAGAACTGGGACGATCACGCGGTCAATCAGCACATTTTTGAAGCTCTGCAGTTCCGCATGCCTACCCTGGATCAGGCGGTTACGGCATTGATCGAGGACATCTACGAACGGGGCCTCGACAAGCGGGTGCTGGTCGTCGTGACGGGGGAATTCGGGCGCACCCCGCGGATTTCCCACGTTGCCAGCAGCGGTGGTGGCGTCGCCAGCGCTCCGGCGGGTGTCGTGCAACCGGGCCGAGATCACTGGCCCCAGGCCAACTCGATGATCTGGGCCGGCGGCGGAATTCGGACCGGACAGGTCATCGGGGCGACGAATCGCCGCGGCGAAGAGCCAGTCGATCGACGGGTCGGGCCCCAGGATTTCCTGGCGACCATTTATCGCCACCTCGGTATCGACTACGAACGGGTGACATTGCCAGACCTCAGTGGCCGACCGACCCCGATTGTCACCGACGGCAGGGCCATTCCGGAACTCGCTGCAACTGCTTGAATTTAACTAGCGTCAGTGGCCGAGACCTTCACGAATTTGCTCCCTGCAACAGTCTTGTGTGCCAGCCGCGAGATCTCGCGGCTGGCAAACAATAACAGTGGCTCACGGCGTGCTGCCGTCGCGTAGCGAATTCGGAATAGGTCGGATCGCGCCCGGGTTTAAGCAGGCCGGGAACTCCGGCCCACGGCGAATGGCAACGTTACTTCGCGGGTGCCTTGGGGGCTGCGTACTCGGTAATCCGTTGTTTCAAATCAGCAACGGTCTGGGCGTGCGCCGGATCCTGAGCAAGGTTCTTCGATTCCTGGGGATCGGCCTGCAGGTCGAACAGTTGCTCGCCCCGACGTCCCTGCTCCCAGAGGATGTATCGAAACCGGTCGGTCCGGACCGCATAGCCGTCGAATTCACCGCGGCGAACCTGCGTGAAAGCTGCCGTTTTCACTTTGGCATTGGGGTCCAGCAACACGGGCTTCAGGCTTGTGCCCTCCAGGTATTCCGGTGCCGGTAAACCTGCCAGATCTGCCAGTGTGGGGTAGATGTCGACGAGTTCCGCGAGACTGGTACTCGACTTGCCGGCGGCCTGGACCCCGGGGCCGGCGATAATCAGCGGCACCCGGCTCGACCGCTCGAAGAGACTCATTTTCTGCCAGAGTCCATGGTCCGACAGGTGATAGCCGTGGTCGCTGGAGAAGACGATGAGTGTCTTGTCGGTCAGACCCAGTCGATCGAGTCCATCGAGAACCAGTCCCACCTGCGCATCCATAAAGGAGATGGAGGCCCAATACGCCTGGATGGCATTCTGTCGTGTGGCTTCGGGCAGGTTCTCCTGCTCGCGTTTGGCACTGGCGTAGGCTGGTGCAGGAGTGCGAGTTTGATCGTCGGCCGAGAGTTCCGCCAGTTTGATCTGTTCCGGGGGATAGAGATCAAAATACTTTTTCGGTGCGACATAAGGAGTGTGCGGGCGAAAGAAACCGACTCCCAGGAAGAAGGGCTTGTCGCGCTGTTGTTCAATTAATTTTACTGCCTGGGCGGCAATCAGGCCGTCGGTCTGCTCGGCATCGGTACCGTCGGCCGCAAGCCAGCTCAGTACCCCACCATAGCTCCTGGGAACCAGGGTGAAGATTTTTTCTTCTTCCGCTTTGTCCCGGCCGCTGGGATTGAATGTCTGTTCCCAGGAGGGCGGATCATCGAAGCCGTTGGTACCGATCTGCGTGGGAACTCCGTAATGATACAGCTTGCCGACGCGTGCCGCGTAATAACCGTTGTTACGGAACAGCTGCGGCATGGTCACCGTTTCGGGAATCGCTTCACGGAAATGTGGAGATTTCTGGGGCTGATTGGACCCGCCGGGATTGCGATGCACGCGGGTTGTATTGGGTCGAAGTCCCGTGAGAAACGAACTGCGGCTCGGGCTGCAGAGTGGAAACTGGCAGTAGGCGCGTTCGAACCTCACGCCCCGCGCGGCCAACTTGTCCAGGTTGGGCGTCTTGACCTGCGGATGGCCATAGCAATGCAGGTCGCAATTCAAATCGTCCGCGAAGATCAGCAACACATTGGGCTTTGCGGCATCTGCAGCCCGGGTTGAAGGAGCATTCGCAGTGATTGCGGCTCCTATGACGACCAGCCGGGTCAGTGCCTTAATGAGAGTCGTTGCAGAATACATGATTCAGTTTCCGCTGAAGATTTCGGCAGCAGCCTCTCGCGAGAAGTCAGCGCTGACTTGAGGGAATAGACCCAAGGCGGGCTCGAATGCACCTGCCAGATGACCCAAACGATACGTTATGGACTCGTGCGGACGCAAGGGATGGCGACAGACTGCGATAAGATCTCCCTGAACTGCTGGGGCGTGAAGCTCAGTCCATATGCCCCTGGGTTAAACCATCTGCACAACCCATGTCAACAGGCTGCAGTGTGACGCGGTGAATGGGGACTTGTGTTGAACTTGGAGTCCCATGCGCCGACACAGAACTGGTGGACAAGGCACGCGAACTCAGGGCGTAAATACGGGGTATTCTAAAGCCTGCCGCATCGTCTGATGGCTCGCCGACCGAGTCAAATCCCTCAATCACACACGCGTTCCCAGAAGTCTTGATCCTTGGCGGACGCCTTGCGGCCGGGGACTCTCCGTTTCGCCGCTGTGTGGCAAACGAGCGATTCCCTTTGCCGTAAGTTCCAGATCAGCCAATCCAAAACCCGTGCGTGATGGACGATCAGGATGCGTGCGCAACCGCCACGCGTGGTTCCCATATCCACGGGTGGCTGGCCGGCCTTCCGCGGGGTGGTACACCATTAGTCCTTGTCAAATCGAAGGTTTTAACGAATCTGTAAGACACGGCACGATGCTTGCGTTAGAGACCTGCCGTATCAACTTCGCGCTCGCCATGCAGTGCAGGCAACTTGCCTGTCAGTGCGAATGCGGTCAATCGGAAGTATTTCTAAGGAGAGGCATAATGGCTAACCAAGCAACGCTGACTGGAAACTGGAACGAGTTGAAGGGGCGCGTTCGTGCCAAGTGGGGGCAGTTGACTGACGACATGCTCGAGCAATCCAAAGGCAACATGGATGCCCTGGTGGGGACGATTCAGCGGACGACCGGCGAAGCCAAAGATAAGATTCAGGAATACCTGAACATCGGGGCCGAACAGGGGGCGAATCTGTACAACCAGGCCAGCGATGCCGTGCGAGCCGGAACCCAGCAAGTCGTGGATGGGGCGAAGCAGGTCAGCGACACCGTGAAGGCTGGTGCCGATCAGGCGAGTCAGTTGGTTCAGTCTCGCCCACTGGAGTCGCTGATGTTCACGTTTGCCGCTGGCGTTGTCGCCGGGTTGACGTTGGGGCTTGTCCTCCGGTCACGCTAGACGCTGGTGCATCAGAATTTGTGGCGGCAAAGGGATTTCGGTTTACAGCAGTTCGGAGACGGAACATGAGCGGCGACCCCGGTGAAGAGGGAATTCTCGAAGAAATGGATCGCGTGCGCGGCGACCTGGGCGGAGGCATTGATCGGTTGACGGTACAGATGCGAAATCTCGTCGACTGGCAGTCCTACGTTCGCTCGGCTCCGTTGACTTCAGTTGCGATCGCCGCCACGGCGGGCTATCTGATTGCCCCGGCAATTCGTTCGCGTCGAGTGCGTTTGGCGACAGGTGAAGCCACGGCGGCACCTGCCCGGACTGGAATGCTGGGAATGCTGGGAAATGTTGTCTTGGCGACCATCACGCAAGCCGCGTCGCTGTATATCGGAGAGCTCCTGACTCGTGAATTAACGACGTATTCGCCGTCCAGTCCGACGACTACGCCGACCGAGCAGACCGCTTTCGACACGACCAAGGACTTGGGAGATCAGCATGATTAATCGAATCACAGATGACGCAGTGGGTGCGACTGTAGCGGCCGCACAGCAACTTGAAGAAGGTGCCGCCGATCTTACGGCTGGCCTGCAACGGGAGGCAAAAAAATGGCTGTCGCAACTCGAACAACAGATCATCGCGAACCCGACGCTGGCGTTGGGAATAGCAGTGGCAGCCGGCTTGACCCTGGGGATGTTGTGGAAGCGGAGATGACCCCCGGATTCGCGGATTCAATCGACGGTGGTGGCACAGCTGCCGCTCCCGCGGAGACGACGTCTGCTTCGGAAGCGGCGGTCCTGGCCGCACGGGATGCAGAGTTAATCTCAGAAATTCCTGTGCAGGCTGTGGCCGCTCAGCTGGGGGACGTGGCCGTGGACGCAGTGAAGCTGTTGGAACTGCAAGTCAAGCTGTTTGAGAGCGAGCTGGCTCAAAGTGCCCGGCAACTTGTGCAGCCGGTCGTGCAGTTTGCGGCGGCATATATTGTGGGGACGGCGTCATTGATGGTCCTGCTATTTGCGATCAGCGCCGGTCTTCAAGAGGCCTTCGGGCTGGCCCCGTGGATGGCTCTGCTAATTGTGGCGGGGGTGGGAGCTGCGCTCACTTTCATCGCCGTTCAAGTGGGGATCTCCCAGTTGAAACAGCCGCGGATCTCGTTTGCCAGGTCGAAGGAAGAACTGATGCGCAATGCCGCGGTCGTGGCCAGCCTGATGAAGCCGGCCTCACGATCCTGATGACTTTTCAATGCGGGTTAATTCACGCAATATTCCTATAAAATCGAAAACATTCAACAACCAGAAAGCTGAGGTGTCCTATGGCAACTCGAGTCGAAACCGAAAACGGCAAATCACAGCGGACTGCCGATCAACCTGAAATTGCTGAACTCAAGGATGTGGCCGAAGCCGCGATGTGCGGGTTCCGCCAATACGCCCAATCGCGACCAGAAGTGGTCGCGTTGTGGTGTTTGGGAATTGGCTTCGTCCTGGGATGGAAGCTGCGACCGTGGTAGGAATCGGTGGGCACTGCCCAGCGAGTCGGTGCGAGATCCTCTCCGAGTTCTCGGTCACACCCAAAATTTGAGCCTGCGGATCGAAATGAAGCCATAATCAATATGGTTGCGTTTTCGATTCGCGGGCTCAGGTTGTTTTAACCATTCGCCAATGGATTTCAGCGGTTCAAACTTCCTGAACCGTTGAGCCGCAGTGCATAGCCCACCGACCTTGAACCGCCCTTGTCAGACATTGAATCTTCATCTTGCCGCGATTCCCATCTGTCTGCTGCTAAAGCATGTGTTCCGTAGATTCGCGGATTCGCTATGATGTGGTGCAAACTTGTCGACAAATTGACCTCGAGCGACCAGGCTCGAGCCCCCTTACCGGACCATTCGGGACAGTCGTTTTCATTCTGATTCGACCCGAATTGAGCGGACATACCGCGAGCACCAAGAGTCAGTCATGCCCCAGTACAACAGCCTGTCACGCGTACTCAATCTCATTGGTCGCACCTGCCTCCTGCCGCTCTATCGGCGCAAACTTGTCCGTTTTGAAGAAGGCATCAAGCGAGCAAGACAGGAGCAGCAGGACATCAGGACCAAGATCCTGAAATACGGTGCCGAGACGGGCCTTGGTCACGATTTTGGCATCGGAAAAATTCAGAACCTGCAGGACTTTCGACGCCAGTTGCCGATCGCTGAGTTCGACCATTTTGCTCCTTACATCGCGCGCGTCGCCGCGGGAGAAACGAACGCTTTGTTTCCCCGGAACGAGACGGTTCTGACCTTTGTCCAGACGAGTGCGACCACGGGGAACCCCAAGATCCTGCCGGTCGCCAAGACGTGGTTTCGACACTATTCCAATGACTGGGACATCTGGGGCGTTAAAGCGTATTGCGATCACGGCGACATGATGGGGATGCCCATCCTGCAGATGTCGGGAGTCTGGAAACTGGGAACCACCCCTGGTGGATTCAATATTGCCACCATCAGCGCGATGATCGAACGCTACCAGTCACCGGCCATTAAAGTCACTTATGCCGTGCCGTCTGAGATTAAACGAATCTCCGAAGTGGATGCCCGGGGCTACTGCATGTTGCGCAGCACGGCGACGACCAGCATTGGATTGATCAGCACCATTACGCCGTCGTCCATTCTGCAGATTGGGGAATGGACAGCCAAGTTCGGTCCGCAACTGGTGCGCGATCTGGCCCAGGGAACGTTAGACCCGAGTCTCGATCTGCCCGCAGATGTGCGGCAGCAACTGGCCGCGCGGGTCCGTCGTCCGCAGCCGGAACTGGCCCGCAGGCTGGAGAAAGCGATCTCGGAGAACGGCGTTCTGCGCCCCAAAGACATCTGGCGGCCGGTGATGATATCGTGTTGGCTGGGGGGCACCGTCGGCTATTCGGCGCGCCGGATTCCCGAGCAATTTGGCGACGTTCCGCTCCGCGATCAGGGTCTGCTTTCGTCAGAAGGTCGGCACACCATTCCGCTGGGCGACGGCATTCCCTATGGTCCGCTGGCAGTTACCAGCAACTACTATGAATTCATTCCTGCGGAAGAAGCCGTTTCGCCCACGGCGACGGTGCTGGAAGGTCATGAACTCGAGCAGGACAAGCTCTATCGCATCATCATGACGACCTATGGTGGACTCTATCGCTACGACATTGGCGATATCGTCAAGTGCGTCGGATTCATGGGCGAAGCTCCGCTGATTGAGTTCATCCAGAAGGATGGGAGCTACTGTGATATCGAGGGTGAAAAACTCTCGGCGTTTACAGTCTGCCAGGCGGTCGAGCGGGCCCAGGCCAAGTCGGGTCTGGCGATCTCCTGCTTCACCGTCACCCCGCAAATGCGACCAGGGGAACGCCCCCGTTACGTCATCATCGTAGAGACCCAGGAAACCGGCACGCAGAATCAGGCGGCCGAATTCCTGCGGACCTATGACGACGACCTGCGAAAACACGTCTATATGTACGGGGTCAACCGCCGGAACAATCTGCTGGATGCCGCCTGCCTGGTGCGGATTCCGACCGGTGGCTGGCGCCAATTCATCGCCGAAAAAGTGGGCACGCACGGCAGCGGCGACAGCCAGTACAAGCACAAACCTCTGGTCGCCGACCCGGAATTCATCAACAAGATGAAGGTCGTTGACACCTGGCAGCTCACGGACGACGGGCGGATTGTGGTGAAGTAATACCGAATTGCCGCCTGGTCCTGTTCCGCATCCCAAGTCACGAGCGACGTCGAATTACTGCCAGCTGCAGCGCACTCAAACGGCGCGCGTGCTTCGTGAGTATTTTCGATTAGGATTAGGATCGGGATCGGGTGCCATTGGCTCTGCCAGTGCTTTTTATTGAGTCGAATGACACACAGCACTGGCAAAGCCAGTGGCACCCCACTTCTGGGCTTTGACAGCCCACTTGCACCGTACCGGTCACCAGTCGGACCAGACTTATCTGTGACATATCTGGCGGTTCGAATGAAGCGATTGGCTGGGTAGCCGCGACTAATCAGTTCGGTTTGCTGGCAGACCCGGTAGAGCGTAAGCTTTAGTGCTGATAGCTACCTTCTTGGTTCATACCGCAGCGCCACCGCCCCCGAGCCGAACTCGCGTCGGCTCACGAGCTTTAAGTCGATATACTTCGATAGCCCCGCAAACAATGTCGGTCCGTGGCCCGCCAGCCTGGGATGCACCACGAACTCGTAATCATCGATCAATCCCAGCTCCGCCAATGCCAGCGGGAGCGTCACGCCTCCCACGAACAGTCCATTGCCTGCCCCTGGTCCCCGCTTGAGCTGCTCGACCGACTGAGCCAAATCTCCGCGCACCACTTCCGCGTTCCAATCAACCCGCTCCAGCGTGTTCGACACGACGTATTTCTTTGCGGAGTCGATCGTGCGGGCGAAGGGTTCCATCCACTCGGCCATCCATACGGGCCGCAGCCCATTTGCCGGCCACCGCCACGCGGCCTGCATCATTTCGTAAGTGACACGGCCAAAAAGCAGGGCATCGGCCTGAGCGAGTTTCTCGGCCCAGAAACGATGCAGTTCTTCGTCCGCGGAACCTGCACGATGATCGACGCAGCCGTCCAACGTGACGTTGATTGAATAGTGAAGTGGTCGCATTACGTAAGAGTACCGCCG
>CAZQUW010000061.1:0-27335 GCA_964596215.1 uncultured Planctomicrobium sp. | reverse complement strand
GTCTGATAGGTTTGTTCGATAAAGTTTTGAGTTCGTTTCACCACATAGCTCCCCTGGTTCTGCTGCCCGTCAGGCCGTGCCTGCCGAGTTTTTCCTCTCAACATGCCTGAACTCCACCGTTCAAAGCGTCAGATATCACCAGCCCTGTGCGACGATTCATCGTCGTCCGCAGCGGGTGGCAGATCGCTGGGTGGCCCCGCTGGCCCGCTGCCCACCCCTGCGGCTCCGCCATTTTCTTCACCATCAGGCTTCGCCCCCAGCGCGACCTCGGCTTCATAGTCGAGCCCGTTCTGCGTCGCCGCGGTCTTCCTGGACAGCACCCCCAGACGGATCAGAATCTCCTGCCGCTGGACGTTGGCCAGCTCGTCACGCGTCGCCACCGCCGGGCATTCGGCCTTGATTTCCAGGGTTTGCTCGAGGTCTTCCCAAGTCACGCCGAAGCGTTCGAACGCGCCCATCTCCCAGCGGATCTGCAGGGCTTTCCACAGCAGGCTGACAAAGTGCCGCGCGTAGAACCGTTGCTCGGCTTCACACGATTTGACGAAGGGGGACTCCGCGACCAGCGTGCTGGAATAGTTCGCGTTACTGGCGTCGCCGGTAAACATGTACTCGGGCATCGACCAGCGAATGGCCTGCATGCGCTGCACATATTGGGCAACGACCATAAAGTCGTTCGCACGATCACTGCCCATCGGCCCCGGCTTGTATTCCAGCCCCGCGCTGAGATCGACCACTGTACCTGGCCGATACTGCACCACGCTCCGTGAACGAACTCCTCCCAGCGGCAGATGCTGCTGACTCGTGCCGACTTTGTTCTCGCCCAGCATCTGCTCAACCCCGACCCGGGTCGCGCCCTGCACATGCTGTCGGACATACGCGATCGCCGATTGGACCGCGGCCCCTTCCGCCATGTTGCGTCGCAGCTTCTCGCCACGGGTGGAATCGGCCTCGATCGGATAGAAGTCGCTGAAACCGCGTTTGGCATTGCGCGGCACATTTCGCTTGATGTGCACCATGCGCGCGGCAGGAATGTACTCCCAATTGACGCCCGTCTCATCGGCGACAACGTGATAACCCAGGGGTACGTCCGGTTCATCGGCGCGCGTGTGCACACCAAACGACCACGATGAGACAAACTCGTCACACGGGATTCCGTGCACATCGCCAATCCAATCTTCCAGGTCCCGGGAGGCAGCCGGTTGTCGCACCTGGTCAGGCTCACAGCGTGCAATGCGTACGCCCCCGCAGCAGCCCGGTTTGAGGTGCAGGAAGACTTCGCCGTCTTCAATGCTGGAGTGGTGTATTTCTCGATCGAACGAGCCGACGAACTCGACATCATCCAGGAGCTGATTGATCTCGCGCTGAACCGCGTCCACTAATGGCTGGGCCGCGGACGAGGACAGCACTGAAGTGTCGTCCCGATTCACTGTGAAGGTGAATCCCTCGCCAATGGTGTAGTTACACATGGACCGCACGGCACCGACTAAGGCCGGCGAGACTTGGGCGAGGGTACGCCCCATGGCGCGGATTACCGCGAGGTCAAACTCCGTCTGATAGATCGGCAGGAACCGTCCGTCCGTACGATCGAACAGGGTCGTCGCCGGGCGCTGGTACCGTGCCAGCGATGTGCTATAGCCGCTGTCGTAATCCGGCAACCAGCCAGAATCGGTGGTCGCTACAACATCACCCCAGGCTTCCAGCAACTGGTCGGCGGGCTTCGTTACAGTGGACATCATGAGCATTCCCTCGGCCTTGCAGAGCATCCGTTTTCGCCACACCCGCACCTCGCGAGTGCCACGGCGTCACGGGGTGCGTCCGGGCTGAAGGGGAGTATGCCACGGAGTCTCAAGATGTCTGAATTGCCAGACCGCTGTTTGCCCCGAAAGTGGCTCACCGCAGCTCGCGGTTCCCTGTGTTTTCTGCGGCGCAAAAGAAATTTCGGCAACATAGGCGCCCCCGAACTGGGGTCGCACGGCGAGTAATTTTTCGGACCGATTCGGACCAGAATTCCGGGCAGTCCGGATTGTGGTTCCAGGCTGGCGGCGTCTCGCCGTTTCACTCGACAATCTCAATAACAACACCGGAGCCGGGGCCGCGAGATTTCGTATCGATCAAGAGATGCAGGCCCCTGGACGACTCGCACTCGATCAGTTTCGAAATTTGCAGTCCCGGCCCCGGCGATAGGCGCCCCCGAACTGGCGCGCAGATTCAGGTGACGATGACTTCCTCGAGACCCCCTTCGGGTGAACCTGCAGTCAGCTTTAACAGCAGTTCAAACACCATCTGCAACGCATCTGGTCCATCATCGTGTTGACACGTCGGAAACCATTTCAATTGCTCAACCAGCAACTCGGCCCCGCGGCTTCCGGCGCGAAACTTAATTTGGCCGTTGTTTAAGTAGGGGGTCAACTTCCGAATGCGAATGAGCTTCTGTTCGCGCGGATGCATCTCGACAATCGGGAACACCAGGTTCCTCAATTGCCCTACATTCGAGAAGATCGTCGAAAACAGCTGCTGGAACATCACGCTTTCGATGCCAAAGACGTCTGGCTTGATCTCGCGATAAATCCTGATTCCGGCTTCCACAATCTGCATGACATCGCGACGTTCCAGGTCGGCGTCGACATAGATGTTCCCATCCTCCGCCAGGCCGCCCCACACAAACGCAGAATAGTCATTCCGTTCGTTCTGCCCCTTACTCGGATCGAGCGCCAGAGCCTTCGCAGTCAGATACGGCCAGGTGTCGAACCAGATCGATCCCGTGAACAGGTCGCTGCGGAACTCGGTCACCCCGGCGGCAGCGGCGTTGCCCTGCTTCTCGGCCTCAAAGGCAAGTTCTCCTTTGTTTTCCCGCCACTCCATCAGGTCATAAAGTGGCTCCTTCTCAGGCCAGAGGAGTTCCACCCCTCGATCCATTTCGATCCGATGAGCGTCATAGAACGCCCGAGCATTCAACTTTCGCTGCAGTGAATCGACTGCCAGATTGCGATACAGGATCCGCCACTGGTCCCACAGATCCTGCCTGATCGGGGGCCTCGTTAAAGCAGAAAATGTTTGAAACCGCCAGCCGGGGATATTTCTGATTTTTTGCAACGCGTCTTCCGGATGCAGCGCCGTGCCCACGAACAACACATTGCAATACTCACTGCCAGAGGGCAACAAGGCCCGGTTGAGCCATTTGAAAACCTTGTCCCGTTGCGCCGGCGACTGCACTCCTTCGTCGTTCTCCAGGTCATCGATAATGATCAGTCCGGGCCGGTGCGGACCGTGCGTACGGCCCCGAACCTTTTTCCGAGTCCCCAGGGCTTCAACTTTGATGTCGTTCTTCGTGACAATATACGACTGATTCCAGCGCCGCCCGGTGCCGCAGGCCTGCGGATACGCCGCCGCCAGCGCCTCGTTCTCTTCCAGTTCCTTCTTGACAGCGGCCAGATTCTGGTAGCTTTGCTCGGAGGAATCGCCGATCAGCAGGATATAGTGTTCCAGGTCATGACAGATGCAGAACAGGGTATACAGCTTGCTGGTCCACGTGGTTTTGGCACCTGATCGCGGAGCGACAATCGCATCGCAGGTACAACGCTCGTGATGCTTCCACTGCAGGATTTCCGCCAGCCGCAGATGCAGCCGGGAGGAGGGCAGTGTGAAATAATGCGGGAAATAGTGCCGTCCCCACGCAATGAGCTCGGGTGGATAGTCATGCGCCATCTGCTGCGCGATGACGGCATCGTAATGCGCACATTGCTCGGGCTGCAGTTGGTTCCGGATCTTTCGATACCGTCGCAGCCGCGCCTGAAACGCAGTTCGGCTGGCTCGCACTGCGTCTGAGACGGGCAGGGCGAGAGGCAGTTTGACGCCGCTCACAATATTACCTCCTGTAGCGGAATGATTTGGGTTTAAAAGCGAAAGGGGATCTATCAGGCCGCTTCCGGCTGAGGCTGGCTCTGCTGGGCTTCGGCCGCCTCCACCTGGAGGATCAGCGAGTCGAGATCCACGTGTGACTGCATCAACTGAAACAGCACGGCAGTCGGCCGCTCAATTCCCCGCAGGGCCGATTCGCGTTTATTGCACTCCAGCAACACCCGCAGCAATGACGAATCGCCCGACCGGTTTTCCTTCGTCGTCGAGTGTTCTTCTCCGCCGCCCCCACGCGGCCCCACATCCTTCGACTTCTCGACGGTGCGGACTTTTTCGGCCAGAGACTGCTCCCACCCCGACCATGCGGCTCGCCGGATCAGGCTGACTTCGTCGAGCAGTCTTTCGACATGGGCCCGCACCATCTGCTGCCGGCCACTGTCCCGCAGTTCGAGCAGCCGGGAGACCGTCAGCTTGACCCAACTGGTCGACCGCCCCAGCGCCTGGCCGATCTGTCGCGCACTTTGACCGCGCACATAGAGTTGCCACGCTTCATCTTCCAGATCCAGAACCTCGGCAATTTCCGAAGGTTTCTCTGGCGGCTGCCGAACCGAATTCGCCGCCACCGTCCACTGCTGTTGATGTGCCATATGCTCAGGCCCTCCTGAGAGGCAGTATCGCGACCGGTAGAAAAAGTGCGAAATTGGAGCCGGGCACTATTGAGAACACAACGAAACACGCAGAATGTCGATGTTTCGGGACTGCAGCAGGACGAATCGGACAGCCCGACCGGCCGGGCCGCCCCACGACACCGGGGCATTTGGGCAGGATTTGTGGGTTCGCCAGGACGCCCCGGTCGAACGGTCAGCAGACAGGTTGACGGTTCACCAGATCAACGCCCGCCATTCCAGACCTGACTCCGTCCAGGAACACGAGGTAGCCCCGGGGTCGATGCCCGGCATTTGCTGGAAACGGCCGAACCGGAAAAGGGCGCGGTGGCCAAACTGCCCACAGGGAATGCCACGCGGCTGTTCGATCCGACGCTGCCGGCAGAAACGGCCATTTCCGGGCAATCGACTGATTACGGTGAATGCCGTCTTGAGGCCCGTTGGGGCAGAGAGTCGTCAACACAGGAAGACAAATGTCGGATGAGTCCGCCTGTCTGCGAAGTCACCGTTTTGATCAACCCGGTTCCGGGCACCTGTATCTGGTTGCGGGTCAATCAACTGACCGGGACTCGGGCCGCAGCGCGAGACGGGCTGAAGTTCCCCGTACAGAACGCCTTCGGACATCCGAAGTGACTTGCCTGTTACTTGTTGTTGGAACCCGAGTTCTTCTTGCCGTTCTTAGACGAAGCGGTGCTTCCCAGTGGGCGAAGAATCTGCGCCACTGCCCGAAATCCGACCACATCGCAGGCCGCGTCCGACGGATTGGCCCAGACGAGCTGTCGCTCATGCTCCAGACCGAACGGCTCCCAGTGCTTACTGAAGGCCGCCTGCCGAAACCGATCTTTCAATAAATTCACGGCCGTATCATAGTTCGCGGCCAACTCTTCTTCGCGATTCAAATAGCTGATCGTTAGCATCCAAGGGGTCCTTATCGTGATGCTGTAGCACTCACGCACCACCACAGCCAGAGCACTACGCCCCACATGTATATACGATTGGTACGGACATGTGAAGTCACTCGCTCAGTACTGTTCTTTAGAGAACTCTCACCCGATCTCCGGGAACTCAGCACATCACCGATCCCGCCGTCAGTTGAGGGCATCACCCCCATTTTTTGACGACGACGGGGACACGATTTGTTTAGAAAACTGCGCCATCTCAGCTGCTGGCCCTGACCGGTGCGGCCTGCGATACTTGTTGATCTGCCATCCTCTGTGGTTTGTCTCGGCCTCCCGACGATCTCAACCATTTTTTGCTGCGTTGCGACGCCCATTCACGGCCTGCCATTAAAACGGTTGCCGATCGAATTCATTAGACGCCCGGGCCGCCCGAGCCGGCAGAAACGATCTCTCTGGCAGCGACTACTACGTATCCTTCCTTAACTCCCCAGTTTTAGCCGAAAGCCTCGGCTGACGAATCGCTTGAGTGCGGCGAACTCGAACTGGCGTCAAGTCACTTGCCAGCTTGGGTTTCCGTCATGGGGAAACATGCGATCAGAGACTGACACAGACATAACGAAGAATCGCGACGCCTGGATCATCGATTTCAAAACTCTTCAGAGTGACTCACCGCGATCTCATCAGCAGACACAAATATGACATGTGCCATAACGATTAAGACGCACGCAGTCAAAACCCATCAACATACATTTATTTATCAATAACAAACGAAGGGAATCTGTCGTCCAATTGATAAATAGTTAGTAGTGAGATGCGCGCTGCGGGTTACGCGCCAAAGTTCAGATGCGTGCCAGCGCCGAGTGCCAGATGCCCGGCACTGAGGAGGTAATAGCCTCTTGCTGCGGAGGGATATGACTTTCGTTATCGAAAGCGCAGCCGGGCTATGCCACACGTTTGAGGCCCAGACAGCCTTAGATGCGAACGCTTAGATGCGAACGATGCAGACGAGCAAGGCCGCAGAATGCAAGTCGCCTTCACGTGGACGCGAAGGCGACTTGCAATCAACGATGCTGGCAACGGTTCAACCTGAAGAGGGCTTCGACAGGCGGGGCGGCTCCGTGCGAAAGAGGCTCAATCCACTGCGTCTCCGGGGTTGATCGACCAGCTCAGTCCTTGATCTCAATCGGCAGGTCATTCTTGCCAGTTTTCACGGTCAACTTCAGTCCGCTGGTTTTGGCATCCTGAAACTTGGCCGGGACGTCAAACTTCGGGGGCGGTGCGGGCTTCGTTCCCGGGGGTTGCGGAGTCGGCAGCGGTGGCGCGACATAGACGGAATACTCACCCGTCGCTAGTGGACCATTCACCGAATAGGCCCCATTGCTGATGGGGGCCTGAGCCCCCACCCCTGCTGTCGACAAGAAATTGACCGATCCGGCCGCGACGGGATTGCCATTATAGGTCACCTTGCCCGACACACTTCCCTCGGGCTTCCCGGCACCGCAGCCACTGGCCACGACGATCGCCAGGGCCAGCCAGGCCAATCCGGCCCGATCGAGAATTCGTTGAATCGCCATATTATCCTTTATTAATCGATCGGTGTTATACGAATGAAACGCGTGCTGCGGGCGGGTTGAATATCCAGGTGCCAATGACGGTCAGCGCGTTTCAGGCCAGCCGACAGGCTCCTGGAACTCGCTGTGCCAGGAACCGCCGTCTCGAAGTAAAGTTGTGACCAACTCACACCCTCACTACGGTGAATCCGACACCACTTGCCCGTCGTCCCGAACACACAGCTTCTGGAAATTGGCGAAGTTCATATTGTCTGAGATAAACCGGACCGATCCGTCTGTGAACAGGGCATGCACGCCGCCGACGTGCTCGGAATTCAACACGGTGTTGCCCATGTACGAGGCCCCTGATCCGGCCGCGGTCGTTTTCGAGTTATTCGCATAGGCCACACACGACAGGCTCATGCCCCACAAGTCGACGCCGGCCGGCATTTCTTCCACTTTGTAGGGCTGCGTGACGCTGCCCCAGGGGGTGTAGTAACCACTGCGGATGTCGGTCACCCCCACGCGCCCCGATTGCTCGGCGAGAACAATCGTATTGGAGGTCCCGTCCGTGCAGTCGGCCAGCGAGACCTGCTTGTTGGGAACCAGCATGCCCGTTCCGGCAAACCAGCCGCCGTAGTTCGAAGGACAGGTGGCCGTCGCCCGTCCGGACGGATCGGGATAGGCACCCATGATCCCCTGGTACGACGAGACCTGGTGATGATTGTTGGTCCACCACGTCACCCAGGAATCGGGCTGCAGATCGGGGACCACCGCGGAGGGACACTTCAAAACCGGCATGACCAGATTTCTCAGCACGACCGGATTGTAAACGTCGTCCATGTTCAGCTGATTATAAACCGGTGCCTGATCCATGTAGGGAAAGAGTTGCACTTTCCAGTTCGCATAAGCCACCGAACTGCCGCGCTGCCCGGTGGGAAACTTCTTGAAGGTGCTCTCGAAATTGTGCAACGCCAGACCGAGCTGCTTGAGGTTGTTCTTGCATTGCGAGCGGCGTGCCGCCTCCCGGGCCTGCTGGACGGCCGGCAGCAGCAAGGCAATCAGGACGGCAATGATCGCAATCACCACCAGCAGTTCGATCAAGGTGAAGCCGCCCCGGCAGTGCGGTTGATGTGGCTTCGATCCTGTGTGACGGTCACGATACGCGAGTTTCTGCATGGGAGGAATCTCCTTGGGAAATGGGCGCAGAAGACATAAAATATAAGATATTCATGATAGTACGCACGTTACCGCTCATTCGGCAATTGCGATTCTGAAAAAAGTTTTCCCGCCCGGAAACCGGAGACAGCCCTTAGCGTGCTAACGGTTGTAGCGTGAACTGGGATGCCGCCAGAAATGACTCACAGCGGGAGTCTGCAGCGGGCTGCGGATGTGGCCGGCGCCGCGAGCTCCTGCCCCCCCGCGGGCCGGGAAGGTGCTCGAGAGCAGGCCCGCGGGAGCCTGAAGTTATTCTGGCTGGGGGCGCGTCGACTTCTTGACTGGCGTTGACCGCGGCCGCGGCACATAGCCGGGCGCGGCTGTGGCGACCCCCTCCTGATACCGCAGCACGTTCTTCGTCCGCTCGCTGACGGTCCCCGACTGTTTCGCCCGAACTTCATCTTCCGCCAGCCCCTTGGCATCCCGGGCGTACACCAGCACCTTGTTGATCAAGGTGTTCTGCAGATTGGACAGATGGAAGTAGGCCCCCGGAATGTTGTGCGAATTCAGCAGGGCCGCAGCCGCACTCAGGTTGTCGGCGGCCTCACGCAACTGCGACGACATGGTCTCAACTTCCACCGCAGTGAACTGCCGAGACGGCGTCTTCTCACCATTCTTCTTGGCCATTGGAAACTCCGGTTCTATACCTGCTTGACGTCTGCCGACAGGCACGATCACCAGCCACGTAATCTGGCACTGCCGCCCCGTGCCGCTCTCGCAACTCACAGAACTGGCCCTCACACAAGACCTTGCGGCGAGCCCCACAACCTCGCCCAGCAAACCCCGCCGACCGAAGGTCACGCAGGCCGCTTCGCGACCAGAACTGCAGCAGTGTTATTACGATAATTTTTCAAAGTTTTTAACCTGTTGTCAACACGTCAGTTGCGTACACTCCGCAACACTGCCGTTTTATCTTTGCTGCATCGTCGCCTTGTTCTGCCTGCATTCGGTGATCATAATGGTCTCAGACCTGCGGCGTGACGGAGATCCACCCGCAGCGACGACACAGGGCAGCTCAAGTCGCATCATCAGAAAGGGTTTCCTCATGCGCATTCCGTTAACTTTGACCCTGTTCGAAAAGACGGCCCCGGAAGATCACGAACTGCAGATCAGTTGGGATGTGCTCGCTTCGGCACATGTCCGCTGGGTCGATGCGAACTGGAATCACCCCGGTGAGCAGACCATCGAAGATCTGCAGATTGAGGCCGTGACCGCCGTGTGGCTGACCTATGGCGAAGCCGGCTCGGTCATCGTGCCTGCCGAGGCAGACTCTTTGTTTGCCGGTCGTGAGGCGGGCCGCACGCTGAGCTGGCTGCGGCGACAACTTCCGGAACGTGATGATTGGACCGAGCGCTTAATTCAGGAAGCCGTTCGCCGGGCGCCCGACTTCTATCCCGCTCCCCGCCACCGCTGGCCGGGACATTCGCGCCTGACACAGCACATCCTGCACTCTTTACCAGAAAAGGCCGCCACATGATCGCACAAGAGATTCTCGTTCCACCAGGCAACATCCACGCCGATGCCCGGCTGGAACTCGTCAGACTCCTGACGGCCGCGGGATTTCAGATCAAGTTCCTGTTCATTGGACGTCGCAAAGGGCAGGGGGTGTGGCATGCCTACCATGGGGAAGATGGCTGCATTATCGGCCGGAGCATGGCGGGAAGCTGCCTCCAGTCGGGCTTTGTCATGAAGCCGATCGCGGGCGAGCACTGGGACGCCAAGGTCCGTAAGGCCGCCCCTGCAAGTTCCAGGTTCAAGCTGCCCGAACCGAACCAGCCCTCGTTACCGCAATTGCCGCTGCTGACCGCTTTAGAGTTTTACCGTGCCGAACTCTACCGCTGTGGAATGCTGGCCGATTCCGACAACAATCGCGTCCTGCGACGCCTGGCCAAGGAAGCGGAATACTACGTATGAACCTCAACGATCTGGCACAGGCCAACACCCGGACCACGCGCGCCCGCAAAACCGTGCTGATATCGCCCGAGTCTCATCGCCATTTGCTGAATGTCCTGGGCAAGCTGCATGGCCGCCGCTGCGAACTCAACCTGACACTCGATCCCGACCGCCAACTGCCGGAACTCCACCTGGGGGAACTGCTGGACCTGCTGATCCAGCAGGCGGCAGACAAACAATCCGACCCGTTGGTCGAGGCATTGACCCGGGCCCCGACGCTCACTGGTACTGCCGGTCAATCGCGCCAGTCGCTGGAATGACCAGACTGCCGACTCGTCCGCGACTCACAAGCCGCGCACGTGCACAGCGGCGGGCAATACTTTGCAGCGAACCGACTACTTTCATTACTCTGACTACTCTCGTTCACTATTTCTTGTCAGTCCGCAGGACGCGTGCTTTAATAACTTCTGTCAGCACGACAGCGACACGTTTACAGATCAGTTTCCCGGGCCCGTCGTTGAACCGGTTGTCTCATGGGCCTCTGCCTTAAACCGCAGGCTGGACGGGCCCGGGGATCTGCTCTGTGACAGGGGACGCAGCTGATCAGTCCACCCGGACCCGCTTTGTGCCGTGCATTCCGCACGGTCTTTTCCGAGCCTTTTTCAGAGAGCCCGCAGAATGAACTTTTCCGACGTGATTCCGATTGTCCGCGAAGTAGGATTTCCCGGCGCGTTGCTGGTGGCCATCTTCTATGCCTGCTGGACTTGGGCCTGGTGGCTGCTGACCGAGGTCATTAAACCGGTGGCCACAAAAGCGATTGAATCCATGGAGCATCTTTCCGCACAATCCACAGAGCTCGTGGCGTCCACTAATCGCATGTGCGATGGCCTGTTGCAGGTCACCAACAAGCAGATTGACCACGACCAGCGATTCAATGCTCAGGACGAAACACTCCGTGAGATCCAGGAAATCTTAACCTCTCGATCGTAGGACCGCCGGCACAACCGCTATTCCGGTCTGAATTGCAACGCGTTCAGAATTTGTTTCAAGGCCCCGTCAGACGAAAGGCAATTTTCATGACCACACCGACTCTCCTGCTGCTGACCACTGACATGGATCGCAAAGTCAACGAGGCGACCGGGCAGCAGGCCTACGGCGCATTCGTCGATTTTATGATCAGCTTCCTGCCCACGCTGGCCCAGTTACTGGAACTCTGCAAGACGCCGATTCCGCCGGCACCGGCGCCGGTCACGCCCCCCGCGACTCCTGAGATGGCCAATGCGTGGCAGGAGGCATGGAGCATGAAGTACCGGGCGACTTCGGCCTTCCATGAAGACACGCAGGATTACGACGCGCACACGCTCCGCTCAGTCGCCCGCCGTGCCAAACGCCAGAAACGCCGCGACGGGCAGCCGATCAAGGCGGCCGAAGCCATCGAGATTGCACGCCAGTTCCTGGACACGGGACGGACCGCGGAGCTCGAGGTGATCAGCGCGAGTCTCCTCGAATCAAGAGCCTAATCTCGTTGATCAGGCGGCGGCTGGCGACGGTGAAGTGCAAAACCTGGTGTCGCTGCTTCAGCAGTGACGTACAACCCGACCTACATTATGGAAAGAACTCACGATGCGTTGGTGCGCAGTCTTATTCTCGTTGTGGACGAGCACTCTGTGTACGGGCACTCTGGGGGCCGGAGACCCGTCTCCCGTCAATCCGCCAGCACCCGAGCAGGACGTGGCTGTCCTGGTCGCTCCCAAGGAAGTATCGGGAACCGGCAAGAGGCTCGATCCTTATGTGTTCACGACCTCGACCCGCTGCATTCTGCGACTGACTGGCCAGAACACGGGAGTCGCGTTTGACATTGATGATGCCCCGTCAGATATCGAAATCATCGACAATCGCTATGCCAGCTTCAGCCTGTATGAGCCGGGCCTGTTCCAGTTGACGGCGTACGGCGGTTCGATTTATTCCAAGGTCTGGTTTCAGATCAAGTCCGGAACCGATCCCCCGCCGGGACCACCGACTCCCGGCCCCGGCCCTGATGACCAGGCGGTCGTGGGCAAGTTGTGGGTGGTGATCGTGAAAGACGGCGCACGCGTCAGTCAACTTCCAGCCAGCCAGATGCAGGCGCTGTTATCGACGACATTGCGCGACTACTGCGCGACCCACTGCCTGAAAGGGACCGACGGCAAGACACCGGAGTTCAAGGTCTACGACCGGGACACCGACGTCAGCCAGCAGTCACCGGCAATCCAGAAGGCCTTTAAAACCGCCGTCGAGGATCTGGCGAAATCGGGAACGACAGGCCCGTGGCTGACCGTGAGCAACGGCAAAACCGGCTACAGCGGCCCGCTGCCGCCCACGGAGGCCGCAGTTATTGAAAAGTTAAAGGTATACGGAGGCCCCTAGCGCGATCTTCAAATCCAGGAAGGACGCGGTTCCTGGCTCGCCTGGCGCTCATTGCGAGTCGAATGACACCCGGCACTGGCCGAGCCAGTGGCACCCGATTTCTGAATCGAATACGCCAAAACACGCGATCCACGGCAATGTCTGGACGGTCATGACGTAACACCCCGCAGTGCAGACTAATCACAGCAAACAAAGGACTTTCTTCCATGCTCATTATTGATGAATCGAACTGGCGCGAGCAGATTGGTCAACACGGGAAGCTGGATTCGGATCATCCGAACAGTGGCGGCTCTGAACGACGGTTTGGCTGCCGGCCGCGCGTGAGCGCCCCGGGGAGCTTGAAGTTCGCGGCGGCGCCGACATTTGATGTCTATTCACGGGCCGAACTGTCGAGCCGCCTGAAGGATCTCGCGCAGAGTCAGTCGACCCTGCGTCACATTTCCCAGCGGACCGGCATTCAATGCAAGGATCAGGCAAATACTAACTATTGCCATGCCAACAGCCCCGCCCTGGCGATTGAAATCCTGCGGGCGGTGCAGGGGGAGGCGCACGTGGTGTTGTCGCCGGGCAGCATCGGTGGCCCCGTGACGGGCTATCGCAATGACGGAGCGGTCATCGAGGATGACTTGCGGCAGATCGTGGAGTTTGGCGCCGCGACCGTCGACTTTGTGCCCGCGAACCAGATCAGCCGGAGCGGCTGGAAGCCTGGCGCCATGGAAAACGCGGCACTTCACAAGGTCACACAGTGGTGGGACCTGGGTGCGAAAGACGACCGCATGTTCCTGCGCTGCGCCACGCTGGTCCTGCAGGGCATCCCGGTCTGCGTGGGCTACAACTGGTGGTCCCATGCGGTGACGTTGACCGGCCTGGTGGAGATTTCGTCGGGCAAGTTCGGATTCGAGTTCCGCAATTCCTGGGGTGCCAGTTACGGCGATGACGGCTACGGGGTGCTGGCCGAAGGCAGGGGGACACCCGATTCCGCCTATGCACCGTGGCAGGCGACGGCCAGCCTGTCGTAGGCCGCTCACAATCCCCCGCGCGAAGAACGGGCCCTGAAGACTTGTACGATGAGGAGACCTGCGATGAGTCGGCAGATACTGAAATTCATGGCGACGATGGGGCTGGCCGGACTCCATTCGCTGGCCTGTGGCGCGGATCGCTTCCTGGTGACCGAACGCGACACCTCTGGCTTCGTAATCAGTGCGCAGAGCCACTCGACGGCATTCGTGGTCACTGACCGCGAACTGCCCCTGGCGCAACCGGCAGCCACCCGGCGGCCGATTGTGCGGCTCTATTCCGCCCGCTGGTGTGCCCCGTGTCGCGCCGCCCGGCAAGAACTGGAACGGACTCGCTTGCCATTTGAGGTCCGCGTGGTGGACGTGACGGCCGGTGGCCAGCCGGGGTATGTCGACAGCCTCCCGTACTTCGAATGGGATTCGCCACGTGGCCGATGGTTTGCGAAATGGGCGAGTGCCGCAGACTTAGTGAGTCGCTGGGAACTGACGCAACATTAGTCATCACCTCCGGGCTTGGCCGGCAGCATCGAAAAGACATTTAAACTGGCATCAGGAGTTCATAGAAATGATCGCAGCATTGCCATTGGGATCGGTTCGGTTGAGAACACACCGCGGACATCCCGTCGCGTTTATCAAGGTGACTCATCACGGGCCGCAGTGTAGGCGGTGGGTGCGCTTGTCGCGGGTCGAAGCGGCCCGGCACTTTGGTCCCCTGCCGAGTGGCGCGATCGTCGCGCAGAAGGACGGTGATCCGCTCAACGTGGCTCGCGAGAACCTGGCGGTCATGCAGTCCGTGGACGTATTATCCAGCGCGCTGTCTGCAAATCCGGCATTGGAAGCGAGGCGGCGGATGAATCAGTCGCGCATTGCCAGCCGGCAAGCGAAGACACGCAACAAGCTGCGGGCGCGGATTGATCGTTCCATATCCATCCGTCGCGGGCAGTACTATCCGGTCAGCCATGAGACGCAGATGATCATATTTGTCCCCTGCCGGACCAGGCACCAGGCCGAACGTTACGGGCAGCAGGCAGCCTATCGTCAGCTGAAGCTGGTCGCGGTGCGCGGTGCCCGCCTGGAGACCGAGTGCGCGGGATATCGTCGCGAAATCCCCGACGAGGGGCAGGCGTGGACCTGGGGTGCGCGAAAATCAGCCGTCACCCAACTCACTTGATGTGGACCAGAGGCTGTGTTCTGCCAGCAGCCGCGACGCCTGGATAGCACGGCAGCGCGTCTGGCACGCCGGCCATGGCTGCGGCGTCATGGTCGAAACCCGAGGATCGAATGATCTGCGGGTCAGGGGTCAGATTGAACCAGGGAGTCACTGAATAGTTGCAGTCGAGTTCTGTCTCTGCCACATCCCGCAAGTGGACGACAGGGCTGACGAGATCTCGCACCGTGGTGCGGGTATGGCTACTTCGAAGCTTTCGCGGCAGGATGTTTAAAGACAGTCTGGCAAAATTAACCGGCTGACAAAATTTGAAATTCTCCGATCGTTTCACCGTCTAACTCAATCCAATCCATCGCTCTATTCGTTACATTCACAACATACTTACAGTGCATCCAGTAATGCCGCGCGGAACACAGAGTTCACACGCACACTGTTACCAATGCAAATGAAATTTTGTTGTTGCCGGGCCGTTTCCACCGGCAGTCAGGCTTGAGGACGTCGCATGCCATCCAATGTCATTTGCCCGAATCCCAGCTGCGGCAAGTCCTACCAGGTCGCGACGGAGTATCTGGGGCGACGAGGCCGGTGCAAGTCCTGTGGCACCGAGTTTGTCTTCTCGCTTTCCGATGCGTCGTTGGAGTCTGCTCCGGCCAGCAAAGGCGAGACGCCACAGGAAAGCACGGGCGGGGCGAGTGGCACTCGATCCGGCGGAAGCGCTCCGACACGGGTAGGAAGGAATTCCATACCGGCCAGCCTGGGTCGATTCCAGATTCTGGAGCGCGTGGGAATTGGTGGATTTGGTGCCGTCTACCGGGCTCTCGACCCGCAACTGCAGCGCCCCATCGCATTGAAACTGCTGCAATCCACCGGCGATGAAAAACGCGACCAGCATCGCATCGATCGATTCCTGATTGAAGGTCGAGCCGGAGCGCGCCTGCAGCACCCCAACATTGTCCCTGTGTTCGATGCTGGCCGGGACGAACAATCCGGCGAGTACTACATGGCCGCGGCCTTTATTTCGGGGGGCTCGCTCGCGTCCGCCATCGACGGCACACCGCTTGAACTGAGGCGTGCCGCGATCCTCGTGAAGCAAATCGCACTCGCGCTGGACTACGCCCACGGCCAGGGGATTCTGCATCGTGACATCAAGCCCGACAATGTCATGCTCGACGAAGAAGGCGAGCCGCACTTGATGGACTTCGGCCTGGCCCGCATCGAAGAGTCGGAAGCCGACTTGACCCGCGACGGGGCCGTGATGGGGACCCCCTCGTACATGTCGCCCGAACAATGTCTCGGAAAGCAATCGGTGCTGGGCCCGGCCACCGATCAGTACAGCCTGGGATGCCTGTTGTTCGAGCTGCTGACGGGGGAGAAACTGTTCAGCGGGCCGGTGTCAGTCCAGATTCATCATCAGATTCACACCGAAGCCCCCGCCCCCAGCACCAAGAACCCGGCCATCCCCAAGGACCTCGACACGATCTGTCTGAAAACCCTCTCCAAAGAACCCGAACGCCGCTATGCCAGTTGTGCCGAGCTGGCGGCAGACCTGCAACGCTGGCTGACGGACGAACCTATTCAGGCCCGTCGCCTGACAAATTGGGAACGCTGGAAACGCTGGCGCAGACGCAATCCCGCCATTGCGGCCTTGTCTGCCGGCCTGGCAACCACACTGGTCATCGGCCTGCTGGGTGTTACGACGCAATGGATTCGAGCCGAGGAGCATGCCCGGCTGGCACGCCTCGCGACGGTTGAAGAATCGAAAGCGAAAACCCTGGCCCAGGACGCCGAGGGGCGTGCCATCAAAGACCGCGAACTGGCCAAGCAGGCGGCGGACGCCAACAAGAAGATCGCGTACAGCGCGCACATGAATCTGGGACAACAGGCCTGGAACGAATCAGACATTGCCTTTCTGCAGGATCTGCTGACGCGTTATCTGCCCACCCGCGACAGCGAAGATTTGCGATGCTACGAATGGTACTACTGGTGGCGGATGTCCCACGGCTACCTGCGGAAGATCAATGTTGGCGGAAGACTGGTCACCAACGTCGCATTCTCAGCCGACGGCAAAACACTCGCCACGGGCAGCATCGACCGACAACTGCGACTGTGGAATGTCGATACGGGCCAACTGCTGGCCACACTGACAGGGCATAGTAATCAGATTTATTCCTTGAAATTCTCACCAGACGGAAAGCTGCTGGCCTCGGGGGGCAAGGACGGCAAGACCATCCTGTGGGACGTACAAACCGCCCAGCAATTCAAAACCCATCAGGGCGACAGCGGTACTGTCATGGGTATCGGATTCGCACCCGACGGCAAAACTCTCGTCATGGCGAGCACCAAGATCGTTCGCTGGAACTTTGACAGTGGCGAAGCCCAGGCGACGGCGACTGGTTTGTTCAACGGGTACGGCGAGCACTGGAAGGGTACGCTGGTCGGGATTTCTCCCGACTGCAGTCAAGTCGGGGTGGGCAGCGATTCCGGCATCATCATTTGGGATGCGACGAGCGGCCAGAAGATATCGACACTGCGGGGGCATACCGACCAGGTGTCGTCAGTGGCCTTCTCCGCGGATGGTAAAACCCTGGTTTCGGGCAGCTGGGACCGAACTGTCAAGCTTTGGGACATCGCCACTGGTAAAGAAAAGAGTACATTACGCGGCCACACCAACCACGTATTTGATGTCGCATTCTCGGCAGATAGTACAGTGATTGCCTCCGCGGGACGGGACCTCACGGTTCGATTGTGGGACGCCACCACAGGCCAGCCGCTGACGACATTCAAAGGTCACTCCGGAGCCATCGCGACACTCGCTTTCTCGCCGGTCGGGAACAAACTGGCTTCGGGAGGTCGCGACTATTCCGTCGCCTTGTGGGACACATCGATTCGACAGAATCAGTCGGACATTTTGAAGCATGACACGCGCATCCTGGCAGTGGCGTTTGCTCCCGATAGTCGAACTTTTGCCTCGGGAGGGGGCTTTTCGAATGGCAGCGACGGAACGTCAGTTGTGCGGCTGTGGGATGTCGCCACCGCCACAGAACAAAGAAAGTTCGAGCAGCCGGGATCGTGCAAGGTGCTTGCCTTCAGCCCGGACGGTAAGACCCTGGCCACAGGCAGCACGGACAATAACGTCCGGCTCTGGGACCTGGCCAGCGGCGAATTAAAACGGACGATTCCTGCCCCGTGCAACCCTGGATTGACGTTCTTGATTCGTTGCCTCAGTTATTCACCAGACGGCACCCTGCTAGCCACCAACGGCGAAGCACGAGGCTCGATAAACGTGTGGAATACTTCCACCGGCAAGCTTCAGAATACGCTGGCTGCAGAGGGGCAGGATTCCACATCGACCGCATTTTCCCCGGATGGCAAACTCCTGGCTGCCGGCAGCCTTGATCTCGCCGTCCGCGTGTGGGATGTCACTACGGGCAAACAAGTGCAGAAGCTCCAGGGGCATACAGAGACTGTGTGGATCGCGGCATTTTCGAAGGATGGAAAAACTCTGGTGAGTGCCGGCAAAGATTCCACGGTCAAGTTCTGGGACGTCGCCACCGGCAAACTACGCACCAGCCTGACTGGTCACACCGATACGGTCACCTGGCTGGCGTTCACCGCCGACGGTAAGACGCTCGCCACGACATCTGGCGACACCAGCGTGAAGCTGTGGGACATCACCACCGGCGACCTGAAATCAACGTTAACAGGACATAGCGACTACAACTATTCGGTCGCCTTCGCGCCCGATGGAAAAACTCTCGCCTCCTGCAGCCTGGATCGAACCGTCCGCCTGTGGCGCGCCGCGACCGACGCTGAAATTCAGGCGGGAAGCAAATAGCCTCCAACCTGTTGAATGCCCCGAAATCTCTCGCGACTTGGACTGCGTGGTGCTACCGCGCATACGGTTCGATCGCCGCATGAAACCCGCGGACATCAGGAAAGCGGGCGGCGGGATCGCGCGACAATCCCCGATGGATGGCGGCCGCCAGACCGTCCGGAACGTCCGGCTGACGTTCCTGGATGGGAACGGGATCCTTTTCCAGAATCATGAGCAGACGTTTGCCGGCTTCTGCCGGGAAGTCGTAAATAAACTGACCACACAGCAAGTAATACAAGCTGGCTGCGGCCGCATATTGATCGGTGGTGGGCTGGGCCTTCCGAAAATCGATGATCTGCTCGGGCGACATGAAGGCAATGGTGCCACCAATTTCGCCGCTCATCGTCAGGCCGCTCATACCCGAGGCCTGGTAGGCCCGCGCCAAGCCGAAATCAGCCAGCTTCACAAAATCTTCCGTCCCCGACGTGGTGACCAGCAGATTCGACGGTTTGATATCACGATGGACAAACCCTTCAGCATGGGCATAGCGCAACGCCGTCAACAACTGCAGGATGATCTTGATCGCCCGCTGCCGGGGCAGCTTGCCCCCCGCCGCGGTCAACAGTGCCTGCGCCGCCGGACCGGGCACCAGATCCATCGCAAAGTACAGCAGGCCGTCGCACTCGCCACTCTCGCGGTAGGCGACAATATGCGGGTGGACCAGTTGCTGCAGGATCTCGGCCTCGCGCAGGAACCGCTGCTTATCGCGTGGATTCGCGACCGTCCCCGGCAGAACGGTCTTTACGGCAACGACAGATTGATCACGTTCGCGGATGGCCAGATAGACCGATCCCATGCCGCCCCGGCCCAACTCCTGAATCAACTGGAATCCGGCAATGGGCTGAGACTGTTTGCGGATACGATTCCGATAATCAGGAGGCAGGTAACCATGCGGGTCATGCACCGTGACCGCCATGTCATCGCCCAATCCCTCCGGCAGAAGTTCAAACCCGGACACTTCGGGCACAGGCAGGGTTTGGCGGACGACCGTTTCAAATCGGGTATCGATTTCGGAGTCGGTACTTGATGGACCAGCCACAAGATGGGGTGCCGGTTGTGTGACGGCGGGCACCACCGTGGGCGTCACTTCGATCACGACTTGAATCCGCGTCTTGCCGGCCGAGATCAGATCCCCATTCTTCAAGTCCGCGGTCTGAACCAACTGGCCATTCACGCGAGTCCCATTGCGGCTGCCCAGATCCAGCAGCCGACAATGCGGTGGATTGACTTCCAGCAAAAAGTGCATCCGCGAGAAATAGCGGTCATCCTGGGGAAGCCGGAAGTGCGCCTGCTTGCCTCTTCCAACAATAAAATTGTCGTGCTCGAGGAACTGAAACTCTTTCCCCTGATGCGGACCCTCGATCACTTTCAGTTGAACGCTCATCGGCGGCTTACGCGCACTCGAACCAGATTCCGATCTCGTATTTGATGCCGGTTGACTGCCACCGCCTCCGGTTCCGACTGACATCTTGCCTCCGAATCATCTGAGCTCGCCACCCGACACAACTGAACGGTCACTACCGAAATTCTGGCGACTACTGTTCGCCATGGTGATTATCCTGTCAGCCTTTCGCGACTTCAATCTGAAACGAACCAACTCCCATCCGATTCCAGCAGATCCAGCAGCGTTGCATGCGGCTTCACATCAACAAGTGCACCGTATCGCGAGCCATAATTCAGGAACAGTCCGCCGAGTTTCGCTATTCCCTCCCGAAAATCTCTCCTGTGCTTGTGAAATAGAGTAAACTTTCGCTAGCACTTACAGATTCCACACGAACCCTGTGGATTGAACCGAAGACATTAAGGTCGTTTCATTTGTCTTTCAAAAAGACTCACCACAGGCTTTGACAACGTCAACGTTTGTCAGTTTCATTTCTTGAACGTCTCGTTGCAGTTTTGACGTGTCTATACCGGCTCTAGCGGTGTCGGTAATCTGCGTCTTCAATCGAGACTTTAGACGGGTGCGAAAGGAACTCCTGCTGTGTCCACGCACGCTCGCGGTAGTTCGAGATTCGCCTGGCTGCAGTACGCCCAGGGGTGGCTCACCCGCGTATTGCGACCCGAACACCGACGTCTCAAGCGAAGTGAGCGTTTTCGGAATGAGGGGCCAATTGAAATACAGATTCTGGAAACACGAGTCCTGCTGACCGGAACAGAGTGGGAATCCGATGCGTTGAACTCGATTGTCGTCGCGCAGGAAGTGGCCGACAACACGTTCATGCTGTATTTGAATCGACAAGCAACAGCCGTGTCATCTGCTGTTGTCGAATCACAATTGCCGTTCCAGGATGCCGGTGTTTCAGAACTGGGCACGGTCGTGCAGAACCAAGCCGGCACGTTCGACATCGTTCTGCATTTTGGACCGCAAATCAGCGCCAACGCGGCCGCGATGGCGGCCTTTGAGCGTGCGGCACTGTTCTGGGAAACGCAATTCGCTGATCCCATCACGGTCAACCTCGATGTGGAATTCGGCACCAGCGACATCACCGGGGCAGTCTTCCCCGCCAATGTGCTGGGCAGTACGCAGTCGGAATACAACAGTTTTGCGTACAGCGACGTCCGCGATGCCTTGATTCTGGATGCTTCCCGGGACGAGTCGCTGGTCAACTCACTGCCGTCGGTCGGCGGGTTGACGTTCAATTCGCCCTCCGGAATCTCCGCGTACCAGTTCGCCGGACAAACGCAGATCGATGTGACACGTGCCAATGCGCTGGCCATGGGATTCACCAATCTGTCTGGCAGCATGTCTGTGATTGCGTCGGGCGTCATGATCGATGGCTCCATCAGTTTCAACAGCAATTTTCCGTTTGATCTCGACAAATCAAACGGCGTGTCGTCCGGCAGTTATGACTTTGAAGGAGTCGCCCTGCATGAGATTGGCCATGCCCTGGGCTTTGTCAGTGCGAACGACATCGTCGACTATGCCGTCGCACAGGGCCTCACGGGAACATTGGCTCCGAATCCGATGGATCTGTTTCGGCTGGCCCCCGGCCAGGGCGCCTCGTTCGCGACCGCTCCCCGCATCCTCAATACCGGCACGGCCTTCCCCACCCAGGTATTTCACGACGGGCGATTCAACGTCTCGCCCTTCACGGGACGGCCTGGTGTATCGGGCCTGATGACAGGGGACATTCCGATGTCCACTGGCGAGAGCGAGGGGGACGGCAATCAGGCCAGCCACTTCAAGGCCGATGATCTCACCGGGGTAAATATCGGCATTATGGACCCGACTCTGTCCAGTGGAGTGATTGCCCCTGTCACGCGCAGCGATTTGCGAGTCCTGGGAATGATCGGTTGGGACTGGCAGGACAACGGCCTGCTGGGGACCGCGGCGCCGACCATCACTGTCACCGCTGCAACGACATCTGATACGACGCCGGCCCTGTCGGGAACCGTCAGTGAGGCGGGAGCCGACGTCTATGTGACCCTGCCGTCCATTCTCGGCAATGACGTCGCCACATTGCTGGTTAACGGCGGCCTCGGTGGAACAAGTTCGGGGAACGGGTCCTTTACGTTGTCGAATTCGAGTTCATCCCTGGCAAATATCACCCGCCTGGATCTGATATTGCCCACTGATGCCAATCAAATTTATTTACTCACCGATTCCGACAATGGAGACTTTATCGCACTCAGCGGGGCCACCGCCACAGGTTTGCTGACCCCGCAAAGCGACAGCAATTTCAATGATCAAGATGTTCGGACGCAAACCGAACTGCTCTCCTTGACGTTTAGTGATTTCAATCCCGGTGAATCGTTCTCCTGGGATATTTATGTTTTGAACAGCACTCTTGGGACATTTGCCAGCGGGAATGATTTGATCGGGGCACTGGCCCGGATTACCTACAGCAACGGAATCACCGTCACCAACACCCTCGGCGCCGTCAGCGGCAATTCCACAGCAGCCAGAACCACGCTGACCTCCCCCCATTACTTAGCCACGACCAACAATGGGAGTACCTGGACGCTGGCTGACAATATTCTGCCTCCATTGACCGTCGGACAGACTTACGAAGTTCAAGCTCTTATTGTGGACAGTTCCGGCGCCCGCGCGACTGACACTTCATCCAACGAACTGGTGATTCAAAGCAGTGGTTCGATCTCGGTGTCGATCGCCACAGTGACAAACGGGGCGGAGACCAATACTCCGACAAACGGTTTGTTCCGGGTGATGATGACGGCCAGCAGTTTGACAAACACCGTTGTGAATTACTCGGTCGCGGGAACGGCCACTCCCGGTATTGGAAACGATTACGCGGCACTATCAGGCTCCGTGACCATCCTCGCCGGACAGTTGACGGCCGACATCCCGGTGGCCGTGCTGAATGACACCATCGTCGAATCCACCGAGACTGTCATCGTGACTTTGACGGGATTGGGGGGCCATGCATCAAACATCACCCTAAATGCTGCTCCGGCCAGTTGCACAGCAACGATCAACATCACGGACGACGACCCCCTGTTAATCACGAGTACTAGCGCTGCGACCGTTTCCGAGAACATTCTGCCGGCGACCCCGCTCATCACAGTCACCGCCAATAATCATCCCGCAAGCACGTTGACTCTGACATTGTCTGGCCCGAATGCAGCGTTGTTCCGAATTAACTCGGTCACTGGCCAGCTGACCTTCCTGGCAAGTCCAAATTTTGAGTCACCTCTCGATCTAGGACGCAACAATCGCTATCAAGTCACGGTCAACGCCAGCGACGACTTAACCCCAGTACATTCGACTTCGCAGGATCTCGTCATTACGGTGACCAACCTGAACGAGACCCCCGTGGGTCTCGTCTTGTCTGGCAGCACCGTTCCAGAGAATCAACCAGCCGGCACTGCCATTGGCTCTTTGTTCACTACGGATCCAGATATCGGAGACAACTTCACCTATAGCCTGACAGCGGGCTTGGGCAGCGCCGACAACGGCGACTTCCAGATCACCGGCGATCAACTGCGGACGTCGCAGCCGCTGAACTTTGAAGCCCAGTCGACATATAACATTCGTGTCCGCACGACCGATTCCGGCGGGTTCACTTTTGAAAGCACTTTTATCGTCACGGCGACCGATATCAACGAGTCCCCGACTCACTTGATGCTCTCCGCCGTGACAATTCCCGAGAACCAGCCTGTGGGCAGTTCCATCGGTACGCTGTCCAGCAGCGACCCGGATCAGGGTGACTCATTTACGTACTCGCTGGTTTCCGGTGCCGGAAGCGTTGATAACTCATCCTTCCAGATCATGGGAAATACTCTGCAGACCGCACAGCCACTCGATTTCGAAGCCCAGGCCACCTACTTCATTCGCATCCGTACGACCGATCTCGCTGGCCTGACATTTGAGAACTCCTTCACCATCTCGGTCACAGACATCAACGAAGCACCAACCGATCTGAACGTATTCCCTGCCACCGTTGCCGAGAACCAGCCCGCGGGAACACCCGTTGGCAGCCTGACCGGGACGGATCAGGATCTTGCCGAATTTCTGAGCTACTCACTGGTCGCACGGACGGACAGCAACGATAACGCCCTCTTTCAGATAGCGGGCAATTCGCTGCAGACCAGCCAGCCCTTGGATTTTGATACCCAGGCCACATACTCGCTCCTGATTCGTACAACCGACCAGGGCGGCTTGACGTTCGACAAGCTGATCACAGTGACCGCCACCAATATCAATGAAGCCCCCACCAGCATCGAGTTGTCGGCCAGCACAATTGCCGAGAATCAGCCCGCAGACACATCGATCGGTTTACTCTCCAGCACCGATCCGGATGCCGACAGCACATTCAGCTATAGCCTGGTCTCGGATGCCGGCAGCAGCGACAACGACTTATTCCGAATCGACGGCGACATCCTGCGAACCGCCCAACCACTCGACTTTGAAACCCAGGCGACATATTCGATTCACCTCAGAACCACCGATAACGGGGGCCTGATCTTCGACAAGACGTTCACCGTTTCTGTCACTAACACCAATGAACCACCCACCAATCTGGCGTTGTCCGCGACGACGGCTGCCGAGAACCTGCCGGCAGGATCATTCATCGGCGATCTCTCCAGCACCGACCCTGATTACGACGAGACGTTCACCTATTCTCTGATCTTTGGCGAAGAGGGTATCGACAACTCCTGCTTTCAGATCTTCGGCAATACGTTGTCGAATGCGGAAGTCCTGAACTTCGAAGGCCAGTCGTTGTACACAATTCGCATTCGCACTACCGACCGTGGGGGTTTGACCTTTGACCAGACCTTCTTGATCACGGTGACGAACGTCAACGAAGCCCCTGTCGAACTCACCCTGTCAAACATTTTTATCGCGGAGAACCAAACTGCGGGGACTGCAGTCGGTACGCTCGCTGGTACTGACCCCGATGCCGGCAGCACTCTGGCTTACTCCCTGGTCTCTGGCGACGGCGATACCGGAAATGCTGCATTCGCGATCTCCGGGAGCAGTTTGATCACTTCGCAGATCCTCGATTTCGAGACGCAAGCCCGTTACGCAGTCCGCATACGAGCAACCGATACGGGCGGCCTGAGCACCGAGCAGACTTTCAACATTGAAGTCACAGACAACGAGGATCCTCCCGACGTCACGCTGAGCTCGAGTGCGGGCAGTCTCGCCAGCGGGCACCGCGGCCCGGTTGACCCCGGAATCTCCGTTCTCGATCAAGATTCGACCAACCTCAATCGCAATCGGATCGTCATCACGATCCAACCCAGCTCGTTGCAGGCAGGCGATCGCCTGCGGCTGATCCCAGACGGCACGAGAACTGACAGGCTGCACGTCTCGCAGGGTCGCCTGCTGCTAGGCAACGCGCAGCTCGGCACGATCACTGGCGGCCGGGAAGGCCAACCCCTGGTCATCTTCCTGACCAGTGACATTGACGCGACACGGGTGCAACGCGTGCTGCGGCAAGTCGGACTGAGAACCCGAAAATCCGCCGCTGGTACGCGGTTGATCCAATATCAAATATTTGACGAAACGGGAAACAGCCGCACTCCAGTGATCCGGAATATTCGCATCGAGAATTAGTTTCATCAGTCTCAATTTCCGATCAACCTGAAGAGTACCGGATGCGTACCAGGCAACGAAGGCCGTGAAGACCAAGACTAACTGCCCCTTCACCCTTCACCCTTGGGAATCGCTCCCGCTTCGCGTAGAATTACGGCGTCGGATCGACCTCAACCAGATCTCCAGGAAAGAGGCTGCCATGCCATCGGCTCCCCTGAATCGCCGCACATTTCTGGCCCGCACATCGGCCCTCATGGGTGGCATCGGTGCGTTCTCGGGCCCCTGGTCCACACGGGTCGCGACGGCCGACGAGAAACCGCGTGCGAAGGTCGAACGGTTGGGCATCGGTTCCATCGGCTTGCGCTATCAGGGGTCGGTGATCACCGAGAAAGCCCGCTTGTACGGGGACATCGTCGCGCTGGCCGATGTCGATCGCCACGTGCGCGAGCAGGCTCGAGCGAGTTTTGGCAGCACACCGCAGATCTTCGAAGACTACCGCGAACTGCTCGCTCGAAAAGATGTCGACGTCGTACTCATTGGCGCCCCGGATCACTGGCATACGAAGATGCTGGCCGACGCCATGCGGGCGGGCAAAGACGTCTACTGCGAAAAGCCGCTGACGCTGACGATCGATGAAGGCAAGCTGTTGCGGCGCGTGGCGACCGAAACTGGCCGCGTCGTGCAAGTGGGCTCGTGGCAACGCAGCGACTCCCGCTTCCGCAAGGCGGTCGAAATGGTACGGCAAGGTCGCCTGGGCGAGCTGCAGCGTGTCGACGTGGTCCTCGGCAAGAACGTCGTCGGAGGTCCGTTTGAGGCCGCCCCCATTCCCAAAAACTTGAACTGGAACCTGTGGCAGGGACAGACTCCGGATGTCCCCTATATCCCGGAGCGGTCGCATTACACGTTCCGCTGGTGGCTGGAATACTCGGGTGGCCAGATGACCGACTGGGGTGCGCATCACATCGATATTGCACAATGGGCGATTAATTCTTATCCGGTCGAGATCCAGGGGACGGCCCGCTTTCCCCAATCGACTTCGGCCACCCCGGGCGCCCCCTCAAACAGCTACAACGTGCCGCTTGATTTCGAGGTCAGCTATCGCTACGCGAATGGTGTGGAGCTGACGGTGGCAGATCATGGCCGAAACGGAATCCTGTTTACTGGGACGAAAGGTCGCATCTTCGTCAGCCGCGAAAGCCTGAGCGGCAAGCCGGTAGAGGACCTGGCCCAGTCACCGCTGGAGCGTGAGCAGATGCAGGTCTACGGCTTCGATAACGGCGCGCGACCGGAACGCGCCGGCAAGCTTGATGCGATCATTAATCATATGGGCAACTTCTTTGATTGTGTGCAGGCTCGAAGAACCCCGATCTCCGACCTCGAAAGCCAGCATCGCACCGTCAGTACCTGTCATCTGGGCAACATCGCCATGCGCGTCGGCCGCCCCCTCAAGTGGAACCCTGACACCGAACATTTCATCGACGCCCCCGACGCCGACAAGTATCTGCAGCGCGAACAGCGCCCGGGCTTCGAAGTGGTCTAACAGCCCAGGCGACTGACAGTCTCACACCACCCATACCAGCCCGAAGCGCCAGTGAGTGGATTTACTTGTAAAACGCAATATGTAAATTGGGAATAAGGCTCTTGCCACTGCCCCGCTGCGGGACGAGTCGCCTGCCCCGTCCGCCCCGCCCCGATCGCTGCCAGCTGGAAGAAAACTCGCGTCTTCTTTGTTCCGCTAGAGATAGGGCGATGCCAGGCGGGCGATGCCGTCCCGCAGTCGCACGAGCAGCG
>CAZQUW010000060.1:10676-27421 GCA_964596215.1 uncultured Planctomicrobium sp. | reverse complement strand
CCCTCCGGAGGCATCCGGAGGGTTGGTTCACTCTCGGTAATCCGCTCGAACAGCAGGCTTTCAGCTGCTTTTCCCGCGGCAATCGCCGGGCCACCGTCTCCGCCGCGACGGATCGCAGTCCCCGTATCGAGCCTCAAGCCAGCCTGTTGCTTCAGAGCCCCGTGACAGGCGAAACAACGCTCCTTCAGCAAGGGCTTCACCTGGCGCTGATAATCCGACTCTGGTTCCGTGCCGACACCGACATTCCCCGCGGCGAGCAGAATTCCCAGCATCAGCGAGAACTTTATCATCGGGTTTCTCCGTCACGAGCCGATTCAGACATGTCTCAAATGCCACGACAACCTGACTGTGACAGTTCGATTTCATGATCTGAATCCAAAGCCGTCCCCATGTCGCGGTGCAGGATTCCAAACCTCGCTCTTATTAACGTCTACTTATGGCACCAAGTCAATCGTCAACGAGTTTGTGCCGACTTTCACTTCCACCGTCTTGTCGCTCTTCTCAGCAGAGCGATACTTTTCGGGAATCGTGCTTTGGTTCGCCTTCGGGTCGGCCGGCTTCATCTGGCCATCGGGTCCAATCGAAGGTCCCATCGCGGGGGGCGACAGCGAAACCTTGTACGAACCCGCGGGAATTGTCGCGGCGATGGTGAACGTGCCTGCGGTTGCCAACTCGGCTCCAAAAGTCTCCGAGGCAGTTTTCACGGATGTCAGATGGATGGCCCCTCCTGTCACAGGTTGTCCGCTGACAGTCACTTTGCCCGAGACCGATCCTTGCGGACGCTTGTCACCTGTAGCCGATTCACCGGCACAACCTGCCATGAATGAAAACGTCGTACAGAGAATGACCAGAAGCATCGCAGTCTGTCCCGCACCTTGATTCTGTTGAATTCGCTTCGGAGTAATAGTCATTATGGTCCATATCATCTTGAGCTTGGGGGGAGAAAATCGAATAAT
Source organism: uncultured Planctomicrobium sp. (assembly GCA_964596215.1). Lineage (GTDB taxonomy): Bacteria > Planctomycetota > Planctomycetia > Planctomycetales > Planctomycetaceae > JAKFVC01. Next base: position 26,465 of record CAZQUW010000060.1, on the reverse strand, counting down.
ACCGTGAGGCACCAACGAACAGGGGCTCCCAGATGATGAACCTGGGCGCCCCTTTGAATTCCGCGACATCTGGACCTGGCAAATGGAGACAGGCAAAGCCCGACGAGCCAGCAATTAGAACTCACCGATTACAATGCCGTCGTCCTTCGAGCCGAGTGCCAGATAAGTCTGGATGTTAATGTTTTCAGAAACGAAACGGACTGCACCGTCAGCCATTAACGCGTGCACTCCACCTTCGTGCATGGAACTCAAGGGCGTGTTGTACATGTAAGTGCCGGCACATCCGCTTCCACTGACGCAGTACGTGGCTGCGGTCTTGCCCTGGTCCGCATTTGGTGGATAACGCAGGGTGGTACACCCGCTGCCGATCCAGTAAGTGGTCGCGGCCTGCGAGGTGATCGGCGCGCCAATCAAGTTCCCATCCATGCCCCAGTAGGTCCCCGCCCAGCCACCCCAATAATTCGCGCGGCGGTCGGCCCCCGCCACATCGCCTGACTGCTCGCCAACAATAAACGTGTTGGACATACCATCGGTCGCATCCCGACTCTTGGAATCTTGATTGACCCGCAGCATCCCATTCAGGCAGCCAATTGCGCCCCAGTTGCTGTTTGTGACGCACACACCCGTTCGCGATGCGGGATCCGGACCGGCCCCCATGATGCCGGTGTAGTCGTGGAGTTGCGAGTTCAGTGTATTCGCATTCGGATTGCCTGAACCTGTGCCATTGATCGGCATGGTACTGGAAGGACAGTTCAACCCCGGCACGATGGTACCCCGCAAGATTGCCAGCATCGCGCTCCCGCTGTTAAAATCGCCGGTATTAAATGTCAAGTTGTTATATAGTGGGGCCTGATCGTAGTACGGCAGGATTCGCACGCGCCAATTCCCGCGCATCCGGTCCAGCTCTCCGATTGGAAAGGCGTTAAAGGCGTCGTGATAATTGTGTAACGCTAAACCAATCTGTTTCATGTTGTTCTTGCACTGCGAGCGTCGTGCAGCCTCGCGCGCCTGCTGAACGGCAGGCAAGAGGAGCGCAATCAACACTGCAATAATGGCAATCACCACAAGCAGTTCGATCAGGGTAAATCCGCTACGAAAAAAACGTCGCAAGTGCAACATACGCGACTCCCGAAATGAGTAACCCGAAGGGATGAAGTGAACTACAGAATCGATAGAGAGATTTGTGTCACGTGAACAGATGGATAAAATCAAGAGGAATTAATACATCACTCGCCAAGAACACTAGGAAAATTCGTCGCGAAAATTCGTCGCCTGGAGGCGATCGACGCACTGCTTGTTACATAGTTCACCCGTGGCGAAGCGACACCTCATTTGCCTGAAGCCTATTTAACATGCAGTAAAGCAAATCTTGGTCCACATCCATCAATACATGTCGAAGCCACGATTCAGTCCGATGGAAACACCAGAGCACGGCACACCTTTTGCATGTCTCTTGTCAAAGTCGGCGACGGGACGCATGAATCAGCTTAAAACACACGAAATTTATCAGTAACTGATCGCAATACGTTCGATTCGACGCCGGTTTCAAGGTGGCGAATCGAGTTCCGCTATGGTCACAGTCAGGGCTCTGGTGAATCCGGCCGTCGCAGCGGATTTAATTTCCTGTGAACTCGAAGAATGGAACGGACGCACAAACACCGCGCACATACTGCGCGGTATTCTTGCTTCAGGATCTGCCTGGCGATCGACTGGTCATCAATTGGTTTGCCCCTCTAACCGGAATTCGAGGCCAACATGATGGCCCCAAACATCGCAAATGTTCACGATCAGAATTGCGACCGCTTTACACACCGTGGCATAAGTGCAGTAATTTCGTTCGATCGACGTGCGATTGCAGTCTTCGCGACACTGGTCGCCAGTCTGTTGCTTGTCATCCCCAGGGGGGGCACGGAGAAGGCTGTCCCTTATCGAAGTTCGAACGCGCCGTACCTGATCCGCTTAACTGGGGAGAAAATGGCATGGCACGTACGGTATGCTGGGAGCGATGAATGCCTCGACACTGCGGACGACATCTTGTCGGAACATGACCTTCACCTCCCCGCAGACAGGCAAGTGAAGGTTTTGCTGACGAGTCGCGATCTTCTCTATACCATAGCCATTCAACGACATCAGATTCACGAGATTGCGGTGCCCGAAGTTGAGTTTGCTCTGAACCTGCCGGTGGACGACCCCGGAGAGTATCGATTCCGCGGAGATCAGATGTGTGGTTTTCAACACGAGCAGCTTTTTGGTCGGATCGTCGTGCATAAACCGTCCGAATTCGACAACTGGATTGCCCGGCAGTCGGGTCACAGATAGTCGGCCCCCAGGAGAAGTCTCCTCTTACCCCGCAATGGATAGAAATTGATTCCGGTATGTCCCGAATACCCCGTGGCTTCTGGTTACTCGCAGTGGTGGTCATGGTGGGAATCCTGGCTGTATTGGCGTTTTCTCCGCGTGCCAGGCTACCTCAGCCGATCCAACCCACCATCGCTTCGTCCGCTGGGTTGCCCATACTCGGACAGGCTCCGCTGTTCAGACTGACCGAAGCGACGGGTAAAACTTTCGGGTCCCGGGAATTGCGTGATCGAGTTTGGCTGGCAACGATCCTTCCCTCAAAGGCCACATCGAACGCCCAGATTCTTTCGAAGAGCCTGTCCAATTTGCAGGCTGCAATCCAGAAGCGGGCCGATTCGGGAGAAGTTCGGATGATGATCCTCACCGATGCCTCCCGCCCAGATCTCGAGGTCCTCCGCTCACTGGTGGAGACCGGCAGTGACCAGGAATTCCCCTGCAAGGTCCTGGCTGGCCCCACTGCAGAAATTGACGCCCTCTGTCGAGAGACGATCATGGCCACCGACTTCCCGCGGAAGCCAGGTTCCATTCTGCCGGAAGAGGCAGACGGAGTGACGATCCTGGTCGATTTCTATGGTCGAATTCGCAAATCCTATCATTCACCGCATGAACTCAGCGGAGTGGAGATCCAATCCGACCTGAACTCGTTGTTTGCCGAACGACTGCCAATGCCGACAGAAGTCGTGACGACCCCCTGGTTAGAACCGCGTCGCGTGGAACAGCTACTGAGTGCGAAGACGATCACTGCGTTCCACAATTTTCAGTTTGAAGACCGGGTGATTGAGTCCGGAATTACGTTTCGCAACAAGATCGTGGACGATGCCGGGCGACTCTATGAAGCTGCGCACTACGACCATGGGAATGGAATCGTCGTGGCCGACGTCGATGGTGATGGGCGGACCGATATCTACTTCCTCACCCAGGCCGGCCCCAATGAACTCTGGCGCAACGTGGGGGAGGGCAAGTTCGAAAACATCACTGCCTCCGCCGGGGTTGAGCTGGCAGATCGCATTAGCGTGTCGGCAGCGTTTGGCGATATCGACAACGACGGCGACGCCGATCTGTTCGTGACCACCGTGCGACACGGCAATGTGCTCTTCGAGAATATGGGAAGCGGAAAATTTCGTGACGTGACCACCACCGCCGGTGTCGGCTATGTAGGCCACTCTTCGGCCCCGATCTTCTTTGACTACAATCTCGACGGGTTACTCGACCTGTTTGTTACCAACGTGGGTAAGTACACCCAGGACGAGGTCCGCACGGTCACGCGCGAGCCTCTGCGGGGTGAACCTGAGGGGAGCGAATCCAAATATTACCGGGCGTTTCCAGATGCCTTTGCCGGCCATTTGCGGCCCGCGGAACGCAATGAACGAAGCGTGTTATATCGCAATGACGGGCAGCTGAAATTCACCGACGTGACCGAAGCCACGCAACTGGTCGACGTCTGCTGGTCGGGAGACGCCTCGCCGTGCGATTTTAATCAGGATGGCTGGCCCGACCTGTATGTGCTGAATATGCAGGGGCATGACGAGTATTATGAAAATCAGGCAGGCCAGACTTTTCGCCGACGCAGCCAGGAAATCTTCCCGAACACCCCATGGGGCTCGATGGGCATCAAGATCTTCGACTTCGACAACGACGGCCAGTTTGACCTGTTTCTGACTGACATGCATTCCGACATGAGCGAAGAGGTCGGCCCCGAACGCGAGAAACTCAAATCACGCATGATGTGGCCTCCCCGGCTGGTGGAGGCTGGTGAATTCAACCCGCAGCCCGGTCGCCAGTCGATCTATGGTAATGCCTTCTTCCGCAATCTCGGTCAGGGCAAATTCGAAGAGGTCTCAGACAGGATCGGTGCTGAAACTTACTGGCCCTGGGGCCTGAGCGTCGGCGACGTCAACGCGGATGGCTTCGATGATGCCTTTATCACTGCCAGCATGAACTATCCGTTCCGATATGCCATCAATTCGTTATTGCTGAACGAGCAGGGGCAGAGATTTCGCGACAGCGAGTTCATCGTCGGTGTCGAGCCCCGGCGTGACGGTCGCACTGCGACCCCGTGGTTTGCGTTAGATTGCAATGGGACGGAGCAGGGCCACAAGTTGTGTACCGAGCCGGGAGTGACCGGGCCGCGGATGGTCTGGTCAGCCGTGGGGTCCAAGTCGTCAGTCGTATTCGACCTGGATAACGACGGCGACCTGGACATTGTTACGAATGAAGTCAACGAAGAACCGATGGTACTCATCAGTAACCTGTCGGTCGCCAAGCCGGGATTGAAGTACTTACAGATTCGCTTGAAGGGATCAAAATCCAATCGCGACGGACTGGGGGCGATCGTCACGGTGCGCGTCGGCAGTCAGAAGTTCCGCAAAGTCCATGATGGCCTGTCGGGTTATATGTCCCACAGTCTGGCTCCGCTCTATTTTGGTCTCGATAAGGCAGATCACGTGGAAGCGATTGAGGTCGAATGGCCCTCCGGCACGAAGCAGGTCGTCGCGGGACCCGTCAAAGCGAACCAGACCCTCGAGATCGTCGAGCAGCCGTGACCTGTACCGCGGGGCTGGATTGACTGGATTGGATTTTACGGCAGGGCCACCGCCGCCTGGCCTTCGATTAACATCCACACGGATCGACTCGACAGCGGCCCGTAATCCTGGATAGCTCCCGAAGGCCAGCGAACCGTCACTTTCTGGGCATGGGAATTCGAACCCAGGCCGAAGATAATCTGCCGCTCATTCGACGATTGATTTCCGTCCCCGGCAGTCAGTTGGCTCGTCAGCTTTCGGTCACCCCACTGCACTGTGATCACCGCCCCGATGGCGTCGCGACTGCTGCGAGTGGCCCGCAATCGCAGCCGTAGAGACTGGCCGGTCTGCTGCGTCGTATTCGTCAGCAGGGCCGCCGGCGCATCGAGATGGGAAATGACCACGTCCTCGCGGCCATCTCCATTCCAATCGAGTCGCGCCAGCCCGCGCCCCAGCAGGTTTTTCTGAAAGTAAGAACCAAGAATGTTTCGCGGAACCTCGGCAAACTGGCCATTCCCCAGATTGCGATAATACTGAGCCGGCATCTGAAACGGTTTGCCCTTGTCTCGCAAATCGTTCACATGACCGTTGGTCAGGATCAAATCGCGCCAGCCATCCAGATCGCCATCTACAAACTGGGTGCCCCAGCCGACATAGGGTTGACTCTTCTTCGAAAAACCCGAGTCCACTGTATCATCTACAAATAGCCCGCCCGGCTTTTGCCGGTACAGCGTGTTGGTTTCGTCATCAAAATTGGTGACGAACAAATCAATCAGACCATCTCCATCCGAATCCCCCGCGGCAATGCCCATCGAGGCTTCGTACTTGCCATGCCGATTATATGCCACGCCTGCCGTCAAACCCTGATCGGTGAATTCGGGTCGCTCGCCGGGCGCCGCGGCATTGACCAACAAGAAGTTGGCCCCGATGTCGTTGGCCACAAACAAACTCAATGCCTGCGAATCGCCCAGCGTCAGGGCCACAATCCCCAATCCCATGCCAGCCAGTCGATCGACCCCTGATGACTGGGAAATATCCTCAAACCGACCATCCCCCAGGTTCAGATAGCACCGGTCTCGTGCGGGCTGGAACAGTTGCGGCAGGCAAGAGGCTCCACGCCCGCTCGCATCCCCGCACACGCGCGTGAACAAGTCATCGCCGGCGAGATAATTGACCTCATACAGATCGGGATAACCATCGCTGTTGAAATCGGCAATCAAGCCACTGGATGTGTAGCGATCGCCGGCAATTCCAGCGGTGGCGGTGATGTCCTCAAATGTGCCATCGCCGTTATTATGAAACAGGCGGTTGCCGCCGATATTGGCCACAAACAGATCGGGAAAGCCGTCCTCGTCAACATCCCCGACATTGCCCCCCTGGCTGAAGCCATCTTCGACGAGGCGTGCGGCCTCGGTCACATCCGCGAACTGACCATTGCCTCGATTGTGAAACAACCGATCAAGGTGCTCACGCTGGCCCGGTCGTAATGGCCACGGGGCTCCCTGAGGAAAGTGGATATCGGGCTTGCCGTCACCGTCAAAGTCGATAACGCAAACGCCGCCGCCGACCACTTCGTACATATACACAATTCCCTCGCGGGGACTGCCAGCATTGCGATATTCGAAATTCAGACTGGCCGCAGTCGCCTCGTCCGCGAATGTGACGGATGCCGTGTTAGCGACCACCTCCGGCCCGGCAACAGCCGGAGCTGGCGTCGTCAACAGGGGCAGGGGGTGCTTAGACAGATCGATGCTGCGGGCCGGGTTGCCTCGCGCGCGCATTCGCATCCCCTCCATGTCAGCTAGTTGCGGCTCAATGCGACTCAGCATCGGCAAGGCGGTTGCGTCATCGGGATGAACCTGCAGCACCATGCGACACCAACCCGCTGCTTCCCACCAGAGCCCCAGTTTTTCGGCGTGGGTTGCTGCCCGTAACAGATTGGCAGGAGATTGCAGGTGATGGGCCAGCTCGCAGGCCCTGACATAAGCCTCCAACCGGGCCGAATGGGCGAGAAATCGCTCGCCATCTGCCTTGCGATCAATGGCCACCAATTCCTGCCCCAGTTGATAGGCCGCCCGCTGATGGGCCGGATCAAGTCGCAGGGCCTCCCAATGGCATCTCGCCGCCGATCCATGGTCGCCCCGATGCGAGCAGGCCAGTCCCCGTGCAAACCAGACCGCAGGGTGACGCCACGCGTCCGCTGCGAGTTCCGCCTGCCAGCCATCGAGAACTTCCCTCGGCCGCCCCGCTTCGATCAGGATTCGCCCCAGTCGCGCGTGGGCATCAGGCCAATCGGGACGCAAGCGCAGGGCACTGCGGGCCAACTTCTCGGCGCGGTCGTAGTCTCGAATCTCCTGGTGCACCCGAGCTGCCGCCAGTTGATTGCCAGGATCATCCGGAGAGGCCTTCAGGTACTGCATCACCAGCTCGGGATTCTCTAACGAATTTTCACCGAGAGATAGCGAGAACAGGACCAGTGTCGATTTCTGCTCGTACTTGAGTTCCGCGAGGCGATGCGGGATCTGGTCCCAGTAGCGGGACTGCAACCCCAGCGTGTAACTCAGGCGTGCATGCCCGATCGCGGAGGCGGGATCAACCGCCAGCAGGCGTCGAAACTGCATTTCAGCAGCCAGCATTTGCTGCTGATCGAAGAGCAGGATCTCCCCCGCCTCCAATCGCGCCACTACTGCGGCCGAGGGATTCGCATCCGGGATCTGCTCGAGGTAGCCGAGAGCGGTATCCGGGTCGGACAGCTTTCTTGATGCCTGTCCCGCAACCAGCAGCGCTGCGATTGAGCTGGGTTGACGCTCCAGAGCCTGCCGCGCCAATTCGAGCGCCTGCGTGTGATTCTGCCGCCGTAATGCCTGCCGTGCCGCTCCGATCAGACGTGCCGGATCGTTTGACACCCGGAACCACAGCCAGCCACCGGCAACCATCACTGTGACGACGGCAACACCTATCATCAGCATTCGACGGCGGCCCGCTGGCATTATTTTTATGACCTCACGGTGGATAGCGCGGTGTGCAGCAAGGTTCATCCAGACACCTCAGAAACGGCAATGACCGTTTGCGGCTCTGATCCTTGCGTGTTGGCAGCCGGACAGCTACGGTACCGGCTCGGAATGTGCACCGCGAATTCCCTGCCAATGCCATGCTAATTTATCAGTATTCACGCTGGAATGCTTACTTCCCCCGAAAGATCAGGCGCCTGATTGGCTCGGCCCGGTGAGGACGACAGATAATCGGTAAGAAGCGAACAAACTCCAGGTGATAACCTGCGCCCTGAACTGCCAGCCAATTCTGCATCTCGTATTTGAGGTACCGTCATGCCCAGCCGTCCTCTGCTGCAAGAAATCACCCGCGCTGAATCGCGCCAAGTCGCCGCGGAGACGCTGGTGATCTGGCCGGTGGGCGCCCTGGAGCAACACGGTCCGCATCTGCCGGTCGGAACGGACTATCTCACGGTGGAAGCGCTGGCCCGTCAGGCAGCAGATAAAGCCGGGGCGACGATTCCCGTACTGGTCGCCCCCACGCTGCCGTTCGGTTCATCCCAGCATCATCTGCCGTTTGGTGGCACGATGTCGCTCAGCACGGAAGCCTACTACCGCACGGTCTATGAACTCGCCGAGTCGCTGATCACCAGCGGTTACCGCAAGATTTTTATCGTGAATGGACACGGCGGCAACAACGAACTGCTGCAACTGGTCGCCCGCGACCTGGCGTTGAAACATCCCGTGAGCATGGCGGCCGCATCGTACTGGACGGTGGCCTGGGATGCTTTAGTGGCACTGGATGCTCATAAACCGGGCAGGCTGCCAGGCCACGCGGGCGCGTTTGAGACGTCGCTCATCATGGCCCTGCGACCCGAATTGATCCAGCACCCACTGCCGCATCGCGACAACGTCGTCGGGTCCGATCCTCGCAGTTTCTATCGGCCCTATCGGGCCGAACATCACGGATCGTGGCAAGCCATTGATGGTTATTCCGACAGCCCCGACCGGGGAGATCCCGAACGGGGCAGGGCCTATCTGGCAGCCATCGTCGAGACGTTATCGGCAGCGATGATTGAGTTCTACGGGCAGGCCAAATGATCCCCGGCGTTCGCGCTGCAAGCGATCCGTTCTGGTTCTGGTTGGAAATTGCTTGCACTTCGGCGAAATTAATCTCTGCAGAACTTCGACACTTTGCCTTCGCTGAACAAACCAGGACACTCTTTCGAAAGGCCGCCCGTGAAGATCACCGCGATTGAAACACTGCCCGTGAGCATCGGTGTGGACCGGCGGGTGGGGCAGGTGAAGGATACCAAGGGCTTTCGATTCACATCGCATCTGCTCGTGATCTTCATTCATACTGACAATGGACTGGAAGGTATCGGCGAGGTCAACGGTTCTGCCGATTGGAGTGGTGAAACGCAGGTCGGTGCACAGACCCTGATCGAACAGCAACTGGCTCCCCGATTGATCGGCGAGGACCCGCGACGCATCCGCCACTGCCTGGATAAATTGAAAAGTGTGTTCGCCAATCCGTTCGCCAAAGCGGGGATCGAGATGGCACTGTTCGACATCCTGGGCAAGTCGCTCCAGGCGCCGCTGCATCAACTCCTGGGTGGCGCGGTCCGTTCGGGCGACCTGCCGCTCCGTTTTCCTATCATGCCGGTCGGCCCCCAGGAATCGGCCAGTGCGGCAACGCGGATGGTGTCCGAGGGATTTCGAACCATTAAGCTGAAGGTCGGCCAGGACCCGCTGGAGTTTGATCTGGAACGCATTCGCCTGGTGCGTGAAGCCGTCGGGCCCCAGGTACGATTGACGGTTGATGCCAATGGAGGCTGGTCGGTAAATGATGCCATTCGGGCTTCGCCCCGCCTGGAAGAATATGGCGTGGCATTCGTGGAACAACCGGTCCATCGGCTCGATCTGGATGGTCTGGCCCGCGTGCGTCGACAGACCCGGCTGCCAGTGATGGCCGACGAATCAATCTTCACCCTGCAGGACGCGTTGAATTGCATCCGCAAGGAAGCGGCCGACATCATCAGTGTGTGTCCCGGCAAGCATGGTGGCCTGCTTAACACACTGGCCATCATCTCCCTGTGTGAAGCCGCCGGGGTGCATTGCGCCATCGGCAGCAATCTCGAATGGGATATTGGCTCGGCAGCGATGGCTCATCTAACCGTCGCCGCACCCAATATTGCCGTGGAACGATATGCCGCCGACATCATCGGTCCGCTGTTCCATGTCGAACATGCTCTCACTCGGCCGTGGGATGTGACTAACGGGCAAATCGCGGTGCCTGAAGGACCAGGTTTAGGTATTGAACTGGACCGCACGCGGCTGGCTGAACTACGCAGCGTCAGGTAAGTCGCCGCCGAAGCACACGTCAGGTTAGTTCGGCGGAGTTCGGCACTGGTTGCTCGAATCCCGCATGCGGCCAACAGGAGACACAGGATCATTCAATCGGCAGCCCGCTCGCCTGTAATAAGGTCGTCTGGACTGTCAGATCGTGCGCATAGGAAAAGTCCGTCGGCTTCTCGCCGCGAATCACCTTCGCCATATCAGCGGCATCATCGACATAACGCTGGTATTTGGAAAACTTCACATCCTGATACCCCTGTTTGAACTCACCGTGCGGCTTAGAGAAAGTCACCCGGGCCGAGGGATTGTCGAGGGGCTGGATGTGAAACGTCCCCTCGGATCCACAAACCACCAGATGCCGGCGATCAAACCCATCGACTTCCACCGCACTCGATTTCACCGTCGCAATTGCCCGCGGATAGGTCAGGACCGTCAGCATGTTATCTGCAAGTTTGTCGTCAATCGCGGCCGCATGCTGGACGAAAGGCGTCACGGTATTCGGTTTACCCAGGACTCCAATGACCAGATCCAGAATGTGACAGCCGAGTTCAAACATGATTCCGCCGGGATACTCGGCCAGTTCCTTGCGTGCTGCCGCACCGACGACTTTACTCATCACTGCGTGCACTTCGAACACCTCCCCCAGCCAGCCTTCGGCGAGACATTTTCTCAACAATACGACGGCCGGGTTGTACCGGAACATGTAGCCCATCTGCACCATTAACTGCTGCTTCTCGGCCGCTTGCAGCAGGCTGCGATATTGTGGCAGTGATTCTCCTGCAGGTTTATCGAGATGCACGTGCTTGCCCGCTGACACGCAAGCGTGGGCCGCATTCAGCAAGTCTCGGACGCGAGTCTCCACGAGCACCGCCTGCAGGCCAGGTTCGTTCAGCAGTTGCTCTTGCGTCAGCCACCGCAGTCCCTGAAACACCGCCTGCTTCTCCGCCTGCTGTCGCAACTGGGGATCAGGTTCGACAATCCCGACAACTTCGTATTCCGGCGAAGCCCGGTAAACAGACAGCTTGCTGGCATGCGCGTGCCCAACCCCGATCTGGCCGATCTTGATTTTCGGTCGGTCTGACTGCGGGGCAGCGCCTGCCGGCATCGTCCACGTCAACGAACTCGCCAGAGGTCCTGCCAGCGCACCACTACTGAGACATCCAAGAAATTCGCGTCGAGAATTCGTTGTCATGTTGAGCGCCCCTCAGGAGTCTGTGTGCATTATGGAGTCGATTGCCGACAGGCAATGGATGGTACGCGATGGAACGGCACGGGGGGAGGTTCGTCGCCGTTCTGGACCCGCAGTGTCACAGAAGCCTGCGTAGCCCATCACAAGCAAAGACTGGTAGTTCTTCCCCATTCACGCTTCCAACGCAGTCACCCGACCGAATTCAGAAGTGACAGACTCAGGCGGGGCTATGCCTTCACCCCACGACAAAATGACTGAGAACTCCCCCCGGATCTCGCAACTTGAGATTGATTTCCCGTCATGGATTGTCGACAATATGAGACATGAACAAGATCCATTTTTCATCCCCCGAGCGGGGCCCGACGTCGTTTTTTACCAGCTTTCCTGCGTCTTGCGGCATGGCTGGGAAGTTATGCCGTAGATTTCGATTTCGAGAATTCGCCATCGCGACTCTCGCCTTGATCGCCTGCGGGGCATGGCCTGATCTGGCTGTGGCCGAAAGCGACATCGATTTCTTCGAGAATCGGATCCGGCCAATATTGGTCACCAAATGTGATGGTTGCCATTCCAATGCCAAGGGTAAGACCAGCGGCGGCCTGGCTTTGGATACGCGCGACGGCTGGCTGAAGGGGGGCGATAACGGGCCGGCAATCGTTCCCGGCAAACCTGACGAGAGCCGCCTGATCAAGGCCATTCTGTACCAGGATGACGACCTGCAGATGCCGCCTCCGGAAAAAGGGGGCAAGCTGTCTGCTGCCGAGATCGCGGCACTGACCGAATGGGTCACCCGTGGGGCTCCTGACCCGCGTATCGCAGCGGCCCGCATCGGTGGCATGTCACTTGAGGAAGCTCGCCGTTGGTGGGCCTTTCAGCCCCTGCGGTCCCCCACGGTGCCAACCGTTGTCGACACCGCCTGGCCCCGGACTGATCTCGATCGATTTGTTGCCAACCTGCGAGAAAAGCAGGGGATCAAGCCGGTGCCCGATGCCGACAAGCGAACCCTGATTCGCCGCGCCACCTTTGACCTCACGGGGTTGCCACCGACACCGGACGAGATCCAGGCGTTTCTGAACGACGAATCTGCGGACGCATTCGGGAAGGTCGTCGACCGTCTGCTGGCATCACCCGACTACGGAATCCGCTGGGGCCGGCATTGGCTGGATGTCGCACGCTATGCCGACACGGCGGGCGACGGCTCGGACTATCCCGTACCGCAAGCCGGCCAATATCGCGACTGGGTGATTGCTGCGGTCAATGCCGATCAACCATTCGATCAGTTCATTCGAGAACAAGTCGCCGGCGATATCCTGGCCCGATCGGGGCCCGCGGATGACTACGCCCGCCGTGTGACCGCCACCGGCTTCCTGGCGATTGGCAAACGCTACGGCTATAGCCCGTCGCCCGACTATCAGTATCTCGACTTCGCCGACGTCATCGACTCGGTCGGCCGGTCGCTGCTCGGTTTGTCGGTCGGTTGTGCCCGCTGCCACGATCATAAGTACGATCCGGTCACCGCGGCCGATTACTATGCCCTGTACGGCATCCTGCAAAGTACAACGTGGGCCTTCCCCGGCGGAGAAGAACAAAAGCGTCCGTCGCAATTCCCGCCCCTCGTTCCCCCCGAGGAAGCCGCTCGACGCGATCAAGTCAAGGCCGCCGAGGTCGCTCGGTTGGAGGGCGAGATTGCACGACTCACCGCCGACAAGGCAGCTCTCGATGGAAAGTCATTCGCCGGCGGAGTGGATTTAGCACTCGAGGGTCAGGCACTCGGCAAGCCCCTCGCGGCCCCCTGGATGTCTGCCGGAACGGTGGCCACGCTGGCCGAAGCGCAAAGCCCGTTTGCTCACGTGCATCCATCCGGCACGCGGGGAGCCCGGTTGAGCTGCCAGGCGTCGGGGGATGGAGTGCGGTATGTATTTCAACCCGGGCTGCGTGCCACCCCGGGCCAGCAAATGCACTTTACGATCGACTTTCGCACCGTGGCTGCCGGCAAGCAACCCGGCTCGTATCGGTTCTATCTGGGGCGGGGCGTCGTGCAGTCGGTCGCGATTGATTGCAGCGTCTCCGCGACTGAGTTCGCAGTTCGCAATGGTGCGAACTGGGAAGTCATCCGCAAAGTTGAACCAGGAACCTGGTATACGCTGCGGTTGACCCTCGACCCGGCCAAGAAGACCTTCAGCGGCATCGTCGGGACTACGGCAGATCTCACCACGATCGCCGACAAGGCACTCGGTCCCAACTGGGACGGCGTGGCCGACACATTCATCTGCGATGGGAACGGACACGTTCCCGGCCCCGCACTCACCCGCGATCTGGACAATGTCGGGTTACAGACGAGCCCCTTCAATGCTCCCGGCAGTGATCCCGTACCCGCACCAACTCTTCCCCCAGACTGGAAGGAACGAGTCGCCAAGCTGGATGCGGACATCGCCGCAACGACCAAGCTGCGCGACGCGGAAGCTGCTCGCGTGGTCTATCCGGTGGCCTACGGCGTCAGCGAAGGCAAGCCGGTCAATGCCCGCATTCAAAAACGAGGTGAACCCGATCAATTAGGGGACGAAGTTCCCCGGCGATTTCTGGAGGTCCTGGGGGGCGATCCATTGCCCGCCGAGTCACACGGCAGCGGCCGATTGGAACTAGCCAACTGGCTGACCCGTCCGACCAATCCGCTGACTGCCCGCGTGTTTGTGAATCGGGTTTGGAAATGGCACTTCGGGCAGGGTCTGGTCGCGACGCCCAGTGACTTCGGAACGCGCGGCGAACTGCCCAGTCATCCGGAACTTCTCGATTGGCTGGCGTCCGAGTTTATTGCCTCTGGCTGGTCCATGAAATCGCTGCACAAGCTGATTATGAACTCGCGCACTTATCAGCTCAGCAGTGAGGACGAGGCGACCAACTTGAAGACCGATCCCGCGAACCGCTGGTACTGGCGATATACCCGCCGGTCGCTGGATGCGGAATCGATCCGCGACGCCATGCTGGCCATCAGCGGCCGGCTGGATCGTTCGACTCCTGAAGTCCATCCGTTCCCACCGGTGAACACGTGGGGCTTTACCATTCACAATCCGTTTCATGCGGTTTACGACAATAACCGCCGCAGTGTCTATCTGATGGTTCAGAGAAACCGGCGCCATCCGTTTCTGGCATTATTCGACGCCGCAGATCCGAATATCAGCGTTGCCGACCGCCAACCCACGACGACCCCGACTCAAACTCTCTACCTGATGAATTCGCCTTTCATTCACGAGCAATCCGCGGCATTTGCTGGCCGCCTGCTGGCGCTTCCCGGCGATGATGCGGCCCGAGCTCGATTTGCATTTGAAACCTGTCACGGCAAGGAACCCTCCGCCGAGGACATTCATGAAGCGCTGACGTTTGTCAGCGGTTATACGAAGAAGCTGGCCGAGCAGGGCATCCCGGCCGACAAGCAGGCTGCGGGGGCCTGGGCAGCGCTGGGACGAGTGTTATTAACCAGCAACGGTTTGTTGTATGTGGATTAATCAGCCGAGATTCGGTTGAGCAGGGTCCCCTTACCCCACGGACGATTAAAACAGAACCGTATTGCATTCAAAGCACCATCCGGAGCCCTGGGGCTGCCGGATCACCAGATTTCCACTTGGGAAATCGAACGATCAGAGGTTGCAATTATGAATTCACCAATCACCTCCCGCCGCGAATTTCTCCAGACCGCTTCGGGTGGCTTTGGCGCCCTGGCCCTGGCTGGCTTGTGGGATGAACTCCAGGGGAACCAGTTGCGGGCATCGACCTCGCTGGATCCGCTCGCTGCCCGCCCAGGTCATTTTCCAGCCAAGGCCGAACGGGTCATCTTTTTGTATTCCACGGGAGGGGTATCTCAAGTCGATACCTTCGACCATAAGCCCAGGCTGACGACCGATCACGGCAAGTCGATCACCGCCTCACGCTGGCTCAACAAGCCCGGTCAGTTCCAGCGATTCCTGATCAAGTCGCGCTGGTCGTTCAAGCAGTATGGCCAGAGCGGCACTTGGGTGAGCGACCTGTTTCCTCATCTGGGTTCGGTGATTGATGATGTCTGCGTACTGAATGCCATGTATTGCGACAGCGACGGGCACGACAAGGCCACCCTGGCTGCTCATACGGGCTCGGCCCAGTTTGCCCGCCCGAGCGCGGGGGCCTGGGTCAGCTATGGATTGGGAACCGTCAATCGCAACCTGCCGTCCTTCATGGTTGTGGCGCCTGCGGCTCCCTATGCCGGTGCCCAGACCTGGGGGAGTGATTTCCTGCCCGCCTGTCACCAGGGAACCCATGTCATTCCCGGGCCCGAGCCACTGCCCAATCTGAAACCGCGTGTCCCGGGTGTCGAACTGCAACAATTGGAACTGGGTTTATTAAG
>CAZQUW010000060.1:0-10576 GCA_964596215.1 uncultured Planctomicrobium sp. | reverse complement strand
TGAAACCGCGTGTCCCGGGTGTCGAACTGCAACAATTGGAACTGGGTTTATTAAGCAAACTGAATCGCAGCCACCTGGAACGCCGGGCGGCCGATCAGGCCTTGGATGCCCGCGTCCGTTCGTTCGAAACCGCTTTCGGCATGCAGCGCGAAGCCCCCGAAGCCTTTGATCTCTCCAGCGAAACCGATGAGACTCTCAAGCTGTACGGCGTGAATCGCGGGGCCACCTCCGGGTTTGGCTGGCAATGCCTGGTGGCTCGAAGGCTGGCCGAACGGGGTGTCCGGTTCCTGGAGTTGATTGATGTCGGATCAAGCAACAACTGGGATTCGCATGGCAACATGGCCGACCACGAACGCCTGGCGAAAGCCATCGATCAACCGATCGCCGGCTTGTTGGCCGATCTCAAGCGACGAGGGATGCTCGACAGCACGCTGGTTGTCTGGACCTCCGAATTCGGCCGGACCCCGTTCCATCAAGATGCCAATCATGCGGGTCGCGAGCACCACAATCTGGTCTTCTCGTCCTGGATGGCCGGAGGGGGCGTGAAGGGGGGCATGGTTCACGGCAAGTCCGACGAATATGGCATCCTGCCTGCCGAAGGGGGCGTTCACACTCACGATCTGCACGCCACAATGCTCCACTTGCTGGGCCTGGACCACGAACGCCTGACCTTCCGCCACGCCGGCCGCGACTATCGCCTGACTGACGTGAAAGGCAAGTTCGTCAAAGAAATCCTCGCTTGATAATGCAGCGCAGGAGCGGCTTCCAGAACCGTCGACTTCGAAGAGAAGTCACCGGCTGGAAGCCTATTCTGTGATCCGGGCACCTGATCCCATTTGGATCGTCTTCTATTTCTGAGTGCGCAAATAATCGGTTTCGCTCCGGCTTGCCAGGGTGAGATCAGGGAGACGATTCTTGACACTGGCACTTTGGCAGCAGTAACATGTCAGACATCTAACACGTTGTAATGACTTGCTCACTCATACTGCTGTTGTTGGGTCACGATGCGCTTGAAACCAATTCCTCGCAGTTCTACCGTCGATCAAGTTGTCGAGCGGATTCTGGCGGTCATTAAACAGCAGAACCTGCTGCCCGGCATGCGTTTGCCTGGGGAATTGGAATTGGTCGAACAACTGCAGGTCAGCCGCCCCGCTTTACGGGAAGGGCTGGCGAGGCTCGACAGCATGGGCCTGGTCAGCATTCAACGCGGCCGGGGAACATTCGTCAGTAACCGCGGCAGCCTGGTGAATTGCGTGCAACTTGTACGCAGCGCCTTGACGATTTCGCCCCGCGAACTGCTCACTTATGCCGAGTTGCGGTCGGCCATTGAAGTCCAGGCGGTGCGGCAGGCCGCCGAACGGGCCACGGCTGACGATGTTGCGGTACTCGAAGAATTGTTGCGTGAATTGCACGACTTCGACCGCCCCTACGAACAGGCGCTCGAGATTGACTTTCGATTCCATCGCAAACTCGTTGACATCGCCGGTAACGAGTTGATGCAGAATGTGATGGAGGTGATCTATGAGTTTGTGCTGGCGCAGATGGCTCGCACCACTCCCCCGCCACGCAACAATGAACTCGGCCACCGCCTGCACGACGAAATCGTCACGGCGATTCGGCGGCGTGACCCCGATGCCGCCGAACGGGCCATGCGCGCTCATATGCAAGCGGTCCTGAATCGTCTGACGGCCCACGTCAATGACGAACAGAATACGGATCCACCCAACTGATTTGCCCGCCGTCCACACTCCTCACACTTGTGATGCCTGCCATGCGATTAAGACTGAGTACCTGTTTGTTTGTCGGAGGCGTGCTGGCCGCACTGTCTGGCCGGGCCAGCGCGAATGACGACGAAGCGTTCTTCGAGTCGAAGATCCGACCGGTGCTTGTCGAGCACTGTTACGAATGCCATTCGAGCAAATCCAAAGTCCCCAAGGGTGGCTTACGGGTCGACAGCCGTGCGGCTCTTTTGCGTGGAGGCGACAGTGGCCCCGCGCTGGTGCCCGGCAAGCCAGAGGCGAGCCTGATCTTCAAAGCCATGACTTACGCTGATTCGGCGGTCGAGATGCCCCCGAAGGAGAAGCTACCTGACGCGGTTTTGGCCGACTTCCGCAACTGGATCGCCAAGGGGGCCATCGATCCTCGAAATGAGGTTCCGGTGGTAGGCCAGCCAGCCGGGACCGATCCGAACCAGGGGCGCAATTTCTGGGCGTTCCAAGTTCCGCAGACCCCCGCTGTCCCCGCGGTGAAAGATGCCGCCTGGTCCCATAATGACGTCGATCGCTTCTTGCTCGCGAAGCTGGAATCTCAAGGTTTGAAGCCGGTTGCCGATGCCGACCGCTATACGTGGCTGCGACGCGTGTCGCTCGATCTGACGGGACTGCCACCCACTCCAGAACAGATTACAGAGTTCATCTCGGATACGACTCCAGAGGCTCACGAACGAGTCGTCGATCGCCTGCTGGCCTCAGCGGCATTCGGCGAACGCTGGGCGCGCCACTGGCTCGATCTGACAGGCTATGCCGATCAGATTGGCACCGCCAACGATTTGTTTGCCGAACACGCCTGGAAGTATCGCGACTATACGATCGCCGCGTTCAATGCAGATAAGCCCTTCGATCAATTCATCCGCGAGCAGATCGCCGGTGATCTGCTCCCCTATAAGACCGTCGAAGAACGCGCCTCGAATCTGATTGCGACAGGCTTCCTGCTGCTGGGAGACTTCACCGTCGTGGAGGCCGACAAGGCCAAGCTGCGTGTCGATGTGGTTGATCAGCAGATCGACAAGGTCAGCAAGGCATTTCTTGGTTTGACCGTCAGTTGCGCGCGGTGCCATGATCATAAGTTTGATCCGATCTCCCAGCGCGACTACTACGCCCTGGGGGGAATCTTTAACAGCACCGAGTCGGTTCACAAGGTGGAGTGGGGTGTCTGGAGCTGGCCGGTGATCACCGAATTGCCGGAAACTGACGCTCAGCGGGCTGAACGGGAAATCAAACTTACAGAGCAGCGTCGCCGGATCGACAAGATGAAGTCCGACCGCGAGCAGGCCAGGCAACGCAAGGCGGAAGTCGCCACCGCACTGAATGCGAAAGAGGAAGAGGAGCCCGATCAGCCGACTCGCGAACGGCTGGAAGCGGAACAAAAAGACTTGGATGCGCAGATCAGGGCGTTCGATACGCAGATTCCGCATGCCGAATTCTTCGTCGCGGCGGTTCCCGCGGCGTTCGCGGTGCATGATTACCCGCAACCGGCCGATATGCAGATCACCATTCGCGGCAATGCCCATGCCCTGGGTGAAGCCGTACCGCGCGGCGTGGTTCAAGTCCTGACATCTCATCCGGTCACCATTCCCGCCAATGAAAGTGGACGTCGCCAACTGGCCGATTGGCTCGCCAGCCCCGACAACCCGTTAACCGCACGCGTCGCCGTGAATCGCATCTGGCAGAAACTGTTCGGCGAGGGGCTCGTGCGATCGGTCGATTATTTTGGAGTCCGGGGTGAGCTCCCTTCGCACCCGGAGCTGCTTGACTATCTGGCGACGCAGTTTGTCGCTGACGGATGGTCGCAGAAACGTCTGCTTCGCAAGCTGGTCCTCAGCCGAGCCTATCAGTTGGGCAGCCTGCCGGACTCAACTGCAAACGCCGTTGATCCCGACAATCGACTGCTGTGGCGTATGAATCGTCGCCGACTGGATGCGGAATCTTTGCGAGACTCGCTGCTGGCCACATCTGGCCACCTGCTAACGTCTGCCGGCGGCCCGGGACTGCCCTTGGAATATCCCGAGAATTCCGGCGGCCTGTCCAAGGGTGGTGTCAATCCGCCTAATTTCCGCTTAAACAAGTTCCGGCCCGAACAAGAGTTTGTCCGCACCATCTATCTCCCAATCATCCGCTCGGCCCCGCAGGCTGGTCCCGCTGAAGTACGCAATGTGTTCGACTTCACCCTTCCCGCTGAGTTCGCTGGGCAACGCTCGGTCACGACAGTGCCAACACAGGCCTTGTTCCTGATGAACGCGAAAGTCTTAAAACAACGGTCCCAGGAGTTAGCTCAGCACATATTGGCCAAGTCCGGGGACGACGCACGACTCGAAACGCTGTGGCTCCGAGTATTAAACCGTCCGCTTACGGACATCGAACGGACCGATGCCATCGCGTTTCTTGACGATCTGCGCGGTCTGGATCCGGGCGCGGATGCCGCTGCCACCAACTTGCGAGTCTGGTCGGAACTGTGTCACGCCTTACTGGCTTCCAATGAGTTTTTAGTCCGCATGTAAAGATGTATTAAACAATTAGTAAGTAAATGGATCACGGGTTCATTCGTCTGTTACCGCGAGGGTCATAGTGATTCGCCTCGCCAGGACGAGATCGGGTGCATTTGACTCGATTCGTTACAGGTCTATTTAGATTGCTGCATCACAATTCAATTTCTCGGCTTGTCTCAATTGAGAACCACCATGAGTAACTTCAATTTTCACCTCAGCGGGATGCCTGATCGGCGACGATTTCTGCAGGCGTCGGCCTGTGGCTTTGGTGGCCTGGCACTGCAGAGCATGTTGAGCAACACGGCCCTGGCTGCCACGAATCCGCTGGCCGTTCGAGCGCCGCACTTCACTCCCCGCGCCAAACGGGTCATTTTCCTGTTCATTGCAGGTGGCCCGTCGCAGCCCGACCTGTTTGATCCCAAGGAGCTGATCCGCAAAAAGCACGGTGAGAAGATCACGCCTTCGATCGATGGACGAGAAGTGACGGTGGGGGTCGATAAGTACCTCGCTCTGGCCCCGGTCGCGCCGGTCAAACCGCGCGGGCAATCGGGGATGATGATCTCGGACCTCATGCCTCATCTCTCCAGCGTGGCCGACGATCTCTGCATGTTGCGCGCCGTGCATACTGACAACGAGGCGCACGCCCCGGCAACGCTGCAACTGCATACGGGCGTGTCGATCGATGTGCGGCCCTCAATGGGGTCCTGGTTCAGCTATGGCCTGGGGACCGAGAACCAGAATCTCCCCAGCTTTATTACGATTCATCCCGACAGCGACGTGCGCACTTACGGGTCGGGATTCTTGCCGGCCGCCCATCAGGGAACTCCAGTGAATGTCTCTGCGGGGAAGGATTCGGCAATCAAGTATCTGGTCGATTCCGAAACGAGTCCGGCGGCTCAGCGCCGACGACTCGATCTGGTCCAGCGGATGAATCGGCGGTTGCTGGACCGCGTGCAAGCCGATCTGCCGATGGAAGGCATGATCGATTCGTTCGAACTGGCGTTCCGCATGCAGACCGAAACTCCCAAGTTGATCGATCTGTCGGGTGAGACGAAAGCCACCCAGGAACTGTATGGGATTGGTGAGGGAGCGACTGATCGCCACGGCCGGGCCTGTCTGCTGGCCCGGCGGCTGAGTGAGGCCGGAGTGCGGTTCGTGCAGGTCACGATTGGTGGCTGGGACCATCACGGCAATATCAAAGGCGCGCTGCCCGGCAGTTGTGCGGGCTCGGACAAACCCGTTGCCGGATTGATCAAGGATCTGAAAGCCCGGGGACTGCTCGATGATACGCTGGTTGTCTGGTCCGGCGAATTTGGCCGGACCCCGTGGAGCCAGGATCTGTCGGGAACTTCGCCAATCGATACACACGGGCGCGAACATCAACCGGAAAGTTACTGTGCCTGGATGGCGGGCGGCGGCGTGAAAGGGGGCCTGACATATGGTGAGACCGACGACTTCGGATTTCGACCGGTCGCCGGCAAGGTGCATCTCCACGATATGCACGCGACCATGCTGCATCTGCTGGGAATGGACCACGAACGCCTCACCTACCGGCATTCCGGCCGCGACTATCGTTTGACTGACGTTCATGGTGAAATCGTAAAAGAAATCTTAGCCTGAGCCGACTGGTTATCATCCTGATAATCGCCGACAGAACCCGACTGTCCGATCCAGGTCATCAGTGCCATCGGCCAGGTGTTAGTGTGCAGTGACTATACTCCTGGCTTGGAGTCCCGCGTCCGGCCACCGTGGTTTCATCCCCCCCCGGGGCTTCCGTGCCCGTCCTCTTTCCAGCTGCAGCGATCGGCACTCGGCCCATCGCTGCAGCACGTCTTATGCTGCCGGAATCAAACCCCTTTCGGAACAGACCAATGGTCCGCCCGGTACTGCCGGCGCACCAGCTTCGCTCCCGCTTCACTGTTGGTGATTTCTTCGGTCTGCGGATCGAAGTGCAACACGCTGTCCACACGAGCCGCGATGTTTGAAAGATGCACCACGGTTGCGGCGAGGTGGCCGATCATCGGCGTGGCGTTGGTCTGCTTCACCGTGCCGCGAATGACATCCAGGAAGTTCGTGTGATGCGCCACCAGGTCGGCACCACCCGTTCGCTCTGCCAGCAGCTTGTTCCGCGGACCGTATAACTTCCAGCCCACCGTGTGCCCCATGATCAACACCCCCTTTGTGCCGTAGAAGGCCGCGCCGTTCTCGTAGCCTTCCTGCACGTAGGGCGACCAGATGCGCTGCTCGAAGATGAACTGCTTCCGCTTGCCGGTCTTCGGATCGGGGGCGTATTCGGCCACGGAATATTGCGTGTCCGGGAACTGCTGATCGTCGTCGAAGAACAGCTTCGAGCCGAAACAGGAGACGCGCGTCGGATGCGTTGTGACTCCCAGGCCCCACAAGGCCACGTCCACATCATGCACGCCGTCGTTCCCAATATCGCCGCAGCCGAAGTCGTACCACCAGCGCCAGACCCCGGGCAGCAGATTAGGTCGATAGGGCACCGCGGGCGCGGGCCCCAGCCAGGTGTCGAAATCGAGGTGAGCAGGGGGGCTCCCCGGCTTGCTCTTGCCGATGGAACCGCGTAACTGGCTGTTCCACGCTTTGGAGATCAGCACTTCGCCAATCTCACCATTGAGCACCCGTTGAATGCCCTCATGGACGCACGGGGTGCTGCGGCTCTGGGTGCCTACTTGTACCACCTTTCCAGTCTTCTGCGCGGCATCCACCAGCAGCCGGCCCTCACGGATATTGTGTGAGCATGGCTTCTCGACATAGACATGCTTGCCGGCTTCCAATGCCAGCAAAGCGGCCGGAGTATGCCAGTGATCGGGAGTCGCAATCCAGACGGCAACCACACTTTTATCGGCCAGCACTTCCCGCAGGTTCTGGGTCGTCTGGGGGCTTTTGCCTTTTGCCTGTTTGACGACTTCCGCCGCAGCGGCCAGCCGCTGTTGATCGACATCGCACAACCAGGCAATCTCGACATCGTTGCGAGCCGACAGCGCGCGAACGTGACCTGTCCCCATGCCCCCCGTTCCGATGACGGCGATGGTGATCTTGTCATTGGCACCGGCCGCCTGGAGCGCAGTCGCTCCCGTGCCGATCACCAGCGCGGCAGCGCCGGCGTCCTGCAGAAACTCTCGTCGAGTGGGTTGATTCGTGGTCATGGGAAATCCTTCCATCTGTCAGCTGTTGCGGAAATTGAGACGCTCGTCCGGCAAACATGTCGTGGCGACCAAAGGGACCGGTTTGAAAGTCCTCGCCCCCAAACCACTGAACGCCATCGCATCAACGTAGCCCATTGCATTACAAATACCAACTGTTCGGACAATTGACCGGCATAAATCGGATAGACTTTCCACATGGAATCACGCAATCATTCAGCGATCGGCCAGCGTTTGACTGATCGACCAGACGCGAACAACAATCTGGTGCGGCGAGTCGTTTTTCGTGAAACCATGAGGGCCAGTCTGGCATCGAACAGATCGAGGTCGAAGACACGGGATCGAAACGCGACTTTTGACAAACCAGCGACAACCCTCTGCGATATTGAAGGACAGACCGTGAATACTGTTGGCACATCGCTCACCAGCCTGTCGAGATGGTTCGCCCTGTCCTTGATCGTGGCCAGCATGCTGTGGAGCCTGCCTGGTACTTCTGCCGCGCCCCCGAAACCGAACAGCGAGTCTCCGGCAACTTCCGCCCAGGACAGCGAAGTCATCGTGGAAAAGCCGTCTTTGCCCTATCTGACGGTCATGCTGGCCCGTGATCCGTCCGTTCATGCGGAACTCTCCCTCAGTCCGGCGCAGATCCAGAAAGTCAGCGCGGCGATTGCCAGCATTGATGAACCCCTCTGGCAACTGCGCGATGTTAACGTGGAAAAGAGCGGGCCCCAGACGGCTGCCATGCTCACACATCTCCGAGATCAACTCAAACGCGATTTGAAGAAGTCGCAACTCGAACGGCTCGATCAACTCGTCCTGCAGGCCCGCGGTACCAAAGCCCTGGTCACCCCCGAAGTCAGCCAGCGATTGAAGTTGACGGCCAGTCAGATCACACAACTTAAGAAGGTCCTTTCGGATTCCACCGCAGCGGCCGAGCGTCGCCAGAAGGAATCCACTGAGACTGCTCCCAGCCAGGAAGCCCTGAACAAAACGGAAATGAAACGGGTCAATGACGTCTTGAATGCCAGGCAAACCTCGGCCTTGGGCACACTCCTCGGCAAGCCCTTCGATTTCAGCCGCATCCTGCAGATCGGCTGCGTGGCCCCTGAAATCCGCACTGCCGAAGCCTGGATCAACAGCGACCCGCTCACCTTAAAGCAGCTGCGTGGTAAAGTGGTCGTCGTCCATTTCTGGGCTTTTGGCTGTATCAACTGCATTCGCAACCTGCCGCACTATCAAAGCTGGTATGAGAAGTTTCCCTCGCAGGAAGTGACCATCATCGGCATTCAAACTCCGGAAACTGACAGCGAACGGAACCTGGAAAACCTGCGTCGCAATGTGCGCGAACGGAAGATCGAGTACCCCGTGGTATTCGATCTGAAAAGTGAAAACTGGAAAGCCTGGGCGAATAACATGTGGCCCAGCGTGTATCTGATCGACAAGCGAGGACAAGTCCGCAATTGGTGGTACGGTGAATTGAACTGGCAAGGCGGCAATGGTGAAGAGTACATGCGCAAAAGAATCGAACAACTGGTCGCCGAGCCCGACTGACAGTTCGTCACAGCCGCCGCCAGACTGCGCGGTTTGAGACGTATCCGCAGTGTTTCTTCGAATGTCGTCATCTTAAATCTCACGCCAGAATGTCGCGTACAACTTTGCCATGCACGTCGGTTAAGCGGAAATCCCGCCCTTGAGTGCGGTAAGTCAGTCGTTCATGGTTGATGCCCAGCTGGTGCAATATGGTCGCATTCAGATCATGAATGTGAACCGGCCGGCTGGTAATGTTGTAGCTGAAATCGTCGGTCTGGCCGTAAGTCAGGCCCGGCTTGATGCCCCCCCCGGCCATCCACATCGTGAAGCACCGCGGGTGATGATCCCGACCGTAATTTTCCCGGGTCAGCGTCCCCTGGCAATAAACGGTGCGGCCAAACTCGCCCCCCCAGATGACGAGCGTATCATCCAGCAGCCCGTGCTGCTTGAGATCCTTAATCAAGGCCGCCGAAGCCTGGTCGGCCGCGCGCGTCATCTTGCGAATGTCTTCAGGCAGCTTGTGGTGATGATCCCAGCCTCCCAGTACCACCTGAATGAACCGCACGTCGCGTTCGGCCAGCCGCCGGGCAAACAGGCAATTGGCGGCATACGTGCCGGGCTGCTGGACGTCGGGGCCGTACATGTCCAGCACGTGCTGGGGCTCTTTCGAAATATCCACCAATTCAGGGACCGAAGTCTGCATCCGAAAAGCCATTTCGTATTGCTCAATCCGAGACGCAATCTCCGGGTCACCTTTGACCGCCAGCCGTCGCTGATTCAACTCCGCCAGCCCGTCCAGCATCAATCGGCGGGTCGCACTGTCGACCCCCGCAGGATTCGACAGATAGAGCACCGGATCACCCACTGACCTCAACAACACACCCTGGTGGGTCGTCGGCAGGAACCCTGCGCCCCACAACCGGGAGAACAGCGGCTGGACGTCCGGGCCATTCGGCACCCGTGAATGCAGCACGACGAACGCGGGCAGATTCGCATTGGGGCTTCCGATTCCGTATGAGAGCCAGGCGCCCAGGCTCGGCCGCCCGGGAATCTCACCTCCGGTTTGCAGAAATGTCAGTGCCGGATCGTGATTGATCGCGTCGGTATGCACCGACTTAATCACCGTAATGTCATCGGCAATCGTTCCCAGGTGCGGCAGAAGTTCGCTGAACCAGCCCCCCGATTGACCGTGCTGGGAGAACTTGAACATCGAGGGAGCCACCGGCAGCCGGCTTTGCCCCGAGGTCATGGTCGTGATCCGCTGATTGAGGCGAATCGAATCGGGAAGGTCTTTGTCAAACTGGTCGATCAAGTTGGGCTTGTGGTCGAAGAGATCCAGTTGCGACGGTGCATCGGCCATCAGCAACCAGATCACGCGTTTGGCCCGCGGGGCATGATGCAAGGCGGGCAGGGCCCCCAAAGTGGCCAGCGACTGGGGTTCGGCACTATTTCCCGGGCTCGGGTTCAATAGTGAAGCCAGCGCGGCGGTTCCCAGCCCCAGGCCGCTCCGCTCGAGGAAATACCGCCGATTCATCTGCTGGCAGAATTCAAACTGTGGGTCCATGGCCAGATTCACTCGTTTCAGGAAGGCTCATTCCTTGGTGATGGTTTCATC
>CAZQUW010000059.1:11043-27551 GCA_964596215.1 uncultured Planctomicrobium sp. | reverse complement strand
GGGCGGAAGCATGGCGGCCCTCGGGCGCCCCTGATTCAGCGCTTGTGGTGATCTCAGCTGATTTCCCTAAGTGCCTGGTCAATGTTGGACTTGGGGATAGGGTGCCACTGGCTCGGCCAGTGCTTTTGCGAGCCATGTGACACGCGGCACTGGCCGAGCCAGTGGCACCCTATCCCCATCGTAAACATCGAAATACGGGACAAGGCACTTGTGTACGCGGCGTTCTGCACCGGCCGCGAATTTTAAAACCCTCGTGGTGGCGAAATCCGCCAGCACGAGGGTCGAAATTGAAAACTCTGCGAACTACTTCTTCGGCAAGGCTTTCACACGACGATCCAACGTCTTGTTGGTTTCATCCAGTTGAACCTTCAGGTATTCATCCTGGGGATGAATGAGCGATTCGACAGCGACTTCGAGGGCCTTCTCGGCTTGCGCGCCAGTGAAGAAGCTCAACGTGCGAACGGCTTCCAGGCGTACGCGGGGATGCTCGTCGTTGACCTGGTCGCGCAGCAAGTCGAGAACGTCAGCGACCCGATCACGCCAACCGCACAGGACTCGCGTCGCTGCAGCTCGGGCGTGGAAGTCGGGTGAGCGCAACGTCTTTTTCAACAAGGCCTCATTCACCAAATTGTGACTCTGGTGCAACCACAAGGCTTCCAATGCGTGGTGTTCGTAGCCCGGATCTTTCGTGTCGAGGGCCGCGACCCAGGCTTGAGCCGCCTTGGTGACCTCGGCACTATCACGCCCCGACAATTCGATGCGGACGCGATAACGGACTCGGTCGTCCTTCTCTTTCAACAGGTCCAACAGCTTGGCGATTGGCTCGCCAGCGATCGGGGTCGGCTTCAGCAGCTCGCGACCTTCGGCCCGGACGCGGTAGACACGGCCGTGGATGCGGTCGCGGCTGGGGTCGCGCAGGTTATGCTGCATGTGGCCGATGATCGGGTTCTGCCAGTCGGTGAAGTAGATCGTGCCATCGGGAGCGGTCTCCAGATCGGCCGGGCGGAAGTTGGGGTCTGATGAGGAGATGATCGGCTCGACTTCAGTGGCCCCGAAGCTGGCCGACTTGTCACTCATCTTGTACTGCAGAATTCCCTGGAAACCGATGACGTTACCCACCAGCAGGTTGCCGCGGAGTTCTTCCGGGAAATGGCTGCTGCTGAGGAATTCGACACCGGGACAGGGGCGGGTCCGCTGCTGATAGACCTGGGGCGGACGACCATGTTTATTGGGGAATTCGATATCGCCAGAGAACAAGGCCGCGTGGTAGGGGTTCGAACCAGTTCCGTCATAGACGAAATCCTGGCCCCAGCGATCGAAGGCGTGGCCGTGCGGATTGGCGAATCCAAACGAGACATACACATCCAGCTTCTGAGCTCGGGGCTCGTAGCGGAAGACGGCACCATTCGCCACGCGGCGGACCGGGCCCCAGGGGGATTCGACCTGCGAGTGGTGGAAGGTCCCTTCCTGAAAATAGATGGCTCCGCCCGGATCGAGCACAAAGCTGTTCGCAGTATGGTGTGTGTCGGCCGTATCCAGACCGTGGACGATCCGTTCCTTGACGTCGTACTTGTCGTCTCCGTTGGTATCTTTCAGGAACAGAATGTCGGGGCCCTGCGCCACGATCACGCCGCCATTCCAGAATTCAAATCCCGTCGGATTGTGCAGGTCGCCGCAGAACGTCTTAACGACGTCGCACTGGCCGTCTCCGTTGGTATCTTCGAGGATCAGCAGGCTGTCGTTCATCTTCTCGGTGGGCTTCCAGTGCGGATAAGTCGGCCAGGTTGCCACCCACAGCCGGCCCTTGGTATCGAACGACATCTGCACGGGATTAATGAGTTCCGGGAACTGCTCTTCTGAAGCGAACAGTTCGACTTTCATCCCTTTATGCACGGTCATTTTCTCGATGGCTTCTTTGCCGCCGAGGAACACGTGCTTGCCACCGGGGAGGGGGCCAGGCTTGTTGGTGGTGACCGGAATGAACTCCGGCAGATTCTTGTCTTCGACCTTGTATTCCTTGCCTTGAGCTGCGGCCCAGATTGCCGGATCGCGATTCGAAGTCATCACGTCCAGGGCTTCGAGTTCGCGCTGCACGACTTCATAATTCGATTGCCCGCCAACGAACTTCAGGAATGCCCGGTCGCCAAAGGTGGAGTAGCCATCGGTGGCGCGATAACGCTGATACCAGTACCAGTTCTTATCGTTGACTGCTGCGCGAAGCTTCTCGAGTTTTTTCCACCACTCACCCTGCAGGTCTGACGCAGGTCCCTTGGCGATGGAATCGATGGCGATCGCCGCCACTGCCAGATCACCCTTCTCATTCAGGTGAATGCCATTGATGGTGTAGTTGTGCGGCTTCTTCGAGTCGTTGAACGTTTTCTCGGTGCCCTCGAACAAGTTGATAAACAACACATTATGGGCTTTGGCAACTTCACCCATGGCTTCCGCATAGGCCTTCAAGCGGGCATTGGCGGCGGCGACAGCCTCCCGGCTTTGCAGACTCGGGTCATTGATGTATTCATGGGCAATCGGCGAGAACAACACCAGCTGCGGAGCCGATTTGCCGTTGTACTTCTGCGACGCAGTGTGCTTGATGAAGGCTGCTACATCTTGCTTGAAGGTGGACAGCCCCGCTTCACCGGCGAACGATTCGTTGTAGCCGTAGAACGCGAAGACCACATCGGCTTTGGTGTTGGTCAACGCGAACCGATTGGCGCTGACGGGGGCATCCTTATTGAGCTTCTGCGGTTGTGGCACGGGGGCGTTGGCCGACAGCCATTCATCGTGCGAACCGAATGACATCGAGCGGAGTCGCTTGTTGGCGTCCCGATAGCCATCGATCTCGTCGCCGGAATATCCCAAATTCCGAAAGACCAGTTCCTGGGCCGGAAACTTGGCGTACAGGAGCGTTTCCAGCCAGCCGCTGTGCTGCATCCGTTCGGCAAGGGTATTGCCGACGATGCAGATATGATCCCCCTTCTTCAATTCAAGGGGTTCGGCGGCAGGCGCGAGCTGCGCCGCCGAGGCCGCGAGAAAGACCATCAGACCGAGCACATTCCACTTCATGAATCTCATCCTTCTGCGAGTGCGAGGGCCGTGAGACGGATTCAAGGTTTCTGGAGTGCGTCATCCTCACGGCTTTGGATCAGTCTATATGGATACTCGACAGACACAATTTCGTCGAGGGATACGGGATATCCAGTTCAGTAATTCATTCCGTTCCGCCCCAATTCGCAGCATCGCGCCCCAGGCATTTGCGGGAAACCGCAGCGCGGCACCAGCCTGCACCACAATCGAGTGCTGCGCTAATCGAAATCAGAGGGACGCGCAGCCAGTGGAAAGAGACGCGACAGAATATCTTTGAGAACCGTCTCGTCAGTGGGATACTGGGTCTGCGATCCAGGGCGTAAACCGATGGGAACTTCATCCATCCGGTAGATGGTCCCGGGTGCGTGCAGTCCATACACGGCGGTGGTGAATTTTACTGTCGGAGAAATGGTGGAGACGGTGGCTGGGTAGTCCAGCACAATCGTGGGGATCGTCTCCAGGTGCCGCCTGGCTTCCGCGGAAAAGTACGACACCGTTTCCGATCCCACCATCAGACAGACATCCGCCTCACCCCGTTCGAGGACCTCATTCGCCGAGAATTCACCCGGGTTGTAGCGTGGGTAGCTGCGTGACAGGCTGATACTGAAAGGATAACCAGTCTGCCAGCACAAGACGCTGTCGGCCCCGGTCACATCCCCCTGGATTCGCATCCGCCGGGCATGAAACCGCGTATATGCGTTTAACTCGGCAACCAGTTTCAGCAGGTTTTCGACATTCAGATGTCCTTGCCCGGAGGTCTCCGTCGCGGCATCGAGTTTGGTTTCGGTCAGCCCCAGCCCGAAGAACACGATTCCGCAACGGCAGGATTTCATCTGCTGCACAAGATCGGCCAGGACGGCTTCCGAGACACCCAAAGTTTGAGACATGCCCATCGTATTGGCGAGCGGTTTGCCGGCCAGCAGAGCCCGCAAGGCGGTCAGGACTTCGAAATCACGCCTGGGTCTGATGGGAATCACCTGGTCAGGCAATGCACCTTCGGGATCCAGTCGCCAGTCACAGACATAACGCTCATCGCCAATCATAATGATTTTGCGGTCGGCCCGTCCGTGCGGGGTCCAGCGGCCCGCTGCGGTGACCGAGTAACGCTCGGCGTGTCGCGGATGCGTTTGAGCCGGATTGCAGCCCCAGAAAATCACCAGGTCCGCCCGATTGCGAATCTCACCGAGAGTGCAGGTCGATTCCCCGACTTTTTGCACCGCCATAATGGAGGGACCATGGCAGATCGATGCCGTGGTATCCACGATGGCCCCCAGGTGATCGGCCAGCATCACCGCGGCGCGCTGGCCAGGGGTGCTGCTGCGCGACAACCCGTAAATCAGGGGGGCATCCGATCGAGACAGGATCTCGGCGGCGCGATCGAGTGCGGCGTTTAACGGGACCGGCTGCCCATCACATTCAGCGATCTGCGGACGCGCCGCAGATTGATTGTGAAACCAGGGCTCGGCGAGATGGCAGGCGCGTTCCGTGCGGACGAGGCGATCGCCGTCGAAAGTCAGTTTCAGGTCGTCGCAAGTGCAGCCGCAGACGGGACACGTGACGTCAGCCACGCATGTCAGCGTCGAGCCCTGTTTGTCTTCAACGCCCATGAAATACAAATCCAGGTGAACCCGGCGGCGTCAGCGCCGAGGACGAAGTCAAAGGCTTCCGGAGACTTGCATTTACTGGCCCTGATATTGAGGTCAGTACATTGCTATTGCATAGTCACAGTTTGATTTCGGGATTGGGTGCCAGTGCTCTGCAAAACTGCGAAAACAGTGGTTGCACTGGCAGAGCCAGTGGCACCCAGCTTTCGAAGCATCCTTAAGCATCCGCCGCGCGGCTCACCAAGGAATGTTCCCTGGTGAGCGTCTTGCAACATGAATGCGAAACTATCGAATCAACGGCCGATACTTGACGCGGTGCGGTTGATCGGCGTCGTGCCCCAGGCGTTGTTTTCGCTGAGCTTCATACGTCTTGTAGGTGCCTTCGCACCACACGACCTGGCTTTCCCCTTCGAACGCCAGAATATGCGTGCAAATACGGTCCAGGAACCACCGATCATGGCTGACGACCACAGCGCAGCCGCCGTAATCCATCAGTCCTTCTTCCAGAGATCGCAGGGTTTCGACGTCGAGATCGTTGGTCGGTTCGTCCAGGAGGAGCAGGTTACCGCCGGATCGCAACAGCTTGGCCAGGTGGATGCGGTTTCGCTCACCACCCGAACAGACCCCGACCAGCTTCTGCTGGTCTGAGCCCTTGAAGTTGAAGCGATGGGCATAGCTGCGGGCGTGAATCCGGGCGTGCCCGACTTCCATATAGTCCGCCCCGCCCGAGATCTCCTGGTAGACCGTCTTATTCGGGTCCAGTGAATCGCGGCCCTGGTCGACGTACGAGATCTGGACCGTTTCACCGACACGCAGGGTGCCGGAATCGGGTTTTTCCAGGCCCATGATCATCTTGAAGAGCGTTGTCTTACCGGCACCATTCGGGCCGATTACGCCCACGATACCACCGGGGGGTAACCGGAAGGTCAAATTGTCGATCAGCAGGCGGTCTCCGAAACCTTTACACAGGTTCTCGGTGACGACCACCACATCACCCAGCGGTGAAGCGACGGGAATCTGAATATCAGCAGCTTCGTCGCGGGCATCGTAGTCCTGTGACGCCAGTTGCTCGTACTTGGCCAGACGGGTCTTATTCTTGGTGGCCTGGGCCTGGGGTGACATCCGCACCCATTCGAGCTCGCGCTTCAGGTACTTCTGACGCTTGGATTCCTTCTTCTCTTCGATCGCCAGGCGAGCATGCTTTTGCTCGAGCCACGACGAGTAATTGCCCTCGAAGGGGATCCCCTTGCCGCGGTCGAGTTCCAGGATCCAGCCGGCGACATTGTCCAGGAAATACCGATCGTGCGTCACGGCCACGACGGTTCCCTTGAAGTCGTGCAGGAAGTGTTCCAGCCAGGCGACCGATTCGGCATCGAGATGGTTCGTCGGTTCGTCCAGCAGCAGCAGATCGGGGTGCTGCAAGAGCAGCTGGCACAAGGCCACGCGGCGTTTTTCACCACCGGACAGCATCTTGATTTGGGCATCGCCGGGTGGCAGGCGCATGGCGTCCATCGCCAATTCCAGGGTGTGATCGAGTTCCCACAAGTTGTTCGCGTCGATCATGTCCTGGTAGCGAGCCTGCTGCTCGAGAACCTGCTCCATTTCATCCGGAGACAAATCCTCGCCGAGCTTCATGTTGAGCTCGTTGTACTTATCCAGGATGGCCTGGTCAGCGGCGACGGCTTGTTGAATGCATTGATCGACAGTCAACTCGCCATCAAGTTGCGGTTCTTGCTGAAAATAGCCAACTGTAATGCCTTTGGCGGGGCGGACCGTGCCCATGAAGTCTTTGTCGACTCCCGCCATGATACGCAGCAACGTACTCTTACCCGCACCGTTGCCCCCCAGCACGCCAATCTTGGCACCCGGGAAAAATGACAACCAGATGTCGCTCAACACCACACGCTCATCGTGCATGCGGGTGAGGCCTTCAATCTGCAGAATGTACTGTTGAGCCATGTCTTAGTTCGTTACCACCCGAATTAAATGGTACTGTTGCAGAACACTTCGTCGTCATGAAGTTCGTCCTGCCACTGAATACAAAAACCCCGTAGACAGCCACATTGGCCTTCTACCGGGAGAGTCGCGCCCGCGGAACCAGAATTATAGCAGCCGGGAGTGTTTGTGCGAATGGTCGACGGCGTGTTTACGTTGCGCAGCGGGCGAATCGACAAAGTTGCCCAGCTTGGTCCAACGGCATTATTCGGCCAACCTGGCCGGGATATGAAGATCGCGCGCTGTTGCGGTGCACCGATTCCTTGGGAATTGTGCGAAGATCTCACGCAGAGTCGCGGTCGTGCGAGGTTCAAGGGTGCGTGGTTTCGCGTGCTTCCACACTTGCTCCATCGCTGAAGGATTTTTTAAGTTGTCGCAGGCGGGAAGATTCTCGTTTGATGGACAGGTCTTTGATTCCATCGTCAAGTCTTGTCATTGGTTCGTATTTCTCTCACTTTTGTCCCTCCGAGTACACGGTGCAAGTGCACAAAAGCGTATAATTCTTAACTTCACCGGAGGATCGCGACACAGAACAGGCGCTGTGGCCTGACTTCCTGATGCGGGTGTATGGGAGATTCGAATGCACCCGCATCAGTGAGCCCGGCGACCTGTTTGGTGCGAATTGCACTCAGTCCCATCTTGTCTTAAACTTCCCCCATGAATCCATTTACGTACGATTTCGATGTGATTGTCATCGGTGCGGGACACGCGGGATGCGAAGCCGCATTGGCCTCCGCCCGGCTTGGCGCTAAAACTGCGTTGTTGACCATGAGCTGTGACATGGTTGCGGCGATGAGTTGCAATCCGGCGATTGGCGGCATCGCCAAGGGGCAGATTGTCCGCGAAATTGACGCCCTGGGTGGTGAAATGGGGCGGGTGATCGATGCCACCGGAATTCAGTTCCGGATGCTGAATCGCACCAAGGGGCCGGCCATGCACGGTCCCCGGGCCCAGGCCGACAAAAAAGCCTATCAGTTCGAAATGAAGCGGCGCATTGAGGACCAGGAGAACCTCACGCTGCGGCAGGAAATTGTGGAACGCGTGGAAGTGACCGACGGCCAGGTGACGGGGGTCTGGGTTCGCGGGCCGGCCTTTTACCGAGCGCGTGCCGCCGTCCTCACCACCGGTACATTCCTACAGGCGATCATGCACACGGGTGAAGCCAAAACCGCAGGGGGCCGCGCGGGTGAGGGGACCACCAACAGCCTGTCGCAGTGCCTGGCCGATCTGGGAATTGAACTCGCCCGGTTTAAGACCGGAACTCCCTGCCGCCTGAATGGCCGGACGATCGATTTCAATGCCGTCGAACTGCAGCCGGGCGATGACGAACCTCAGCCGTTTTCATTCCTGACTGACAAGATTTCGGCACCGCAGGTTCCCTGCCACTTGACCAAAACCAACGATAAAGTCCACGAATTGATCCGCCAGAATCTGCATCGGGCTCCGATGTACAGCGGGCAGATTCAATCGCGCGGGCCGCGGTATTGTCCCTCGATCGAAGACAAGGTTGTCCGCTTCGCCGATCAGCCGTCGCACCAGATTTTTCTGGAACCCGAGGGCCGCAACACCCGGGAATACTACTGCAACGGCATCTCGACCAGTCTGCCGCGCGACGTTCAAGAGGCCATGATTCACTCGATCGTGGGGCTTGAGCGGGCCGAGATTATGCGCTACGGCTACGCTGTCGAATACGACTTCGCACCGCCGACGCAACTGACTCCCGCGCTGGAAACAAAACTGGTCTCGGGGCTGTACTTTGCGGGGCAGATTAATGGGACGACCGGCTATGAGGAAGCGGCCGGACAGGGCCTGTTGGCTGGCTGTAACGCGGCTTTGAAGATTGCTGGCAAGCCGCCGCTGATCCTGGAACGCAGCCAGGCCTACCTGGGAGTCATGATCGACGACCTTGTGACCAAGGGGGTGGACGAACCCTACCGCATGTTTACGTCGCGTGCGGAGTATCGCATGCTGTTGCGGCACGACAACGCTCATCGTCGACTCACGCCGCTCGGTCGCGCCGCGGGCCTGGTGTGTGCCAAACGCTGGGACCAACTGCAGAGTCTGGAAGCGGAAATCGAAAGGGCGAATGTTCTGCTGGAGACGGCCAGGGCAGGGGGGATTATGCTCGATCAGATCCTGCGTCGTCCGGAGGTGGAATGGGATCAGATCTGCGCCATGTCTTCATCCGCGGCCGAGTTGCAGTTGTCTCCTCGGGCAGCGGAGCAAGTCAGCATCGAGACGAAGTATTCGGGGTACCTCCGACGGCAGACGGCGCAAATTCAGCAAATGGAACAGGTGCAGGGAGTCTTGATCCCGGAACATTTCGCTTACCATGCCGTTCCCCAACTGCGTGCCGAGGCCAAGGAAAAGCTCACTCGTATTCGCCCTCGAAATCTTGGGCAGGCGGCACGCATCAGCGGCATCACCCCGGCCGATCTTGCCATTCTGATGCTCTACATCAAAGAACCCAACCGGTTGGCACTGTAGCGCGACTGTCCGATTGAGGTGTATTGCACACGTTAAAGTCTGACACGTGAATTTGGACCACTGCACGGCAGTGGCTGAAAACCATCAATCCCCATTGATGCAATCTGGAGTTGAGTCCTCCCCGGCGATATACTTAGTCGCCTGTGATATCGTCGGATCAGTCGAGTCGGCAAGGCGTTACAGCCGCAGCCAAGTCGACAGCCAAACTGCCTGGAAGAGACCCACCGCATGTTGCGACTTGCCTCGTTCATCATGGTACTGTTCGCCGGATTTCCCATCCTGGCTGCCGATGTTCCTGACTATGTCAAAGACATCAAACCCATTCTGCAACGGCGTTGTTACAGCTGCCACGGTGCTTTGAAACAGAAGGGTGGCCTGCGTCTCGACTTTCCGGCAGCCATCCTGCAAGGTGGGGACGGTGGTGCCGCCATCGAGCTTGGCAAGTCCACGGATAGCCTGCTTATGGCAGCAGTTACCGGCAGTGACGGGTTACGACGCATGCCCATCGAGGGCGAGCCGCTGTCGCCCGAAGAAATTGCGAAATTGGCCGCCTGGATCAATGCAGGTGCTCACGCGCCGGCAGAGCCTGCTCCGACCGATCCACGTCAGCATTGGTCCTTCCTCAAACCCACCCGGCCCAGTCTGCCCGCTGTCACGAATCCCGCCTGGCAGCACAACCCGATCGATACTTTCGTGGCGGCAGAGCATGAACGAAAAGGGCTGATTGCCGCTCCCGAGGCGCCGCGGCATGTCCTCTTGCGCCGCGTGTTTCTCGATTTGACCGGATTGCCGCCGACACGCCAGGAAGTCATCGATTTTCAGAACGATCAGTCCGCTGACGCCTATGAAAAGATCGTCGACCGACTCCTGGCCAGTCCACAATATGGCGAACGCTGGGGACGCCACTGGATGGATGTCTGGCGCTACAGCGACTGGGACGGATATGGTGCAGAAGTCCGTGAGAGCCAGCCGCATGTCTGGCGCTGGCGCGATTGGGTCGTGGAATCGCTGAATGCCAACAAGGGCTACGATCAGATGATTCAGGAAATGCTGGCGGCGGACGAAATCTCCCCCACGGACCCGAACAGCTTGCGGGCGACAGGATTTCTGGTTCGCAACTATTTCCGCTTCAATCGCCACATCTGGATGGACAATACCGTCGAGCATACCAGCAAGGCCTTCCTTGGAATTACCGTGAACTGTGCTCGCTGCCATGACCATATGTACGATCCTATCGGGCAGCAGGAATACTACCAGATGCGCGCGGTCTTCGAACCGTACGATGTGCGGACCGATCGTGTGGCCAATCAGCCCGACGTTACCAAGGATGGGGTGGCGCGAGTCTATGACGCGCACCAGGCGACTCCCACCTATTTGTTTGTCCGGGGTGATGACAAGCAGCCCGTGAAAGATAAGCCGATCGAGCCCGCCGTCCCGACTGCCTTAGGCGGCCAGCCGTTGAAATTGGAGCCTGTGCCGCTGCCGGCTGCGGCATACTACCCTGGGGTGCAGACTGTCGTTCACGACGAAGCGGCCGCGGCCGCTGAAGTGGAGGTGAAACGTGTCCAGACCCTGCTGACCACGACCCAGCAAAGTCTCGCAACAGCCCGGCAGAAGTTGGCCGATTTCCAGACGAATTCTGCGGCAGGGGCGGCGCCTGTTACTCCCATCCTGAGCGACAAGTTTGCCGCCGCGCGACCTGAGCTCTGGAAGATGGTACGCGGCCAATGGGAATATCAAGACGGCCGGCTGTTTCAGAACGAACCGACTGATCTGAACAGCGAACTGGTGGCGACAACGCCGGTCCCCCGGGATTTCCATGCCAAATTCCGGTTCAAGATTACGGGCGGCAAGATGTGGAAGTCGGTCGGGCTGACATTTGACGCGGTGAAGGATCAATCGGCGGTTGGAGTTTACCTGAGTTCGGGGGGCTCGAAGGCTCAGCTCTACACCATTACCAACGGCCAGACGGCCTATCCTGCAGATGCGGCGAAAGCACTGCCCTTCGCACTGGGTGCAGAGCACGAATTGCAGGTGTTCGTCCGGGATCAACTCGTCAATGTGGCAGTGAACGGCCAGATGGCATTTGCCTATAAATTGCCGCAGCCGCGCGTTGCAAATGGTGAATTCCGCCTCTGGACATTCGACGCGACGGCCGAGTTCCTGAATGTCGAAGTTCAGGCTCTGACCGCTGAAACAATGTTGGTCGAAAAGGTCACCGGTAATCCGCCTGTGCCTCAGATTATGGCCCCTACCGTGGAATCACTCACGGCGGCCGTCAAGCTGGCGGAACAGGCGTTTGCCGTTGCGGAAGCCAATCTGGCAACCAGCCTCGCCAGTCGTGCTGCGGTCCAGGCCCGCATCGCCGCAGACGTTGCCACCTACTCGCAACCGGCGGCCGCGGATGCTCCAGCTCTCGCGGCCGCTGCGGTCAAGCTGGAACGGGAACTCGCCCTTCAGCAGGCCCGGCAGAATCACCTGCAACAGGAAAACACCCTGGCCGCTGCCAAGGCCCAGTTGAAGCCGGATGACGAAAAATCCAAGATGGCGGTGACCACCGCAGAAACCAAGCTCGCCGAGGCCCAGAAGGCCGTCGATGCTGCCCAGGCCGCGATCCAGCAACCTCCCACTGCTGCCTATACGCGGTTCAGCGCCGTTTATCCGACGACCAGCACCGGCCGGCGAACGGCTCTCGCGCGGTGGATTGCGTCGACCGACAATCCGCTGACGGCGCGCGTCGCCATCAATCATCTCTGGCTGCGCCATTTCGGCAGCCCCCTGGTACCAACCGTGTTCGACTTCGGTCTCAATGGCAAGGCTCCATCGCATCCGGCACTACTCGATTGGCTGGCCGTCGAACTGATGCAGAATGGCTGGAAAATGAAAGAGATCCATCGCCTGATGGTCCTCAGTCGAACGTATCGCGCGGTCTCGCATAGCCAGAGTCTCGCAGACCCCAACTTGAAGCTCGATCCCGAGAACATCTACCTGTGGCGAGCCAACCCGCGGCGCATGGAGGCCGAGATTATTCGCGACAGTACGCTGGCCGTATGTGAACAACTCGACCGGACGCTCGGCGGGCCGGATCTCGATCCCAACACCGGATTAACCGTGCCGCGGCGCAGTTTGTATTTCCGCAGTGCGAAGGAAAAGAAGGTGACGTTCCTGGCGATGTTCGATAGTGCCAACGTGGTAGAATGCTACCGCCGTTCTGAAAGCATCGTCCCCCAACAGGCCCTGGCGATGACCAACAGCCCGCTCACCCAGGCTCAGGCACGACTGCTGACGCAACGCTTGACGGCTGAGGTCGGTGCGGAAAATACCCCGGAGAACGCTAGTCGATTTGTCGAAGTGGCATTCCAGCAAGTACTGGCACGACCGGCGAGCGCGCTTGAGAAACAGGAATGCCTGACATTCCTGGGAACTCAAACCCAGCGATTCAGCGACCCGAAGACTCTGACGACGTTCAAGGCCGGAGTGGACACGCATGTTCCGCCGGCGGCGATTCCGCATCTGCGAGCGCGGGAGAATCTGGTGCATGTGCTCCTGAATCACAATGACTTCGTCACGATTCGTTAGCGCGCATGACTGGCAGCGCGTGTTCAATTGACTGCAATTTCATCATAGACACGCCAAGTCACTGGCGGGCGGCGGTGTGCACAAGTTGCAGGTTGGGATGTGGTGCG
The DNA here is from genome assembly GCA_964596215.1 of uncultured Planctomicrobium sp. Classification (GTDB taxonomy): domain Bacteria; phylum Planctomycetota; class Planctomycetia; order Planctomycetales; family Planctomycetaceae; genus JAKFVC01. The sequence goes on along the minus strand of CAZQUW010000059.1, from coordinate 14,692 downwards.
GCACTGGGCTCGATCGCTGATCGAGACTGAAATTAACTGCGCCAGACTATGCCCACTTTGCGGCCCCGCTTATAAAGAACGCACGTCACCCCATTGGAATTGACTCGGCCTGCGAAGCCTCGGTCGGCGAAATTCATGAACCTCGTCTGCCGCTGGGGCACTTCAATTCAGTAAACCTCGGCGCGTCAATTGGACGTGGCGATCTTTCGTTAAAAGACATCCGCATATGACAACACCGGTCGCCCAGGTTGTGAAAGTCAATTGGAAGCTTGTGTTTCCGTGGCTGGCACTGTTTCGAGCCCTCGGGCTGGCACTGCACGTCCGACAGGTTTTAGTGGGAGTCGTGGCGGCATTGCTGATCGCGCTTGGCGAGAAGCTCATCGGGGGAATCGCGTTTCCGACCAATTCTCCTGCCATCGCACTGCACCCTTCGCTGGTCTCCTGGGTCTGGCTCCCCTGGGTCGACTTACTGTTTCCCCTGGCTCCCCCATGGCTGTTCGGCACGGCAGGCTTTGCCGGGAGGCCACGGGCTGAATCGTGGTTCTTATTTCAGTCCGTGTTGCGATTTGTGTGGGTGCTGGTAGTGGGGGGCCTGGCGGGTGGCATTCTCGTACGTCGAGCCGGCATGGAGTTTGCCCGGGAAGAAAGTGTGGGAGCATTGGCCACCGTCCGCTTCGTCTTACGCCGGGCCATCGATTACCTGAGCGCTCCCGCACTCCCGCTGGCCGTGGTCGGAACGCTCGGAGGGCTGCTCTGGCTGGCAGGCCTCCTCGCCCACGTAATTCCCGGTGGCGACTACTTGCTGTCAGCTGTGTGGGGGCTGGTATTGATCGCGGGCATCCTCATGGCGGTGTTGTTGATCGCCGTCGTTCTGGGGTGGCCGATGATGATTGCGGCCGTCAGTCTGAATGGCGGCGATGGCTTCGACAGTCTCAGCCGCGGATTTGGATTTGTGCTTGATCGCTGGCGTTACTTTGCCTGGTGCATCGCAATCATGACGGTCTATGGGCTGGTGTCGCAGCTTTTAGTCTTGAGCGTACTTCACTGTGGTGAGTTTCTCGCCGGAGCCAGCCTGGGCTGGCATACCCAAAATTGGAAGCGCGGCGACCTGCCACAGATCGTGCCCGCCGCTGTCTGGCCGTTTGTATTTGGAATTCTCTTCCGCGGCTTCGCGTACAGCTTCTTCTGGTCTTCGATGGCCATCATCTACCTGGTGCTGCGTCAAAGCCTGGATAACGCAGAACTCCATGACGTCTATGTCGAAGGCTCACCACAGGACGCCGACGCCCTGCAGGGCCTCATCAATCCCTCCCCCCCCGAGTCACCACTACCGACCTTGTTGCCGATCATTAATCAGCCATAAGTCAGCACCTGAATCAATCAGGTGCGATCGGGCAGGGCCGGTCCGTCGAGCTGATCTTTTTCGAGGTGGCGACGAGTTCCAGGCCGTTATTGTTTTTCTGGTAAAGCCAGGATTTCCGGGCTGGTTGCGAGCTCCAGCCGCCAGTCCTGCAGTTCCCAGTTGTCATACACGACGGGTTCGTTGTGACTCGGTTTCAAGCGAATTTCCAGGCGATTCTGGCCGCGCTGCAGCGTGCCCGGCGCCAGTTCGATTCGAATTTGTTGCGGCTGCCTGGCGGTTCCCCGCCCAGTGACTGCGGAATTGAGGTCTCTGATTCGGCGGCCGTTCACCCAGAGTTCGGAAGTCAGTTCGCCCGCCTGCACACGCTTGAGCCAGGGATGATCGAGCGTCCCCTGGCCCGCAGGTTCCAGATCCACTGCTGTCAGGGCAACATGTGCAATTCCGACTGGAAGCGTGTTGATATCGATCACCCGAGTCATCAACGTCGTATCAGGGATCTTCGGCTGGAGTGTCGACTTGACTTGGTCGCCCAGGTGAAACGGCCTCCCTTCGAGCGACCATAGTAGTCCAAAAAAGAACGGTCGGACTCGGCGAACTTTCGCCCAGGGAATCTGCAACGGCCCCCCCAGCGGATGTTCCAGCGTGCAGCCGTGCGGGCTGATCGCCACCAGCGAACCGGTCAGTGAATCCAGGATCGGTTCCCGGGACGTATCGGTCCACGGCTGAAGTTCCAACTGTACGATCTGACCCGCCACTGCGGGTGATGATGTTGTGGGAGTCGCTGCGAACCGCAGGTGTGCAATATCGGCCCATGTCACCTCGGTCTGCTGCGAGTTCACCTGCAGGCTCACTGTGCCGCGACCAAGGTTAATCAACTTGCCGAACAGCTGGTCGCCTGATACCAGATTAACCTGGTCCTGCTGCCGATCGAGGACATCGATGCACGATGTCTCCATTCTTCGGGTAATCGCAAAGTCATCAATCCAGACGTTGGCTGATGGCTGTTTGGAAATCACGTTCACGGCCGACAGGCGGGGACTGGCGTCGGACGGCAGCCGCCCTTCTGCCAAAGGGAAATTGTCGACTTTGAGTCGTATCAACCCGGGTTCAATCGCCATGGCAAATGTGTGCCAACCTGGCCGTCGCGCTACAATGTGTTGCTGCCAGATCCCCAACTCGGGCAAGTTGAGCTCATACCATTTCGATGCTGCTGCCAGGTTCATTTGTAAATCGTATTGCTGCTGCTTGTCTGTGATTTGAATGTCTGCCACGCAGCGGCTTTCCCCGCTCAACTCGGCGGGCAGAAAGAAGCTGAACTCGAGCCAGCCCTTGTCGAGCGGATCAGGCAGTGCGTAGTGCAATTCAGGTACGGTGGCCGTGCATTTGAGACTATGTGTTCCCGATCGCGCCTGTTCTTGATTACGCGGGATGTTGCCGCGAGACTGGTTCACCCAGCCCGCTACTTCGGTCTCGAAATCGTGATAGACGACACAATGCGTGCCAGGCGGATGGGAAATCTGCGAGATTGCCCAGACCGGCAGCTGCACCGGAGTATCGAAGCCGGCTTCCCAGCGGAGACGAGTGAGCCTGGGGTCCGGCGTGAGATTCTCGAAAGGCGAAACAGGCGTCGCATGGAGTACGTCTCCATTAATCAGCGTGAGACGTTTCCAACTTCGGTCGGGGAGCGGGCGCGGGACCTGCGGTAATTCCAGATATAGAACGTTATTCAGCGATGTCGCCCCCGTTGCGGGTGACTGAATTTGGAATCCGTTCGCCAACTCGTCGGTCAGAGTGCCTGTCGTTTGCCTCCCATCTCGGAGGCGGACATCAAATTGCGGTCCCGCGCCGCAGCCCGGGGTTGGCCACATCGCAATCAGCATCAGACCGAGGAATAGGCACCGCACTTCAGGCCCTGCTGGTTTTCAAGTATCCATGCCGCGTGGCGCGGACACACCGTTGAGATAAATGGCTCGGCATCACCGAGAGCGGGTGAGCGGGGCAATCTTCGGGGGCTCCCGACACCACTGACTATAGGTGGTCGCGGCCCCCGAATGCAATAACGAGACGCCCGGCCATCGCCGGGTTCTCCGCCAATTGCCAGACGGAGACGGGCCAGTAAGCACCATCGACGAACGCATCTCGGCAGCCGGCTCACGTTCTACTACCGTGAGCTGCGGACAATCGCCGGCAGCGGGGCCAATTCACGAGTCATGACAATTCAAGAATCGGATTGCCCGACGGCAGCACCGGAATGGGGCGGCCCGCGTTGTTGAGATACGACTTATG
>CAZQUW010000059.1:0-10943 GCA_964596215.1 uncultured Planctomicrobium sp. | reverse complement strand
TGCCCGACGGCAGCACCGGAATGGGGCGGCCCGCGTTGTTGAGATACGACTTATGGGTATCAATCCCCAGGTGCCGGTAAACCGTCGCCAGAACGTCTTGCGGAGTCTTCGGGTTATCCTTCGGAAAGGCGCCCTTGGAATCGGACGATCCGACGACTCGGCCACCTTTTACAGGGCCGCCCGCCAGTGCTGCGCTGAAGACATTGGGATAGTGATCTCGGCCAGCATCGTTATTCACGCGTGGTGTGCGTCCGAATTCGCCCCAGGCCAGGACGAGCGTCGTATCGAGCAGTCCGCGTTCTTCCAAGTCCTGGATGAGCGCCGTATAGGCTTGATCCCAGCGCGGCAGGAAGCCACGCCGCAATGAATCGAAACCTTTCACGTGCGTATCCCACCAGCGCAGATCGACGGTTACCAGTCGTACGCCTGCTTCAACCAGACGTCGAGCGAGGATCATACGTTGCGCCCAGTTGGGGGCTCCACAACGATTCGAGGCGCCTGGATCGAACGCCGGCGAGAAACCGTAACGTTCACGCAGTTCCATCGGTTCTGCATCCAGGTCAAATGCGGCGCGGGCGGCCGGAGAACTGAGGATGCCCCAAGCCTGCTGCTGGAAGCGGTCCATGGCCACCATCTGACCGCGTGCATCCAGTGTGCGCTGCAGCCGATCGAACCCTGTCAGGAGTTCGCGACGATTGCCCAGACGGTCAGAAGTCAGGCCATCAGCCAGGGCGAAGTTCGGCACGCTGAACGGGCCCTCCTTCGCGGGATCGGCCAGCGTTTCGAACGGCTTGTAAGACACCCCCAGATACGCCGAACTGGTCCCGGGGACCATCTTCGGGATCATCACATAAGTCGGCAGAGTAGGATTCAGGTGCCCTAATTGCTCGGCCACAATGGAGCCGCAACTGGGCATGATGTTTTCGTCGGCATTCGGCCCGGAATTATAACCGGTAAAGCACAATTGATCGCCCGTAGAATGCCCGGCGTCGTGGTGGTGCAGGCTGCGGACGATCGACCATTTGTCCATGATCGATGCCGTCTTCGGCAGCATGTCGGTCAGATTGATCCCGGGAACATTCGTGGGGATCGTTCCGAATTCACCGCGATACTCGGCAGGTGCGTCAGGTTTGGGGTCCCACATGTCAATGTGACTGGGGCCGCCACGCATCCACAACAGAATGACCGAGTTCAGGCGGTTCCCGGAACCGGCCAATGCTTCTTGCTGCAGCAAATGCGGCAGACTCAATCCAGCCGCGCCCAAGGCACCAGCCTTCAGAAACCAGCGGCGGTCTCCACGCAACGTCTCTCTGAATTCAGTGCAGCCGATCTGCCGCCTATGCAATTCTGTCATTCGGGGACCTTATTTCGCGCTGACTGCCCTCGAAGGGGATTCCATCCCATCACCCCCGTTATGTCATAGGGGTGCACTCTATCACCTGTGCCATCTGAATCATATCGGATCACAAGTCTTGAATCAATGAGTGTTGATTCGAAGTGAGTGTACTTTCCGATAGGCTCCTGTTGAAGTTGACGGCAGTTCCGCGTCGGTTTCGGCGAGAGGACCAAAACCCGATGTGAATTCAGCGGAAAAATCCAGAACGGCGAGTCGATCTTGCGAAATCCCGCTGAAACCAGCAGCAATGGCTGTTTCCCCGTAGCAGGAGGAAAATCACTCGCGCATGCGTCGGAAGGCACAACTCCTTAGACTAGACTAGGAAGTGGGATGCCGCTCGCTGTGCCAGCGCTTTTGGTGAGTCCAATGACACCCGGCACTGGCCGAGCCAGTGGCACCCGTCCTGGATTCGAATCCAGATCCAATGCTAGCCCTTGGACGCGATCATCCAATAAATGCCAGCAGTGACGAGCACCAAGAGGATCAGACTGATTAATGAAATGACCCAGAGGGGCCAGCCTTTATTCGGTTGCGGAATTTCCTTCAGGACAAAATGAAACTGGTCCGCGACCGAAATTCGATCACCCGGCCACAGCAGTTGGTCCGTCGTCGCCACGCCATTGACGCGGAGACCGTTACGGCTTTTCAGATCGCTGATCCGCCACCACTGCCCTTCCAGCGACAGCAGGGCATGTTTGGACGAGACGCGTGGGGAGTCGAGACGGACCGCGGCTTCTTGTGACCGGCCAATCACCATCCGTTCCCGATTCAACAAGACCGGCGGACCATCGGGGACCGGTACCAGCATCAACTTGACTTGTTCCACCAGTCTCAGGTGAGGATAGTCGGCAGCAATGGCGTCGCTATGAAAACCCTGATGCTTGAGCGGAGCTTCCTGGGGGGCGATTGGCTGTGGCAGCGCGACCCCGGATTTTCGAGGCGTGGTGTCGGCAGGCAGCCGAGTTTCGACGACTCCCTGTGGCATCGCTGGCACCGAGACGCCCGAGGGTTTCAGCGTGGTACTCGATTGGTTGCTGCGAGATGAAGGCCGGGCGAGTTGCAGCCGTTTGCGTGCTTCAGTGGCACGCAGTTTCAAAATCTCGGTGAAATTGAACTCGACGTCAGTTCGCTGGCAGAACGGGGCGAGTGCGGCGCTGACTTCGGCCGCGGTCGCGTAGCGTTCCTCGGGTAGCTTGGTGACCATCTTGTTGAGAATGTTCGCCAATTCTTCCGGAACTTCAGGCACCAGGTCTCGCACCGCTGGAAATTTCGTGAATCGATGAGCTTCGATTTTTTGCGGGGTCTTCGTCAGCGGGTAGGGGACGGTGCCGGTCAAAATATGATACAGCGTACAGCCCAGGCTGTAGATGTCGGCTCGCCCATCCACAGTGTGGCTGTTAAAGGTTTGCTCGGGGGCGATGTAATCATCGGTTCCCAGGCATTGATGTCCGAAGATCATGGCCAGCGAGAATTCAGACTGGTGATCGTTCTGCAGCAGAGCCAATCCGAAGTCCAGGATCTTGACTCCGCCGTCGCGCGTAATCAGCAAATTCGTCGGCTTGATATCGCGATGGACCATACCTCGTTCGTGGGCATGCTGTAAGCCATCCGCCGCCTGTCGAATGCAATCGGCAGCCTGTCGCCAGGGGAGTGGCCCGCGGCGCAACCGCATCAGGTCCTGCAGGTTGATCCCTTCGACGAATTCCATCACCATGAACGGCACTTCGCCGAACAAGTCATTCGACTGCCCGTATTGCAGAGTTTGCACGATGTTTTCGTGCTGCAACTGCAGGCCAGCCCGCGCTTCCAGTTCAAAGCGGGCACGCAGACCGACATCGTGCTTGATGCGATCCGACAGAACCTTAATGGCCACGCGCTCGTGCGTCCCGCGTCGCGTCCGCGGTTCGGCTATATAGACCCAGCCCATACCACCAGTGCCGAGAATTTCCCGTAACTTGTAGTGGTCGATGAAGAACCCGCGTGACTGACCGTGCAGCAGTTGATTGGCTTGAAACAGCGTCAGCTGCTGGCGGTTGATGAACGCTTTGGCGATGTCCTTGGGGTCGGACGCTGCCGTTAAGTGCTCGGAGCGCACAATCGTCGCGATGTCCTCGGGGGACAGCAATTCGCTGCGCCGCAGTGTTTCGAGAAAATCGACTGACAATTGATCAATCCTTCCATTGCAGTGCGGAAGTTCGTGTCCCTCAACCTGATGAGGAACTCCTGCACCAACAATCGGCGATTACCTGTTCCGTGGCCTGCAGTCATCAATTGTTGCACAACTTACCAGCAAAATCGTTTTACTGGCAAAATCGGCAATCAAACTGTCTCCGCGTCGGCTGGATTAGCGAGTCATTGGGAAATGGAATGTCCGGCCCACCTCAAACTGGCCCCTGACAATTCAAAATCGGATTGGAACTCAAAATCAGACTGGAACTCTCGAACGGAGAACTCGCGGGTTGATGAATTCGACCCGCTGGTTACGCTGCCAAGATGAATTATAGGACGGATTCATGGAAATTTTGAACCACAAATCGCCCTTCTTTTGCAAACTTCTTCAGAATTTGTGTAACCATTCAGGAGCCCTTTGAGGTACACGACTCACGATTTTGCGAGTCGCAGTCAGGTTGGCGAATGTAGCGAGACTTTATGTTCACGGTATCAAATTGGGGCTGCCGCAGACGTTGCGAGCCAGTCAAAAGGTCCTCGCCGGGGCGTAGTGCGGACTCCCTGTCTGAAAATGTTACGCACATCCCGGGCCAAACCAACTTCCGCGGGTTCGCTTGGAACTCACTTCAGGAGCACTACAATGAAGCCGCGCTGTGTACTGAAACCTGAATGAGCACCCTGGGAGATAGGCGTCATGCTGCGTTGGTCGACAGTTTTGCGATTGTGTGCGATGACAATTTGTTGTGCCGGCTGGGGGACGACAGCCGTCGCCGAAGCGCCCGACGGGTACACGTACTCCCTGTTCGATGGCAAGTCGCTCGACGGCTGGAACATCGAGAACAAGTGCGAAGCCGACGTCGTGGATGGCCAGCTGCGGCTGAAGGCGGGCAACGGCTGGCTGCGATCTGACCATCAATACGCCGATTTCAAACTGCATGTCGAATGGAAGGCTCTGCAGGCCTCCAAGTACGACGCGGGAATCTTCATCCGCTCGGCCAATGGAGGTGAGCCCTATCCCAAGGAAAGTTATCAGATCAACTTGTTGCAGGGGAAAGAAGGCAATATTGGCAGTCTGCCGGGCGCGTCGAGCACGGGACTGGTCAAGGACGGAGATTGGAACGCCTTCGACATCACGGTCGTTGGGGATACCGTTGCTCTCGAAATCAATGGTAAGCCGGCCTATAAAGTTGGCGGACTGAAGGCGCTGACCGGCTACATCGGTTTCCAGATCGAAGTGCCACTGGGCGGGCAGTATCTGATTCGCAATATCAAGGTAACGGAACTGAAGTCGAAGGCTCTGTTCAATGGTCAGGATCTGGCAGGCTGGGAAGGTGTCGGCGAACCGGCCGAGAAGTGCTGGAAAGTGGAAGACGGCCTGCTGTTGTGCACGGGAAAGCCCGGTCCCTGGATTCGGTCGGCGGCGGAATACGGCGACTTCAACCTGCGGCTGGACTATCAAGTTGATGTGGGAGGGAACAGTGGCGTCTATGTCCGCGTGCCCGCAGATGGCAACCATCACCGCGACAATGACACCATGCCCGCCGCCGGATTCGAAGTGCAGATCCTCGATGACGCGGCTCCGCAGTACAAGAATCTGAAAGATTATCAATTCTCGGCCTCCGTCTACGATATCGCAGGTGCCCAGCCGCACGTTTCCAAGCCGCACGGGCAATGGAATACGCTTGAGATCAACTGCCACGGTGGGAACATCACGACAACGCACAACGGCAAGGTCGTGACTCAGGTCACTCCTGAAACGCACCCGATCAGCAAGCTGCGTCAGTTGAAGGGTTTCCTGGGGCTGCAGAATCACAGTTCACTCGTCAAGTTCCGTAATGTGCGGATCGGACCGCCCCAGCCGTAAGCGGGGATCTCAGATGGCTCTGAGATCGTCTGATCTCGTGCCTGAGCTATCGCCAGATTCAACCAGGTGCAACACGTCAGGCCGGGGCAATGCCCTGGCCTGACGGTGGGGCTAAGAGGCGAGGCCAGACTTCATGAAGTTTTCGCACCATGTTCCTGCAATTTAAACCTCGCATCCTGGCGCTGCCGCTCGCCGCGTTGATGATCATCGGGCTGGTGTACTTCAAATCCAGCCAGCCGCAAATCGAGTTATCCGACGCCGCCCGCGACGCTCTCCAGCGGCGGCGTCCGGCGACCATATTCAAGTTGCACGATCAACGCTCGCAACCGTTTCGACTGGAACGATATCTCGGTCGACACAAGTTGCTGATTGTGTTTTTTGATCCCAGCCAGGGTGCGGCGAAAAACGAGCAATTACAGATCCTGAAACGGGGCTATGAGCAGTTGTCGGCGCAGGGACGGAAAGTGATTGCCATCAGCAGCGCCACGCCGTACGCCAATCGCGAGTCCTTCAAGCTCGGCGGCGATTTCCCCTTTCATGTGTTGTCGGACGCCGATTACAGCGTCGAAAACGAATGGGGCTGCATGACCACCGGTGATCCTCCGCAGGTCATTCCATCCGCGTTCGTGATTGATCGAGCCGGGGTTATCAGCTGGTCGCAAATTGGTGGAAAGTCGCCCATCCCCCTGGAGACATTGCTACGCGAGTTGAACAACGCCCGATAAAGCCGATCAGGTTACCAGCATCATGTCCCCATCACGCTGCGATCTGGCATTGCGGCGATGATCTCCCCCGGTTGGCTCAAACTGGCAGACTGCAGACAACAGCCCGATTGGGTGCAGCCAACCGGACTGTCGCCGCTGCAGTCACTGCACGCTTACGTTTGCGAATTGGCACGCGCTGAGCGCCAGTCCGCAAACGCTTGAATTACATAAAAGAACACCGGAGTCAGGAAGATTCCGAACAGCGTCACTCCCAGCATACCGGCGAAGACGGCCGTGCCCAGTGTCCGCCGCATTTCCGCACCGGCACCCTCACCCAGGACCAGTGGCACCACGCCAAAAATAAACGCGAGCGAGGTCATGATGATCGGCCGCAAGCGGAGTTTGCACGCCTCCAGGGTCGCCTCGTAACGGTCGACGCCCGCCTGATTTCGAGCCCGGGCAAATTCCACGATCAGAATCGCGTTTTTACAGGCCAGGCCCACCAGCACCACGAAGCCGATCTGCGTGAAAATGTTGATATCCATCCGGGCGAAGATCACACCGGCGATCGAACAGAGCAGGCACATGGGGACGACCAGAATAACTGCCAGCGGCAGTGACCAGCTTTCGTACTGTGCCGCCAAGACCAGGAAGACCAGCACGACCGCCAGGATGAACGCATACATGGCCGTGTTGCCGGCCTGCAACTGCAGTAACGCCAGCTCGGTCCATTCGGCCTTCATCGACTGCACCAAGTTCTCATTGCTCACGCGGGCCAGCTCTTCAATGGCCTGCCCGGAGCTCGTACCGGGGGCCGAGTTGGCATTGATGATGGCGGACGAATACAAGTTGTACCGCACCAGCATCACCGGTCCACTGACTTCTCGGACACTGGCGACCGCCGACAGCGGGACCATGGCGTCGTGATCGTTCCGCACCTTCAGCCGCTTGAGATCGTCGATCTTCATGCGGAACTGGGTGTCGGCCTGCACATTCACCTGCCAGGTCCGGCCGAAGCGGTTGAAATCGTTCACATACAGTGACCCGAAATAGATCTGGAGCGTGTTGAACACTTCTGCCAATGAGACGCCCATCGTCTTGACGGCATAGCGATCGATATCCAGGAACAGCCAGGTCGTATCAGCCCGGAAGCTCGAAAACACCCCCTGTAACTGCTGAGATGTCGCCGCCTGATCGACCACTTTCTGGCTGACCTTCTGCAATTCATCCAGGCCGTTTTCGCCGCGGTCTTCAATGACGATTTTAAATCCGCCTGCGGTTCCCAGGCCGTCAATGGGCGGGGCGCCCAACACATTGACCAGGCCATCGGGGATCGCTTCGTCCAGGGCCTTTTTCAGATCGGCGGCAATGACGTCACCCGTCAGGTGATGCTCGGCTCGTTCGTGAAAATCCTTCAGCATCACATACATCGATCCAAAGTTCGGGGCGTTGGCTCCCAGCAGGATCGATTGACCGGCAATCGCCACGGTGTGATTGACACCGGGGTTCTTGCCGGCGATTTGTTCGATCTTTTGCATCATCTGAATCGTGCGATCGAGCGACGACGAGTCTGGCAAGCGGACATTGACCAGGAGGTAGCCCTTGTCTTGAGACGGAATAAACCCGGTCGGCGTTTTCACGAACAGATCATACGTCAGGTACAGCAGGCCACCGTAAATACACAGGACTAGCAGGCTGCCTCGCAGCAACCAGCCGACTGACGCCACATAGGCATTGGTGGCCGCCGTAAAGCCGCGGTTAAACACCCGGAAGAACCAGCTCAGCACGATGTTGATCAGGCGGCTGACCAGCCAGCCGAACAGCACCCCCACGGCCAGTGCGATCACCGGCAGCCACGGACGAATGTCAAACGCCAGTTGTCCGAAATAGGGCTCAAACTGCGTTCGCATCCAGCCGGGCAGCAACGCATAGGCGGCCCAGGCGATGATCAGGATGATGCCCGGGCGCGGCAACGCTTCGCCGTGTCCTTGTGTCTTCGGACGCAGGAGCAGCACTGCCAGGGCCGGGCTGAGGGTCAATGAATTGAAGGCCGAGATAATCGTTGAAATGGCGATCGTCAGGGCGAACTGCCGGAAGAACTGGCCGACAATTCCTGAGATAAAGGCACACGGCACGAACACCGCCGACAGGACCAGGCCGACGGCAATGACCGGCCCCGAGACCTGTTCCATCGCCAGAATGGCGGCATCTCGAGGGGTGAGGCCATGTTCAATATGATGTTCCACGGCCTCGACCACCACGATTGCGTCGTCGACCACGATACCAATCGCGAGTACCAGGCCGAACAGTGTCAGGGTATTCAGGCTGAAGCCGAAGGCCGCCATGGTGGCGAACGTTCCGACGATGGCCACAGGGACCGCGACCAGGGGAATCACGGCGGCGCGCCACCCCTGCAGGAACACCAGCACCACGATCGCGACCAGCAAGACTGCGTCACGCAGGGCGTTGAACACTTCGTTCACGGACTCTTCGATGAAGGGAGTCGTATCGTAAACGATGGAGTAATCGACCCCCTTGGGGAATCGCGACTTGAGTTCCTCGACTTTGGCCCGTACCTGCTGGGCCGTTCGCAACGCGTTCGAGCCAGGCAACTGATAAACCGACAAGGCGACCGATGGCTGGCCATCCAGCGTACAGACTTGATCGTAGCCCAGGGCACCCAGTTCGGTGCGGGCAACATCCCGCAGGCGGGTGATCCGGCCGTTCGTATCCGACTTGATGATCATCTCGCTGAATTGCTGGTCTTCGGCCAGGCGGCCCAGCGTCGTCATCGTGTATTGAAACACCTGGCCGTCGGGGGCGGGGGGCTGCCCAATCTGACCAGCGGCGACCTGGGCATTCTGTTGTTCGATCGCATGGACGACATCGCTGGCCGTCAGGTTGCGCGCGGACATCCGTTCGGGGTCCAGCCAGACGCGCATGCTGTAGTCACGCTGGCCCATGAAGGAAATATCGCCCACCCCCGCCAGTCGCGACAGTTCGTCCCGCAACTGAATCGTGGCATAGTTGCTCAGGTACAGGTTGTCGCGGCTTTTGTCAGGCGAGTATAGATTGACGATCATCAGCACGCTGGGTGACTTCTTCTTCACCGTCACACCACGCCGCTTGACCAAGTCGGGCAAAATTGGCTGGGCAAGGGCCACGCGGTTCTGCACCAGCACCTGCGCCAGATTGAGATCAGTTCCCGAGCGAAACGTCACCGTTAACGTGTAGTTACCGTCATTGGTGCATTGGGAAGACATATACATCATGCCTTCCACGCCATTTACCTGCTGTTCAATGGGGGCGGCGATCGTATCGGCGACGACCTTGGAATTCGCACCAGGATAGACGGCAGAGACTTCGACCGTGGGGGGGGTGATCTCGGGGTACTGTGTCACCGGCAGCGCGAACACGGCAATACCGCCGGCCAGCGTGATGATGATCGACAGCACCGACGCGAAGATCGGTCGATCAATGAAGAATCTGGAAAACATATAGGCAACTCACTTGGCAGGGCAATTTCTGCAATTCGTTCACCTGCCCAGGATCTTCTAAGGCGAGCGTCCAGCACAGGCCGGATAGTTGACAGTGACTCTGTTGTTCCTGGCGATACGGTATAACTTGTTGATTTCACCGCCAGACAACCTCGCCTAAACGCTCGGTTGAGTCGGCGGCGGGGTGACGGCGATGTTTGTGGTACTGGTCTGCATGGTCCCCGCGGGTTGCGGCCCCCGTGGTCTGCTGTGCTTCAATCGTTCCCACGCCTGACCCAGGGGACGCCGCAGGAATCCCAGCGTAATCACATCCAGGCTCAGCTTTCCAATGCCTGGAAATGTCCCGCTGGAGAAGAGATGTCGATGGGCCAGCCAGTCGACGACGTAGAAAAAGACCGGGGTCAAAAAGATCCCGAAGAATGTCACGCCTAACATGCCGCTGAACACGGCGGTTCCCAGTGCACGTCGCATTTCGGCCCCGGCACCATGGGCCGCCACCAGCGGCAGGACGCCCAGGATGAAGGCAAACGAAGTCATCATGATCGGACGCAGACGCAGTTCGCACGCATGGAGTGTTGCTTCCCGTCCATCGACTCCTGCATCCCGGCGGAACTTGGCAAATTCCACGATCAGAATCGCATTTTTGCAGGCGAGGCCGATCAAAACCACGAAGCCAATCTGCGTAAAAATATTGATGTCGAGCTTCATGTAGGCGACCCCCGCAATGGAGCTCAGCACGCACATGGGCACCACCAGGATGACTGCCAGCGGCAGCGTCCAGCTTTCATACAGGGCGGCCAGTAACAGGAACACGAAGATCACCGAGAAGAAAAACACTACCATTCCCGTATTGCCGGAGTAGCGTTCCAGGAACGTGATCTCGCTCCATTCAAACGACATTGACTGCGGTAATTCCGAGTTACACAGGGCTTCCACGACATCGATCCCCTGGCCGGTACTGATGCCATTGGCCACATTGCCCTGAATGGCAGCGGCGGGGTACATGTTGTAGCGGGTCAGCACCAGGGGGCTGCTGATTTCCCGGATACTGGCTAACGTTCCCATCGGGACCATGCGTCCTTGAGAATTCCGTACCCCCAGTCGCTTCACGTCGCTGATTTCATTGCGATACTGGCTGTCGGCCTGCACCACGACCTGCCAGGTACGCCCGAAGCGATTGAAGTCGTTGACGTAGCGCGATCCCAGATACGCCTGCAAGGTACTGAAGACATCGCCCAGCTGAACCCCCTGGCTGAGACACTCCTGGCGATCCACGTCCACAAACAATTGCGGCGAGTTGGCCTTATAGACGG
>CAZQUW010000058.1:14763-27578 GCA_964596215.1 uncultured Planctomicrobium sp. | reverse complement strand
GACCAGCAGGATTTCCATCGGACGACCGACCGCATTTTTCATCATGGCCAGTTCCCTTAGGCCAGCTGTGATGACGCGCAGGTCATCTTCAGCGTAGTGGATATCTATCCGAGTATATCGCGTCGTTCTGGAGCGAGCAGAGCATTTCATAGATTTTTGCGTCAGTTGAGGAAGTTGGCCAGCTTGCCTGAGAAATCGTTATCAACTTTTCATGATGCCGATGTCCCGCCGCTGGGCATTCCGCTACTATCCTTTCCTTGTATTTGGCATTCTCGAGTGAAATGACACATAAACGACGTCTCAAGTTCTGCCTGGCCATAAATTTTTGATGCAGGCTTTTCCCGCGAACGACGATCCACTATGCCCTGTAATCACGGACCCGCTGGTCATTGCTCAAGTTCGCCCTCCAGTTCCGGCGCTCAGCCACCTTGGGTGGGAGCGATTTCCACCGTGTTCTGTGCGGCGCTGGGCGGATTGGCCGTATTACTGAATTCACTGCATTTTTCCGGTGCGGAAACCGCGACGATCGTGGCGACAGTGGGGGCCTTTATCGCTGGCGGACACGCAACAGCCAGGAATGCCGTAACCGACGTTCTGCGCGGCGAACTCAATGTCGATCTGCTGATGATGGTCGCCGCATTGGGAGCAGCCGCGATTGGCGAATGGCAAGAGGGACTCGTACTGTTGTTCCTCTTCTCGCTCAGCGGAACTCTCGAAGCGTTTGCCATGTATCGGACGACACGCTCCATCGAGGCCCTGATTCAACTGCGTCCGCGCGAAGCACTGCTCATTCGAGACGGCCATGCAGACGGTCAACTGGTGCCGGTGGAATCCCTGCATGTCGGCGATATTGTTCGCGTACGGCCCGGCGAAAGATTCTCTGTCGACGGTGTCGTCAGTGACGGAGATACTTGGGCGGATGAGGCCACATTGACCGGCGAGAGCGAGCCCATTCACAAGCCGGTCGGAGCGAATGTATTTGCCAGTACTATCAACGGACAAGGAAGTGTGCTGGTTCGGATGACCAAGGCGGTGGCTGACACCACACTGGAACGTATTGTCCAGATGGTACAGGAAGCCCAGGCCCAGAAGACTCCGACGCAGCAGTTCGTGGAATCCTGGGAACGCCCCTATGTGATGGGAGTGCTGACCACTGCGTTTGTCGTGTTTCTCGGGGCGCGGTTCGCATTCGGTTTGGAATGGAGCCGGGCGTTCTATCACTCGATGGTGATTCTGGTCGCGGCGTCCCCCTGCGCCGTCGTCGTGGGATCACCGGCCGTGATGCTCTCGGCGATCGCTCGCGCTGGACTGAGCGGTGTGCTGTTCAAAGGGGCCTCGCACGTGGAATCGCTGGGGCTCGTCGATATCGTTGCCTTCGACAAGACTGGCACCGTGACCGTGGGCAAACCCAGTGTCACTGAGGTCTGGGCTCCCGCGGGAGCGGATGTGTCGCTGCTGCTGGGCCTGGCCGCGGCAGTTGAACGGCGTAGCGAACATCCCCTGGCCGCGCCGCTCCTGGCCGAAGTTCGGCGTCGAGAGATCCCAATTTCCGACGAACCCGTATTCGACTTCGATAGTCATACGGGTCTGGGTGTGCACGGTCACATTGATGGCACCTGGATCGGAATTGGTCGTGAGGGCTTGTTTGAGAAACATCAAATTGCAATCCCTCCAGAGTTGCTGCAGCAAGCTCAGCGGTTGCGCGATCTGGGGCAGACCACCTTGCTGATTGTGACCGGAATTGAGGGCTTATTCGGTGCCGTTGCGGTGTCCGATCGACCCCGGCCCGAAGCCGCCCCGACCATTGATGCCCTGAAGCGATTGGGCATTCGGGAAGTCGTAATTCTGTCGGGCGACCACGAACGGGTTGCATTGGCTGTGGCTAAGAGCATTCATGCCGATGACGTCCGGGCCGGGCTGCTGCCAGATCAGAAGGTGGCAGAATTGCGTCGATTGTCTGAGAACGGCCATGTGGTCGCGATGGTCGGTGATGGTGTCAACGATGCCCCTGCGCTGGCCGCGGCGCGGGTCGGAATCGCGATGGGGGGCGCGGGGACCGACGTTGCATTGGAAGTCGCCGACGTTGTCCTGATGCGGGACGATTTGCGGGCCTTGCCGCTTGCCGTCTGGATCAGCCGAGTCGCTCGGCGGCGCGTCCGGCAAAACATGATCTTCGCGTTCGGTGTCATTTTGATACTGGTCGTTTCGACCTTTGCGAGTCTGCCGCTATGGCTGGGTGTCCTCGGTCACGAGGGAAGCACCGTGCTCGTCGTATTCAATGGCCTGCGGCTGTTGTGGCAAAAGCCACCGAAGCTGTAGCAAGTCCGAGTCATAAGCAAAGCGCTCGGCGGACGCCCGCGCTTCTGAATCGACGCCGGTCATAACGCTACAAAAACCGCTGCAGCATCCCACCGGCGGCGAAACGCAGCTTGCGCCAGGTGCTGAGGCGGATTCGTCGGGAGAAGACGTCGTAGTCGCAGCGTTCGATTTCCTCGAGCAGCCCGCGATAGAGCTTGACCATCGTGTCAAAAATGGGCTTTCCGACGGGCGACAGATACTTGGTCAGTTCATTGCCACTCTTATAGAGGTCTCTCGCTCGGGCAACTTCAAAAGCCATCAACTGCCGAAAGCGTTCGTCTCTGACGCCGCTTCCCAGGTCCTCCGCCGAGTACTGAAAGCGGACCATGTCAGCCTGCGGCAGATAGCAACGTCCGTTAGAAAAATCCTCGCGGAGATCCCTGAGAATGTTGGTGAGCTGAAATGCCTGCCCACAGATCACGGCCGCCGGTTTCGCTGCATCACCCTGAAACCCCCAGATGTGAATGCAACAGAGACCAATCACGCCGGCGACGTGATAACAGTACTTGGTCAATTCCGGAAACGTCTCATAGGACACCGGCCGCAGATCCATTTCCACCCCATCGATCAGCGCAAACAAGTACTCTGGCGGGATCTGATGTTTGTGGACCGTGTCGATCAATGCAGGAAGCACAACGTGGCCTGAAGCATCACCAGCCAGGGCGGCCGTCAGCTTGTGCCGCCACTGTTGCAGCAACAGGGCGCGTTGTTCGAGAGGCAATGTTGGATCGTCTCCGGCGTCGTCGACCAGGCGCGTGAAACCATACAGGGCACACATCGACCAGAAGCGATCCGCGGGGAGCGACCAGAATGCAAAATAGAAGTTCCCGGCGCGTTTCGCCAATGCGCGGCAGAAGGCATACGACTCGGATAACTCTGGCGGCATGCGGCACTTGGGGCTGTGGAAAAGCGACTGACCTCGCGCCCGCATCGTAAGCCAACCGGCTCGCGTGTGCCAGCCACATCACTTCTCAAATCGGCAGCCACCGGCTCCCGGCCTGATAAAGACGCGCCCGTCCTGCCCGCCGTCAGCGGACTCCATGCTTCCGGCGCCCGCTCTGCTGAGTTTTGGCAAAGGCTGCAACCTGCCCGATTGCGGCACTCATTTTGGCGTAATCGACCGTATGCACTTCCAGCGGCCGACCAACTTCTTCCAGCATCGTCAACGTCAGGCGCCCCCCCAAGTGCTGGCGGAATTCTTCCAAACCAGCGAACAAGGTTGCCGTGTCGTGCAGCACGGGATGGTCGAGGGCCAGTCCCAATTGATCCAGGCATTGCAAGACGCGGGTCACATCGGACTTGGGCAGCCCAAACATCAGCGACGAGTAGACCGTATCGACAGCCACCCCGATGGCGACTGCTTCGCCATGTTTCAATTGAAAATCGCTCATCACTTCAAGCTTGTGGGCCGACCAGTGGCCGTAATCGAGCGGCCGGGCTTCCAGCATTTCAAACGGGTCCCCGCCACCAGTGATATGGGCTCGATGCAACTCGGCCGAGACCCGAATCATCGGCTCGGCGGCCGACATGTCGCGTTCGCGAATGCGGGCCGCCACGCTGCACAGTTCGTTAAACCGGCTGGCGTCCTTAAGTAACGTGACTTTAACGGCTTCTGAAAATCCGCACACGAAGTCACGCTCTGGCAGGCTGCTCAGCAAAGACGAATCATTGATGATGCCCCAGGGGACGGCGAACGTCCCCAGCCAGTTCTTTTTATGAAACAGATTGACGCTGTTCTTGACCCCGACGCCGGAATCGGCCTGTGCCAAAGTTGTCGTCGGCAGGCGAATCAGGCGAATTCCACGATGAGCGATCGCGGCGGCAAATCCGACGGCGTCCAGCACCGCTCCCCCGCCGATCACGACGATATAACTTCGCCGATCAAGACTCGCAGCATGAAATACCTTCAGCATGCGTTCCAGCAGGTGGATATCGTTCTTGACCGTTTCGCCACCCGGCAAAACCTGGATGTTTCCAGTCGGAGTAATTCGGCCGGTGTGGCGCGTCACAAATGCCCGCAGACGATGCCGCAAATCGGGCTGGGCCTGAGTGATTGATTCGTCGACCCAGAATTGAACGCGCGGTGGTAATTCACCTGAAGGTTCCAGCAGTTCGAGCAGTACATTCTCGTCCGCGCCCAGAATGTCCCGAGTAAAACGGAGGCGATGCACGAAAGGAATGGAAAATTCAATATCGGCAGGAGCGTCGGTAGGCATTGTAGTCCATCAGCCAGGCAGGCGACCCGCTCGATCTGTGGCGGGAAGTGGCTCCCACCGCAGTCGGGAATCGAGTTGTCGTTTACGCCTATCCTTGGCTGAGACTGCATCCGGCCGAGCAGTACGGCATTGTTAATCGTGGTTGCCTACGTGGAGCGTAGGACATATCGACAAATTTCATTCTATCACAGTTCTCCGTTGACTCAACTGGCCGGCGGGTAAATGCCGTGTTCCTTGATAAACGGTTCTTGATCGGTTGTACTGACGGACTGTTTCGAAGATTTCCCATTTGGAGATTCCCCGTCTCGCAGTCCGAGGGTGCCCGCATGCATGGTTTTGAAGAGATGACTTCCGGTCCTGCCGATTCTGCCCCACAGACCGGCCCGTGGTATAAGGAGTTGAACCGCTACCATTGGTTCGTGTTGATGGTGGCCGCCTTGGGGTGGCTGTTCGACACGATGGACCAGCAGTTGTTCAATCTCGCACGTGTTCCCGCGATGCGCGAGCTGCTGGCTCCGGGACCGGGAATTTCTCCGGCCCAGGCCGATGTTGACTTCTACGGCGGCATCACGACGTCCATCTTTCTGATCGGCTGGGCGGCAGGCGGCCTGGGTTTCGGAATCCTGGGCGATCGCGTGGGCCGGGCCAAGACAATGATGTGGACGATCCTGCTGTATTCAGCATTTACTGGATTGAGTGCCCTGTCGTGGGATATCTGGAGTTTCTCGTTCTTTCGGTTCCTGACAGGGTTGGGTGTTGGCGGTGAGTTTGCCGTGGGCGTTTCCCTGGTAGCAGAAGTCATGCCCACGCGAGCGAGACCGTTCGCACTTGGCCTGCTGCAGGCCCTTTCCGCAGTCGGCAATATTTCTGCGGCGGTCATCAGCCTGGTGCTTTCCGAATTGGAAGAAGCCGGGACCGTCGACAGTGCCTGGCGGTGGATGTTTGTGATTGGAGCCGGCCCGGCACTGTTGGCGATTTTGATTCGCAGTAAATTGAAAGAGCCGGAACAATGGCAAGCGATCAACGATGACCAGTTGAAAAAGAAGCTGGGATCTTACACGGAACTTTTCAGCCCGCGCTGGCGCAAGAATGCATTTGTCGGATTGTTCATGGCCTTTGCTGGCGTCGTGGGGTTGTGGGGCATTGGTTTCTTTAGTTTCGATTTAAACCGCTCTGTGTTCCGGAAGACCTTCGAATCGGAAGCTCGGGAACTCGGCGAGGCAGACAAGGATCAGAAATTTGTGGTCGGCCTGCTTGCTCATCCGGAATGGCTCGATTCGGATGCCGGTAAGGGGCGGCCGCAGCCGACGCAATTGCTCGATCTCAAGGTAGGGCTAGAGATTCCGAAGAGTGCGGAGCCTGTCTACGCAGCCATTTTGGCGTTACACGCTGAACAGCAGACTTTGGATAAGTCTGCTGTGCTCCAGAAGGCAATCTCTGCCGCCTCGGCCAGTGACAAGGCCAAGAATGCAGCAGCTGAATACGAGGCCTATATCAGCCGAGCTGACGTTTCCAGCACTCCAGAATCGTTGACGGAAGACAGTTCACGCATCTCGGCCCGTTTCAAGCGGATCAATAAGTCGTTAGGTTTCTGGGTCGCCATGACCTCGGTAATGTTGAATCTCGGCGCCTTCTTCGGAATTTATTTCTTTACCTATGTGACGCACTACACCGGCCGCATTCCAGCGTTCGCTCTGGCGTTCATCATGGCTTTCTTTTCGACAGTGATGGTATTCGCGTATTTGACTGAGTTCAGTCAGATTTTCTGGATGATTCCGCTGATGGGCTTCTGCCAGCTGTCGTTGTTTGGTGGCTATGCAATTTACTTTCCAGAACTGTTCCCGACCCATTTGCGAAGCACCGGAACATCGTTCTGTTACAACGTGGGCCGATTCGTGGCCGCATCGGGCCCCTTTGCCTTGGGCGCGCTGATTAAGTACGTCTTCGCTGGCTACCCGGAGCCAATGCGATACGCCGGTGTCTGGATGAGTGGCATCTTCATCATCGGCCTGATGGCCCTGCCGTTTGCTCCCGAAACAAAGGGTAAAGCATTGCCGGAATAGCGAGTGGACGGTCGCAAGGCGATTTAAGAATAAGCATGCAGCCCGGTTGGTTTACCAACCGGGCTGCTGCGCTCTTTGGCGGTCTGGGCATAATGTCTGATCTCCATCGTCCGGGATGACTTAAATCGTGAGCGGGATGACTTAAATCGTGAGAAAGGGCCGTCAAAAGCCGCTGTAACTGATCTTTACGGCCTGAGTCCGATCTGGGATGCTTCGCGCCATCAATGGATCGATCCGCCTGCGGTGCCGCTCAAGGAAGAGTTGCCATGCCAAATAATTCCGAACCTCGTCCTCGAAAACGCCGACGGCGGTCCTCCAACTGGTTGACGGGCGGGTTGCTGATCGTTGGACTTTCTATTGCGGGCGTGTACTGCATATGGGGCGACGCACCTCTCGAGAAGACCTGGATTCAACTCGGTTTCGGTAAGCAGGTGCCGGATCAGGCCCAGATCAATGACCGCCACGCCGCCGCGGAAGTTCCGCAGGTCGATGCGGTCGAAGCCATGGAATTCCCTGGAACCGATCCTGACGCCCGCTACCGTGAAACGGTGGCCGTGACTGAGGAAGAACAAGAACCGGCGGCCACCAACTTTCTGCCCAATCGCGATCGGCGAACTTCCGTCACGCAAAATCGCAATCCGTTTGCTGACGAGACTGTCGCCAGTGCAGAATTGGATGATCGTTTTGAGCAGGAAAGTCCCGACCAGAACACGGCTTCGATTCGGACGGCCGCTTTTCCCGAGGAAACGCGGCCGATCGCAGCAGTCAGCGACCGATCTGATCTCTTGGATGAGGCTCCTGCATTTCCGACTCCCGCACCGCCGCGGCCCAGATTCGGGAGTGTGTCGAGCCGGGAAATTCAACTCACGGCAGGCGATGCCCCCCCCCGCGCTTCTGGAAAACGCCCCGCTCGCCAGACTGCGACTGTCAGTCCCACGACGTCCAATGTCTCGAATGGGGGCTCGGGCAAGTTGGATTTGAATGCCATTCAAATGCTGATCGAGCAAGGGCAGGATTCAGAAGCTTATCACAAGCTGTCTGAAGCCTACATTCAGCATCCGACTCAGCGGCCCTTGTTCCAGAATCAATTAGACCAAGTTGCGCAACGGATTTACTTCTCGCCACAGACGCAAATCCAGCCACCCTATGAGATTCAGCCCGGCGACCAACTGCGGAAGATTGCCAGCAAGTACCAGCTGTCCTGGCAGTATCTGTGCCGGCTGAATCAGGTCGATGCCAAGAGAATTCGTCCTGGAAAGAAACTCAAAGTCTTCCAGGGGCCTTTTGAGGCACGTGTCGATATCAGTGATTTCGAACTGACGATCCTGCTGCATGGCCAGTATGTGAAGCGTTATCGTGTGGGGACCGGAAAGATGAATTCGACCCCTATCGGTCAATTCACGGTGCGGGAGAAACTGGAGAATCCCACTTACTATGGTCCCGACGGTATGGTGCTGGACGCAGATGATCCGCTCAATCCTCTCGGTGAACGCTGGATCGACATCGGCAACAGTTTTGGAATTCACGGCACAATCGAGCCTGAATCGATCGGCAAGAGTGAATCGGCAGGCTGCGTTCGCATGCGAAACGAGGATGTCGAAGAGGTCTATGACCTCCTGACTGTGGGCTCAACTGTCACCATTCAACGTTGATCTTGCTGCCTGCATGAGGCAAATACGAGTGTATCTCCTTGAACGGTCAGGGAGCTGCGCTCGTTTGCATTTCGTATCGATATGAGGGCATATTTCTTTCGAAACGACTCGAGATCGCCTGAACAACTACGTTCAAAACAACTTCCCGGTTTGGCGCAAGCGTCGATTGATGTTAGAAATGAGGGTGCCGGGACAGCGAAATGCGCCCGTTCGTCGGTCCTACAAGATTTTCAATTTCGAAAGAGGAGTTGCGTAGTATGAGTGATCAACCACGAACGGCCGGTTCAGCGGCCTCACGTCGTGATTTTCTCAAGACCGGGACGGCTGCTGTATTAGGTGGCACTTTGGCCGCTCAGCAGAATGTGTCTTTCGGTGCATTTGCTGGCGGCAGTGACATTTTGAAAATCGGCCTGGTTGGTTGCGGCGGTCGTGGTGGCGGAGCTGCTATCAATGCTCTTGAAGCGGATCCGAATGTGAAGCTGATCGGCGTGGCTGATTTGTTCCCCGATCGCTTGGAGAGCTGCGTCAAGAACTTGGAAGCCAGCCAGTTTAAGGACCGCGTTGATCTGCCGAAAGAACGGCAATTCACCGGCTGGGATGCATACAAGAAACTGTTGGGAACCGATATCGATATCGTCATCCTGGCAACCCCGATCACCTTCCGCCCCGAACACATCAAGGCGGCAATCGCCGCTGGTAAGCATGTCTTCGCTGAGAAGCCGGTGGCCGTTGATGCTCCCGGCGTGCACTCGGTAATGGCGACTTGCGTGGAAGCTGCCAAGAAGAATCTGGCAGTCGTGTCAGGTTTGTGCTGGCGCTATGACCATGGCATGCGAGCCACGTTCCAGAAAATTCACGAGGGGGGGGTCGGTGACATCGTGGCAATCCAGGCCACTTATAACACCGGCACTCTGAAGCAGTTTCCCCGCAAGCCCGAATGGAGCGACATGGAGTGGCAGCTGCGCAACTGGCAGCACTTCACGTGGGCTTCCGGTGACTTTAACGTCGAGCAACACATTCACAGTCTCGATAAAGTGGCTTGGGCGATGAAGGATGAAACCCCGATTCGCGCCACGGGGACCGGTGGCCGGCAAGCTCGCCAGGGTGCCGAATCCGGACACGTTTATGATCATTTCAATGTGGTCTACGAATACGCCAACGGAGTGAAAGCGTTCGCCAATTGCCGCCAGATGGATGGCTGCTCGAATGATGTGTCTGACCATATCTTCGGGACGAAGGGGACTTGTGATGTCTTCAAGCACCGCATCAAGGGTGAGAAAGACTGGAAGTTCACAGGTTCGAAGGGGCAAATGTACGTTACCGAGCACATGGAAATGATCCAGTCGATTCGGAACGGCAAGCCGATCAATAATGGCGATTACATGTGCAAGAGCACCATGATGGCCATTATGGGGCGCATGTCAGCGTACACCGGCCAGACATTGACTTGGGAGCAGGCCTTCAACTCGAAAGAGAACCTGACTCCCGCCGTCATGGAATTCGGCCCGCTCGCCATGCCGCCGGTTGCAGTCCCGGGCGTGACGGCGTTCATTTAGTCTGATCAGTTAAGATTTGCAGCCCGGTCGCGTGCGCGCCACCGGGCTGTTTTTATTTTTGCCGGAATTTTTCGTGGGTTCAGAGATGTCTCCCGCACGCGTCCGTTTGATTCTGCCGGCCTGACCGTGATACAATGCCCGATTCTTCGGTCTGGTCTGTTCTTGAGGATTTGATTGTGTCTCAAACTGTCCCGTTGGTGGTTCCGGATGAGGAATTGATTCTCGTCCTCGATTTTGGTTCGCAAACTGCTCAACTGATTGCCCGGCGTGTGCGGGAACAGAATGTGTTCTGCCAGCTGGTGCGCCACAACCTGTCGGCGGCTCGGATCCGCGAGCTCAATCCGAAGGGCCTGATCCTGTCTGGCTCGCCCGCCAGTGTCTATGGTGCTGGTTCGCCGCAACCTGATCCCGAGATCTTCAAGTTAGGCATTCCGATCCTCGGCATTTGCTACGGCATGCAGGTCAGCTGTGCCGATCAAGGCAGTGACGTAAAACCCGGCCATTCTCGGGAATTTGGACGGACTGCCTGTCACGTTCAAGAACCTTCCGTACTGTTCGACGGTGTGCCCTCTGACTTCACGGTCTGGATGAGCCACGGTGACCAAGTTCAGAACCTGAGCGAGCATTTTGTTTCTTTGGCCACCACGGAAACTTGTCCATTCGCTGCCGTGCGGCATGAATCCAAGCCCTTGTTTGGATTGCAGTTTCATCCCGAAGTCACGCACACCGAGTTCGGCGGCAAGCTGCTCGCGAACTTTGTGAAGCACATTTGCGGGTGCCGCGGCACCTGGCAGATCAGCTCGTTTATTGAACGCGAAGTGGCCGCGATCCGCGAACGTGTGGGGGCTAATCGCGTCATCTGCGGGCTGTCGGGTGGTGTCGATTCGTCCGTAGTAGCGGCCCTGCTCTACCGGGCGATTGGATCGCAACTTTCCTGCATCTTCGTCGACAACGGAATGCTGCGGAAAGGAGAATCGGACGCAGTTCGCGAGCGTTTCAGCCGGCATTTTAAGACCGATTTGCATGTTGTGGATGCCCGCGATCGCTTCCTGTCCGAACTCAAGGGGGTTGCCGAACCCCAGCGCAAACGCAAGGTCATCGGCCGGGTATTCATCGAGGTTTTTCGTGCCGAAGCCGTCTCGATCAAGGATGCGAAATTTCTGGCGCAGGGGACTTTGTATCCCGACGTCATTGAAAGCGGTGGAGCGCCCGACGGGCCGGCTGCGGCCATCAAGCACCATCACAATGTCGGGGGTCTGCCGGAAGAGCTCGGTTTTGAATTGATCGAACCGCTGCGAGACCTGTTCAAGGACGAAGTTCGGGAAATGGGCAAGCAATTGGGTTTACCCGATGAACTCATCTGGCGGCATCCCTTCCCCGGCCCGGGTCTTGGGGTCAGATGTCTGGGAGAAATCCGCGAGGATCGCCTGGCGACGCTGCGGGAAGCTGATGCGATTGTCATCGACGAACTGCGGAAGGCCGGGTTGTACCGGGCCATTCAGCAGGCGTTTGCCGTCCTGTTGCCCGTACAGACGGTCGGCGTCATGGGGGACGATCGGACCTATCAGGACGTAATTGCGGTCCGTGCCGTCACGACCGACGACTTCATGACGGCCGACTGGTTCCACATGCCGTATGACGTCATGGAACGGATTTCGACTCGCATTACGAACGGAGTGCGGGGAGTGAATCGGGTGGTTTATGACGTGAGTTCCAAGCCGCCGAGCACGATTGAGTGGGAATAGCTGGCTGTCGTTGCTCGCTCTGCGAGCGGCACGTTATCGCAGTCGCGATGCTGCAGGAGTTTCGATATTCGAATCTTGTCCCAGCCCGACGCTGCAATCGCGTTTCGAGGGGGAGCGAACAACGACTACCATGACGTACGAAGTCGAACTCAAGTTTCACCTCCGCGATGCGCGGCAGATGCTGACCCGACTGGACGCACTGGGCGCGGTGCGGGGCGTTGTTCAAACCCAATGCGACCAGTACTTCGCGCATCCCGTTCGCGACTTTGCGACGACCGATGAGGCGTTACGAATTCGCAGCATCGGCGACGAGAACCGGATCACCTTTAAGGGACCAGTCATTGATAAGGCCACAAAAACGCGGCATGAATCTGAGCTGACCTTTCAATCCGGGACGGCGGCCGCAGAGCAGTTGGCCCAGATCTGGGAGCAATTAGGTTTCCGTCGCGTGCGGCAGGTCAAGAAGTCACGGCAATTGCTGCACCTGCGTTGGAAGGATCGCGATCTGGAAATCTGCCTGGATCGCGTCGAGGGACTCGGAGAGTTCCTCGAAATCGAGACCATGGCGAATGAGGGCGATAAGACTGTCGCCCAGCAGACAATTCTGTCGCTGGCCGCCGAGTTACAGCTCACGGTTCCCGAGCCGCGTTCGTACTTAGAGATGTTGCTGGCGACGGATGCAGCGTAGGTGGCGTTCAGCATTCGACTTTCGTTAGAATCGGGCCTGGCGCTGCTTTCGCCCCGGTTAAGTAATAACCTGCCTGAATAACTCCATCAGTTTGCTGCCTCCATCGATTACCGGATCACCGAGTGCTAAGGAAGGACGTTCTGCGATGAGCATGTCACGTGCGGCCCGCCGGGTTGTGGGAGTTTGTACTGGTCTGCTGCTGGCCGCCAGCTGGATGCCCGTGATCGCGGGCGATACTGCGGCCGATTCTGAACGCCGACTGCTGGAGGACGTCAAATATCTCGCGTCCGATGAACTCGAGGGCCGGGGTGTCGGGCTGAAAGGTCTGGATCTGGCCGCGGAGCATGTTCGCACTGCCTTTGAGAAGGTGGGGCTGAATGTCAAGGCCGTGAAAGGTGGGGCCTTTCAGCCCTTTGACATGACGACCGCAGCGAAGCTGGGGTCTCCTAATTCACTGACGATCCAGGGGCCGGATGGTTTGAAGCTGGACCTCAAACCGGAAGTCGATTTTATTCCCTTGTCGATTGGTGCGGGGGG
>CAZQUW010000058.1:13149-14663 GCA_964596215.1 uncultured Planctomicrobium sp. | reverse complement strand
GTGACGAAGCAAGCCGCAATCGTCGCGGAAGCCGCAGAGGCCTTGGAAGACACTCCGACCGGTGAGGCCGAGAAGGTGACTGCGGCCCGGCAGGCATTGTCCAAGGAAATTGTTCGTTTCAAGGAAACCAAAACAGAGCTGGCGGCGGGGGCTCCCGATAAACTTATGAAGTTTGGGTACGGTGGATCAGAATCGGCCCGTGAAATTCCGCTCGCTCATATTACCCGCAAAATAGCGGATCAGGTTCTGCAGGCCGCCTTGAAGAAAACGCTGACCGAGATCGAAAAAGAGATCGACAAAGAACTGAAACCCCAGAGTGCCCCTCTGGCAGGTTGGACTGTCAGCGGTGAATTTCAGATTGAACGCGTCAAAGCCGTCGTTAAAAATGTGATTGGAGTTCTGGAAGGGAGCGGTCCGCTGGCAGATGAAACCGTGGTGATCGGTGCTCACTATGATCATGTGGGCCGCGGCGGTCGTGATTCGTTGTCGCCTGGTTCGACTGATATCCATAACGGTGCCGACGACAACGCGTCGGGTACGGCATCTCTGCTGGAACTCGCCCGGCGTCTGGCCGCGCGACCCCAGAAACCAGCTCGGCGAATCGTGTTTATCGCCTTCACTGCGGAAGAGTCGGGGCTCATCGGTTCGGCCAGATATTGCCAGGAACCAATCTTCCCCTTGGAAAAGACAGTAGCCATGTTGAACATGGATATGGTCGGGCGCCTGGTTGATAACAAGCTCACGGTATTCGGAACGGGGACGTCGCCCCATTGGAATGAACTGCTGGACAAGCTCGGAAAAGCGGCCGGATTTGAGTTGACCAAGAAGCCCGAAGGATTTGGTCCGAGTGACCAGTCTTCCTTCTATGCCAAGAAAATACCAGTACTGCATTTCTTTACCGGCAATCATCCCGACTATCACCGCCCTTCGGATGACTGGGAGAAGATCAACGTTCCCGGTATCGAAAAGGTGACCGACTTTATTGAAGAGGTGGCGTTGGATACCGTCAATAACCCCAAGAAGCCGGAGTATGTCGCGATCACCAGCACGGCAAATCCTCTGCGTGAGGGGAGCCGGCCATACTTTGGAAGTATTCCTGACTTTGGCACAGACAAGCCCGGATATGCTCTGGCGGGCGTGGGGCCTGGCAGTCCGGCGGAAAAGGGTGGGCTGAAGGCTGGAGATCGCATCATTCAGATTAATCAGACGAAGATCGGTAACCTGGAGGACTTTGATCTCGCCCTGCGGAAGTTTGCAGCTGGCGACGTCATTGAAGTGACAGCCGCCCGTGGCGAACAAGAGGTCAAATTGAAGATCACGCTCGGCAAGCCGCGGTAGTCACGCTGTGGCTCACCGAGTCCCAACTTTGAGAGACCCGAGTTGACTGACCGAAGACTATGAATTACTCGGCCAGAAAAATTCGGGCCACGATCGCCCTGTTGTGTTAACCATGCCAGCACCAGCAAAATGGCCATCCCTGCGCGTCATCTGGTGGGTATTCTGCTGGCTGCTGG
>CAZQUW010000058.1:0-13049 GCA_964596215.1 uncultured Planctomicrobium sp. | reverse complement strand
TCTCGCCCTGGCGATCGGCGGAATGTCATTGTCGATGAGCTGGCAGGTGAGCAGATCATTGGGCGATCTGCCCCCCGCGTTCCATGATGAATATAGTTATCTGTTTCAAGCGAAGACTTTATTAGCCGGGCGGTTCTCGGTACCCAGTCACGCATCGTACTCAGAGCTGTTTGATCAACTGCACGTTCTCAATCTGGGGCAGTTTGCCAGTCGTTATTACCCGGGGACAGGTCTCTGGTTGATGCCGTGGGTCGCGCTGGGGCATCCCTATTGGGGGCAATGGCTGGCCGGTGCATTGACTGCCATATTAATCTTCTGGACGGGCCGCGAGTTAAGCGGTACCGGGGTCGGAGTGCTGGCGGGCACCTTAACGGCACTGTCGCCAGGACTGGCACTCTTCAGCAATTTGCTGTTGGCGCACCACCCCACACTGTTGGGGTTGGCACTATTCCTGTTTGGGTTCATTCGCTGGATGAGCGTCCGACGCGGTGGGTGGCTGCTATTGGCTGGTTGCGGGTTGTCCTTCGCAATGATCTGTCGCCCGGCCACCGCTGCGGGTGTCGGATTACCATTCGGGCTCTGGTTTGGATGGTGGTTGGTGACGGCCACAGATTCGACAATCGCCCGCCGCTTGCGCGGCGCGTTGTTGCTGGGAGGGCCGCTGGTAGCGGGTTGGGGATTGATGGTGGCCTACAATTCGGCCATTACCGGACATTGGTGGCAGTCGCCCTATCAGCTGTATACGGACCATTACACACCGCGGCACGTCTATGGATTCAATAACGCCGTGCGCGGTGCCAAGCGCCAAGGACCGCGGGAACTGCCGATCGTCACTCGGAATTATGATGCCTGGGCCGAAAATCTGAACCCCGAACTGGCGTTGAAAAATGTTGGCTATCGACTCGTGGCAAGCTGGCGCTGGACGTTGGGAATTGTTCCCCTCGCCTGGATCTGTTTGGCTGCACTCGGCATGTATGGGAACCAGCACGCAGCCTGGAAGCTCATTGCGGGCGCGATCGTATCGCTGCATGTGATTCATGTGCCGTACTGGTTTGATGGCATCATGCACTGGCACTATGTTTTCGAGTCATCGTTGCTGTGGTTATTGCTGGTCGCCGGTTCTGCGGGAGCCTTAATACGCACGTGGCAAGTGGCCGACCGCCCCTGGCTGATTGTCTGGTTGGGGGCTCTGTTGTCGGTCGGAGTCGTGACAAACTATGTCGCCTGTCCGCCCTTCTGGTTGCCGGCAATACACAATGGTATTGCCGAGATCCGCTTCCCGCGCCGCATCTATGGAGCCTTCCGTCAACAATTGAAAACGGGGATCAAAGAATTGCCGGCGTTGGTGCTGGTGATTCCGGATCCTGCCGACCGTCACATGGATTTCGTGACCAATGATCCACAGTTGAACTCGCCGATATTGATCGGGCGGTATGTTCGTGAAGAGCTGCCTGATGATGCTTTGCAGGGCATCGCTCAATCGTTTCCCGGTCGGCATCTCTACTTGTACGACGCGAAAACCCGGCAGTTGAATCTCGTGGTTCCCTGAAAATTAAGATTTCATGTTGCGTCGCAGTAGCTCGTCATAGAGGTCCATATATTGGCGAGCCATGCCGTCCCAGGAAAACTTTTCGCAGACGCGTTGTTGGCCGGCTGCGGCAATGCATTTGGCCCTTGCCGAATCTTGAAGCACGGCATCCCAACGGTTGGAAAAATCATCTCCAGCTTTAACGATCCAGCCGGTGACGTCGTCATCGATGATCTCGGCGACTCCTTCAACATCCGTCGAAATGACGGGCAATCCGGCTGCCAGAGCCTCCAGGATGACATTGGGCATGCCTTCCCAATGCGATGCCAGTACGAACCCATGTGCGGCCTTCAAGAGGCCGGGAATATTTTCCTGCCAGCCAATAAGTTGAATCGTATGTTGCAGACCACGGCAGTCGATCCAGTGCTGCATCTCCGCTTGCAACGGTCCGCGGCCAGCCCAGAGAAGTTTGAGTCGGGGATGTGTGGAATGCAACTTCTCCACGGCGTGCAATAAGTCCCAAGGTCCCTTTTGCGGATCGAGTCGACCGACAGTCAACCACACTTGATCGTCCGGTTCGATGTTCCACTGTCGGAGATCAAGCGGTACGGCAGATGCGAATCGGTCGAAGTCGACACCATTGGGAATGACGCACAACTTCGTCGCGCTCAGTCGTCCGGAAACGCGAGAATGCTCGCGGACGGCCGCGCTGACACAAACGTGCTTCTCGACCATCCACTCCGTCAGGCGATCGAATAGCAAATAGGCATTACGTCGACGCTCGGCCACCCTGATGCCGGAAATCACATGAGGTACGCCAGCCAGCCACCCGGCGATTCGTCCTGCCAGGTTGGCGTGATACAAAAAGGTTTGGAGCAATTCAGGCCGGAATCTGCGAAGTTGTCGGTACAGCCTCCCCGCCACGGTGACGTCCCATCGCTGACGTGCATTCAGGCAGTCGACCGGGATCTCCGCTGCAAGCAGCGTTTGAACCAGCTCGCCAGGGCGTGACAGGCAGATCACACGGGGGGCGAAGCGACGACGATCCAGGCGCATGACCAATTGCACCAGCGCACGCTCCGCGCCTCCCGGATCTAAATCTGTGATGCAGAAGGCAATTCGAGTTGGTTGCGGACTGGTCATGACACCTGAAATCTGGCGGAGACGAAGGCACGAAATCGGAAGCCTCAAGTATTGGCAAATTCCCCCGCGTTGTTCCCTTCACGATCGGCTGTCGGCCAATAAAACATAACTCTGCTTTGATGAATGGTTTAGGCATCCGCCGGCGGGCAACAAACCGACTCTGGGTAAAAAAACACCCGCCGCAAGATCGACGACGTAAGGTCCGGTCTTAACGGTAGTTCCAACTTTTAGGTCGAGTAAATAGTGCCTTGAATTCTCCCGAGGATGCTCTACAATACTCCTCGTTGTTCAAGTTTCGTGGGTCGACTGGCCGAAATTTCACAGCGTCGCAGGTAACTCGCTTGATCTTTCAGGAGTTGTGCGATAGATTCCGCCGTCGACAATTTGATCTGCAGTTTCAATGCAACTGATTTAGTTCAGGCAATGAAAATCAGGTCCACCAAGCGGGTGTAACTCAGTGGTAGAGTACCACGTTGCCAACGTGGTTGTCGTGGGTTCGATCCCCATCACCCGCTCTATTTTGTTGACAGTGAACGTTACCGGTTGGCCGAGTGCCATTCGGTTTTGAGGTCGACTAACAGTCGTTCCGAGTTCTCTGTCGACGTTCGCTCTGTAATGATGACGCAGAGCAAAAAAACTAGCAGTAAAAAACTAGCTTAGTACAATGAGGCGTCCTGGGTGGTCAAGTAATACCAGCCGCGGACGCCTTTTTGCTTTTTACGCCACAGCGTTGTGGCACACGGGGGCAATCCCCAACCTGGTTTTGGTGAGTTCGTGTACTGCGAGTGGGCTTGGTGCCACCTGATGCGTCTTTGCGTATTGGGTCCAGGCGGCAAGTCGGCTTACTCCAGTCGCGAGAACTCCCTGGAAGAGTGAATGATGAGCAATACGCAAGCCTCGTTTGGTGGCGGTTCGACCTCGGTTACCGTCGATTCGACCACAGCAGTCAACACCCCCACCGATCAGACAGCTTATAAGTTGTCGCTCGAAGTGAAGGTCGAAAAGACTGGTCCCTGCAAGCGACACGTTGCAGTCAAGGTGCCCCGTAAGGATCTCGACTTCTACTACGAAGCTGCTTTGAAGGACCTCGTAAAGAATGCCGCAGTCCCCGGTTTCCGCGCGGGCCATGTGCCCCGCAAGCTGGTGGAGAAGCGGTTTAAGAAGGATGTGTCCGACCACGTCCGTCAGCAGATTCTGGTTGACAGCCTCGAGCAATTGGCCGCTGAACACGATCTCGACGCCATCAACGAGCCCGATCTGGCCGTCGCCGATTTGATTCTCCCTGAGACGGGAGATTTCGAATATGAGTTTAACGTTGAAGTGCGTCCTGAATTCGATTTGCCTACCTACCGTGGACTGACGATTAAGCGGCCAGTCCGGACATTCGGCGACGAAGACGTTGACGCCTACCTGAAGCGTTTGCTGAGCTCGTTCGGCGAATTGAGCACTGTTGATCGTCCCGCAGCCAGCGGTGATGCGGTCCGTGCCGACATTGTCATTGAGTACAAGGGCGAGATGCTGGGACGCTATACCGACCGTCAAATTACGCTGAAGCCGACCCTCGCACTGGCTGATGCCGAGTTGAAGAGCTTCGACGAATTGTTGGCGGGGGCTGTTCCTGGAGACAAGCGAGTCGGCGAAGCCACTGTGTCTCTCGAAGCCGCTGATGTGGAAATGCGTGGTGAAAAAGTCCAGATTGCGTTCGAAGTCCTCGAAGTGCTGTCTCGCGGCAATGCGAATTTGGATGAATCGTTGTTGTCGATGTTTGGTGCTGAATCGGAAGACGGGCTGCGTAGCTCGATCCGCGAGACACTGGAACGTCAGTTGAAGTACACGCAGCGTCAATCAGCCCGTACCCAAGTGCTTGAGAAGATCACGGAATCAGCGGACTGGGATCTGCCCGAATCGCTGGTTCGCCGTCAGGTGGAAAACGCGATGCGTCGCGAATTGCTCGAAATGGAACAAGCCGGATACTCTCCGGAAGCCATTCGTGCTCGCGAAAATGAGCTGCGCCAGAATGCGATCTCTAATACCCGCAAGGCGCTCAAAGAGCACTTCGTTCTCGACAAAATCGCGACCGACGAGAAGCTCGATGTGACCCCCGAGGACATGGAGACGGAAATTTACATGATGGCCATGCAGCGGGGAGAAAATCCCCGCCGCATTCGGGCTCGCCTGGAGAAGCAGGGGCTGATGGAAAACCTCGCCGCCCAGATTCTTGAGCGGAAGGCGATCGACATTGTGCTCGACAGCGCGACTTACGAGGACGAACCCGCCCCGTCGGACATCGATTCGGAAACGACATCGACCGAAGGCCTGCCGATCGAAGTTTGCAAGAAGAGCAGTGGCGCTCCAATTGCCGCTGCCGAGTAAGTTTGAGCTTGCTTTCAATTGATGGACGGCCCGGGTACTGGAAGCAGTAGCCGGGCCGTTATTGTTTTCGGGACGTGCGGTGTTCTCAAGTCTATTCCGACTCTTATTTCGGTGTTTTCTGGTGCCACAAATATCGACTCATGGGATACCAGGGGCAAACTGTGGCGACAGAAAACGGCAGACTGATCTTGCAGGAGTCTGCCATCGTCGCCAACATGTGAGCGCAAAGTGAATTGCGGGACGGGTCGTTCTGGATTGATTTGCGAGCAATGGGAGATGAGCGAAGCGGATTAGTTGGTATGGAACCGCTCTCACATATTCAGGTCGTTTTTTGGCAGGAGATTGGCATGCGGAAATGGTCGCAGTGGATGGCGGCGTTCGGTTTCATCGGCTTGGGCTATGTCCTGGGAGCCACTGGGATTTCGGGGTCTGTCGCGGTCTGGGCACAGAACGATGCGCAAGATGCCCCTGCAGCCGCAGTCCAACCCGGTGCGGCGAGTGAAGACACGCAGAAGAAAATTACAGCCGCCTTTGAAGCCCTGAAGGTGGCCCGCGAAGCGCTGGAAACCGAATCACTCTACATTTCTGCCACGAAAACGATGAATTCGTTCGGAGTCCTGAGCGGTGGCTTGAATGCCGTCGAAGATCTCGAAACCGGCCGCGGTGTTGACCCTGAAACCTTCGCGGCTTTGTATGCCGATCTGGCTACCGAAGAAGTCAAGCTGAAGTTATCCAAGGACGACAAAGGTCGCCTGGTTTATAACGGCAAGCTCGTTCAAATGTATCCGATTTCACGGCTGCGGAAGACGTTCGACGCCCGTAACGCGTTGTCGGGTGAAAAGCCCGCTACGGACTCGGCTGCACCCGCGCAGGAGAAACCTGAAGCGGAAGAAAAGACTGAGGAAAAGAAGGAAGAATAATCTCGCCTTCTTATCAATATGTGGTCGATCACATGTGGACGACACTGAAATTCGCAAACTCCACCCAACCGGGTGGAGTTTTTTTGTATAGGAATATGGTGACGAATTGCTCAGGCATGAAGTCTTTACACTACAGACTGAACGGAGAAGGCATCCACTCCATCGCATTGATTGCCATATTTGGTAAGATGGGGGGATTGTCAAACTCAACGTTGCCGGGACTTCCCTCATGCCTACGAATGTAATCCTCGATCAAGCTGGCCCCGTCGCACGCATCCGGTTCGAGGCCTCCAATGAAATTCATATTCTCTCGGCCGACACTCGAGCCTTACTAGGTCAAATCATTGGTAAACTGGATCTCGATCCAGAATGTCGCGTGGTGATTTTCGAAGCACGCGGACGTACCTTCCTGGCAGGGGCAGATCTCGCTGAACTGCAGGGTTTGCAGCAGAGTTCCGCCCAGACTTTTGCTGAGGTGGGGCAGGAACTGATGAATCAGATCGCGGCTCTGCGACCGGTAACGATCTGTGCCATCCAGGCGGCGTGCGTCGGCGGGGGCTGCGAATTGGCCCTGGCCTGCGATTTTCGGCTCGCAGCCATAGGAGCGCGGATTGGCTTGCCGGAGACCTCGCTGGGAGTGATTCCCGGTTGGGGAGGGACTGTTCGAAGTTCGCTGCTTCTGGGGGCGTCGGTTGCCCGGCGGATCATACTTACGGCCGAGCTTTTGACTGCTGACGCCGCACATGGGATCGGACTCATCGATCAAGTGTTTCCTGATGAGGAACTTGGACAGGGAGTGGATCGCCTGGTGGGGCAACTGCTGACTCGTGGGCCGCAGGCGCTCAAGCGGGCTAAGCGGTTAATTTCACAGCTCACGCGATCAGGCTTTAAGAAAGCTCTCGCTCGCGAGGCCCGGCAGTTTGGTGCGTGTTATGCGTCAGGCGAACCTGTGGCTGGGATTTCGGCATTTCGAGAAAAGCGAAGCCCGGCCTGGATGGATACGGCTTCTGTCGCCAGTGAGACCAAATCTACGGAAACACAAAAGCTAAAGCGAAAGAAATCGGAATCGAGCCTCCCGGTTGTACCGCCAGCAGAGGCAAAAGTGTCCAAGGCCAAGCGACAATCAAAGCCCAAGCCGCAAGCTGAATGATCGCGGGATATTCTTAGAATTGCCCGCGAGCAGTTTCTGAATGGTGAAATGAATCACGGGGCATCTCAAGCAGTAGGTCGCGCGAGTTCTCAGCCAGGTTGATTAGACATCTCAATCAATCGCTGCAGGACGACCCGTGCGGCGCCCGTATCAATCGCTGTGGCCGCTTGTTGGGCGGCGGAGCGGAGATCGGGGGCTCGTTCTGCCACCCACAATGCCGCGGCGGAATTGGCGATGACGATATCGCGGGCGGGACCGGGGACCCCGTTGAGTATTCCGCGGACCACGTCAGCGCTTTGCTGCGGTGAGGTTACTCGCAGCTGATCCGGATGGCATTCGGGTAATCCGAAGTCGGCTGCCGTCCATGTATGGGGGGTTACTGTCTGTTGACGGACTTCAAATGCCGACGTTGTCCCCCACAACGCGACTTCATCCAGTTGACCTGCCCCGCAGACCACACAGGCATGCTGGCGATTGAGCAGTGTCAGGGCTTGAGCCAGTTTCTCTGCATTTTCGACTCGTCCAGTTCCGATCAGTTGAAACTCGGCTCGGGCGGGATTGGTCAATGGGCCTAATAGATTGAAAATGGTCCGGAATTTCAATTGTTTCCGGATCGGCCCGACATGCTTCATCGCTCCGTGCAGCAGTGGCGCGAAGCAGAATCCCAGGCCGATCTCACGCACACACTGCCCCACCCGCTGGGGGGTAAGCTGAATGTTGACTCCCAGGGCCTCCAGCACATCTGCCGCACCGCTGGTGCTGGAGACGCTACGGTTTCCATGTTTGGCCACGGGGACGCCCGTCGCTGCCACGACGAAGGCCGTGGTCGTGCTGATGTTGAACGTGTGCAGCTGATCGCCGCCAGTGCCGCAGGTGTCCAGCAGGCCCGTTCTCTGAGTTTCGATCGGAGTTGCATGGTCGACCATCGCCTGGGCCGCACCTGCGATCTCGGCGACGGATTCCCCTTTGACTCGTAATGCAGTTAGCAGTGCGGCAATCTCGACTTCACTCGAATTGCCCTGCATGATTGTGGAGATCACGGCTCGCATTTGATCAACGGTCAGATCGTGTTGATCGATCAACCGGTGCAGAGCATGTTCGATGACTTCCTGCATAAATGGCGAGCCTTAATCTGGCGAGGCGAGTAGGATGGACGGCGCTCGACCCCACGTGCGTCGGGCCACACAGGCAGGATGGCATCTGCCGGGAGAAGAGTCAACCGGGCGGAGGGCCGATTTGACCGCATATCATCATGCGGTACAATCAACGATAGCGATCTAGCATCAATCAGGGGGCTCGGCGGGTGACCGCGCCATCCTCCATCGTCATTCATCCTGCCGGACGTGCAGATTGCTCGAACGGCTTGGGCGAGTCAGCTTTAATGAAATCCGAAACCAGGGAAGTCGTCGAACGGCCGGTTCCGTAGCCTGACCTTTGATCTTGGGCAGTGGAGCACGAAAATCGTACGCCGGCTGTGGAAGGAGTCTCATCAATGACTCAGCGAAAACTGATTATCGACGCCGATCCGGGAATTGGTGACGCGTTGGCGATCTTGCTCGCCTTGCTCGATCCGGAAGTAGATCTGCTGGCAGTCACTGCCGTAGCGGGTTGCGTCTCGGCCAAGGATGCGACCCGGAACCTCCACGGAATTCTCGCGCAGCTGGATCCGCCGAAATTGCCGCGCGTTGGCAGTGCGATTGAAATTGAGGGGCGAGACCACCCGTTATCGGCCCTCGATCATCTGGCCAAGTTGAATGGCCCCAGCGGACTCGGCGATTGCGAGATGCTGATCGCCGAACTCCATCGAGCTCATGAGTCGCCGAAAGTGTTGACAGATCTCGTTAAGCAATACCCGAATTCGATCACGCTGCTCACCCTGGGGCCACTGACGAATGTTGCCGCGGCGATCGAGCGGATGCCAGAGTTTATGCCGTTGTTGGGCGGGCTGGTTTGCCTGGGAGGGGCGATCAGCGTTGGCGGGGATGCCACTCCGCTGGCCGAGCAGAATGTCTTTCGTGATCCGGAAGCCGCCCGCCGCGTGCTGCGATCCCCAGCGACGAAGACGCTGGTTCCTCTCGATGTGACCGACCGTGTCGAACTGACAATTGATCAATTCGAACGGGTGTTGGGGGATCGGGATTCGACTTCGGTCAAGTTTCTCCAACGCCTCATGCCGTTTGCATTTCGAGCATATCACCACTGCCTGGGTATGGAGGGTATTCTGCCACGCGATGTTGTGGCTCTGGCCGCGATTGCGCGTCCCGATTTGTTTCGGAGCGAGCCAATGGCTATTGATATCGAAACTGAAGGCCGGCTGACGTGGGGTGCGACGGTCGCTGACCGCCGCCGGTTCTCGCGGGCTCAACCCAATATCGATGTGATGTTGGAAGTCGACAGTCAGGGTGTCCTGGACTATATGCGTGAGATCGTAGCCTTGAGTGATCGGGCCTGAGGTCCCTGCATCTATTTCCTGATACCGCGATCAAAGACTACGGCATGGCGGGTTGAGGCGCCGGCGCTTGATTAATCGTCGCGCCACGCAAGCGCTCGCCGATCAATGCGGAATTCGGTTTCAGCAAACCCATCATCGACGACAGTTCGGCATGCAGAGGGCCGTTCGATGATTGGTACCACACCTGATGCAGGGCCTGCACCTGTTCGGGAGAGATCAGCAATCCATACTGTCGCGTGTGACGTGTCAGTTCACGGGCAGCTGCCACACGGACATCAACGGGGAAGCCATCGTCCCCGACCAGGCTGGCGATGCGCGACTGTGCTGGCTGGGTAGGCAGGGATCCGACCACTGGCAGCAACAAGACGGCGAGTTGGGTATTCTCGACCGCCGTCAGCAATTGAGGTTCAATGGGAGTCAGGTTGTACAGAATTCGGCGTTGTCCTGAGGACAGGAAGGACAGCAATTCCGCTGCCATGAGAGCTTTGGATGACCGCTCTTCAGCCGTTAAAGGTGCTTCGGCCTGCTCGTCAAGGAAACGGGTAACTTGTTCCTTCAAGTCTTCTGCGGCGCTCGGTTCCTGAATGAAATGGACGTTGCGATATTGTTGCGTTTGAACACGGACATTCCGCTCGTTGAGCGACGATCCATAAATCACAATCGGCAGGTCTTTCGTCCGCGGGTCGGCCTTAAAGTTGGCGACGGTTTCTGACAGGGCCCATCGCTGAATGTTGGCATCGATCAATGCCAGGTCGACTTCCTGCTCTGTGGCTGCCGTCTTAAATCCATCTTTGCCAGTTCGTACCAGGATCGGTTCGTAGCCCATTGTGCTGAGGAATCCGGTCAGGGTTTGTCCGCGTTCGATTACAGAGTCCAAAACCAGCCCGCGTGGCTGCGTGGCTTCGGCCTGCGTCAGGGATTTACCGAGCACCGCAATAACGCGTTCCGTTCCCGGATATCGCGCGGCGGGATCAAGCGCCACAATGGTCTGAACGGCGGCAAATTGGATGCGTCGATTGGGGTAATTCAATGCTCGCTGCAGAGCCGACTGCTTTCCGGAAACATTTCGTACCAACTGCACGTTGCCAATCCTGGACAGAATTTGCAGTGCGGCCAGGGCGGCGGGGGTTTGTCTCCACTCCAGGGCCTCTTCCAGCGAACGGGAAACCACATCTGGTCCCAGCGATGCACCGAGGTCGTGGACAGTGCCCGGCCCGCTCGTGAGGGGTTGGCCGATGCCCGTGATTCGGGCCTCCTGGGCAAGCAACATTGTCAGATACGACGTTTGCACGTCCAGGCGTTCCGGGGCGACATCCAGTGCCGCTTTCGCGAAAAACAAGCCATCATGCAACGACGCCTCCGCAGGCGTTACACGACGTTCCTGGACGGTACCCAGCTGATCGCTCCAGACCCAGGTGGTGACCAGTTTGTCGGTATCGGGGACGTACTCAATTTTGGAGTTAAAGTAGTCCCGGGCCTGTGTCAGCAGACGCGTCGCAACTCCGCTGCTTTCGGCAGCAGAAATGCTGGGATTTCCGAGGATCGTGGCAATCGCCTTCGAGGCCGAGGCTTTTTCTTCCGACGGTTCAGCCTGGCCAGCAAATCGCAGCAAGTGGGGAATAGCGGCAGGCTCCCGAATCAGGCCAAGGCACTGGATCGCAGCTTGTCGAACGCGGGGATTGGACGACGTCAATGCGGCTTCGAGAGGCGGTACCGCACTCTCCCCGATGATCGCCAACATCTCTACCAGTGTGTTTTGGGACTCGGCGTAGTCTGGATTGCCTATTGCGCTGATCAGGGCCGGCACAACATGTACGCCTGCCGTACGCATTTGAAACTGTGCGGTCGTTTTTTGAGCTCCGGTACCGCTGACCAGATCCTTCAGCAATTCATCTAACCGGGCGGGGTCACGGGCAAATCGCGAGAAGGCCGCGTTGTTTCGATTGAGTAAGTCGATCGACAGGGGTTGCAGTTCTTTGATGTTCGAAAGCTTCAGGAATACCCCGGGCCCGTATTTTTCACGTAATGCCAGCAGCAGTTCGTCGGCCGGATCGGTTTCCATGAACTTCTGGAGGTAGAGTTTGGCGATATCCGGACGCACCAAGTCGACCATCAGCACGATCGCTTCGAAGATCTCTTCCGGCGTTTTGGGTTCGATTACCAGTGGAGAGTCGACGGGAGGCTTGGCGGCTGCGCCGTCGTCTGCGGTCGGTTGTGCGGCGTCAGCAGCCGCTTCTTGAGCCCAAACCGGCGCCGCGGCGCCGCAAAATATGCTCCCCACCAGCCATACCGCCAGCACGCGTCGCAACACGGAAGCCATTCGAAATACCTTTGCCACTGGTCTGTCGGAGTCTGGATTTCTCGTTCAACTGTAGACGGCACGCAGCCGCCACCGCCACGACGAGCTCGCCGGGCCGTGTCTTTAAGATCGTTCCGCGAGCTCAAGAAAATCGGCCAGCAGTCGCTGCGTCGCACTTGTGCGGGCTGTAACTGCCACGCCTTCGGGGTAATCCAATCCAATTGTACCATGAAATCACGTCGAATTTACGGGTTAGGTAAACAATGGCGGCGTAAGCTCGGTGGCGGTCCAGTGGTTACAATGCCGAATTGATT
The DNA here is from genome assembly GCA_964596215.1 of uncultured Planctomicrobium sp. Lineage (GTDB taxonomy): Bacteria > Planctomycetota > Planctomycetia > Planctomycetales > Planctomycetaceae > JAKFVC01. The sequence goes on along the minus strand of CAZQUW010000058.1, from coordinate 870 downwards.
TACAGGTCCTTCGCTAAAAATACGGTCTCAAGTGTGCCGCCCAGCAGCTGGTACCGCAAGTTCGGTCAGAGTGAAGCCTGGCTGATCATAGAATGCAGGAAATGAAGAATTCCTGTAAGCAGTAACCACGACGCCAGCGTCACGGATTCCTGGGCTATGGCCTGGGTTACTTTTCCTTCCGATTAACATTCGTCAGACAATCACCTCAATGAATGAACCCACTGGTCTTCCTGAACGCGCACCGAAAGCCGTTCATATTCCCGTCTTACTGCGTGAGGTCCTGCAGCATCTCGATCTGCAGCCTGGCATGACCGTAGTCGACGGAACCGTCGGTGCGGGCGGGCACAGTTCCCACATCTTGAAGCGAATCGGGCCGACGGGTCGTCTGGTGGGGCTCGATCGGGATCCCTACATGCTGGGATGGGCTGCAAAGAATCTGGATGCCCCGAACTGCCAGCTGGTGCACGCCAGCTATGCTCAGATGCGGAATGTACTGGATGACCTGGGAATTGATCGGGTAGATCGGATCTTGCTGGATATCGGATTGTCTTCGGATCAACTGGCTGCCGATGACCGTGGTTTCAGCTTTCAGGCGCCCGGACCGCTGGATCTGCGTTTCGATACCACGCAGGGTGAACCTGCGTGGAAATGGTTGCAAAAAATTGATCTAGCGGAACTTCACGAAATATTAGACAACTACGGAGAGGAACCATTCGCCCGGAAGATCGCCGAGCGGATTGTTCAACAAGAACCTGTCAAACCTATTCGAACCGCACAAGATCTGTCAGAGATTGTGCAGTCCGCATTGCCTGCGTCCATTTCTGTGCAAGCACGTCGCGACCCCGTCATTCGGGTGTTCCAGGCGTTGCG
>CAZQUW010000057.1:24972-27806 GCA_964596215.1 uncultured Planctomicrobium sp. | reverse complement strand
CCCTCATCGCTAAGGAACATACGTCCGGCGAAGTTTGACTAGCTTCGCTAATGAGCATGGACGCTGGCGGTTTTCACTGTGATTTGCACAGACTGGATAAGTCTGGTCGCGAAATCCAGCTAGCGAATGAAAAAATCTGGTTATGCAACTGAACACATAACAAGACCCCGATACGTCCAGTGTTGTACGTTTTGTCGGGTCATCCGCGCCTTGCGTCTTTGACATTACGAAAATTATAAACAAAGTGTCAAGATAAAACTTTAATAAATCTTTAGATTCTTACCGATCGGTGAGTAAGGCTGGGGAGCATGGGTAAAGAAAGACTGTCTTGAAATTCGCCAGACGCTGGATTTTCAGCCTCAGATTACCTTGACACCCACCGGGCAGAATGCCAGCGATCGACTCGATCCAGGGGCCCCGGAACTGCTGCGACTGCGAAGCATTGAGGCGAAATCCGCAGTTTTTAGGGCGCTGTCTGGCAGATCGTGTTCAGCGGCAGAGCGCATATTTTTCGACACAAAAACTGTCCAGCCATGCGAGGCCGCAGAATTCCAGGCCGATCTTTTCTGCGACACGTCTGGAAGCAAAATTCGCTGGTTCGATGTGGGCAATCACTCGCTGGACACTTGGCTGACGAAAAGCCAGATCAAGGCAAGCGGCCGCAGCCTCGGTTCCGAAACCGCGTCCCCAAGCCTCTGGCAGAAACCGATAGGCCAGTTCCTGCTCGTGCGATTCCCCCGTCTTCCCTGGCATAAACCCACAGAGACCGATCGTCCGCCGACCCTTTTTCTCGACGACGACCCACAACGCCAGGGGAGATCGCTGATAGGACTCGAGAATTGTGTTAAAGATGGGGGTCACCTGCCGGGGCGCCAGGGGACCGGTGCGTGAGTAGCGCATGACATCAAGAGATGTGAATAATTCAATAAGTTTTGGGCGGTCAGCGGGGTTCAGCTGCCGGATGCGCAGTCTTGCCGTTTCGATCACACAGAGACTGCTGTACCCTTCTGCCGTCAGGGGAGCTGTCGACGCCGGCGATAGAGACATCTGAAGTACACCTCACCCACGAACGGCCCTCCGCTTTCCCGGGGGCCGCCGTCATTTGAATGCTGCCGCAAATTTGCCCTCAAATTCTAATCGCGGGCGGTACCGTACTGAAGTGTAATCCCTTCCTCCCCGGCTTCTGCCCCTGCTACGATGGACCTGGCTTGTAAACGCTGACAACACCTCTGCGTCAGTTCAGAATCGCTTGAAATACCGCGGTTCTGAACTTCCCACAACCGGGTTTGTCAGGAGTTCTTAACTCAATCGGCTTCGTTCCAGGGAGATCCTCGTATGCCCCGTCATCGTCTGATGGAGATGATCGGTTCGCTGCGATTTCGGCTGACGCTGTGGAACATGGCGACGTTTCTGGCGATGATTTTGTTCACCATGTGGGCCGTTCGTGAAGGCTTGCGGTATACGCTCCGCCGCGAAGCCGACGAGCAGTTGATGGAAGATGCCAACGAAGCCCGGCTCATTTTTGAAAGCCTGTTTCCGGATGATCTGGAACAGATCCAGGCCGAATTGAATCTGAAAGCCATCACGCACACTCATCGCGGTTTTTACGCCCGTTTATACGACGCGAATCGAACATTACGCTGGGCCAGTTCCAATGCACCTTCCCAGTTATTTCCCGAGCGGCTGCTGGATATCCGCGACAGGCCGGTCAGCTATCAGCACTTCCGCCTGGTCAATACAACACCTCGTAAGGCCGGCCTTCCGCGGTGGACCATTCGCGTGGCCACATCCTTCAACACCCTGGAAAATGATGTTGGACGATTGACTCAATCGATGATCTGGGTCGGGGGCATCATCCTGGTGATTGCGCCGCTGGGAGGCTACTGGCTGGCCGGCCGCGCCACCAAACCGCTGGCCGATATTATTGAGACCACCGGGCGGCTCCATCCGGATAAACTGGTGGAGCGACTTCCGTTGCGTGGTACGGGCGACGAACTCGACAAGCTGTCGCGCACAATTAACGGGTTCCTCGATCGCATTGCCAAGTACATCAACGACAGTCGCGAATTCACGGCCAACGCCGCCCATGAATTGCGTTCCCCCCTGACGGCCATCCAGAGCTCGATTGAAGTCAGCCTGAACTCAGATCGCACTCCCGAACAATACAAAGAGTTGATCTGTGATATTCTCGATGAATGCAGCGACCTGCGAATTCTGGTTAATCAACTGCTGTTGCTGGCGGAAAGCGATGCGGGCCTGCTGCATATCGAGAAAGAACCGTTCGATCTCCGCCTCGTGGTGGAACGCGCTCTCGACATGTTCCAGGGGGTTGCCGAGACGCGTGGCATTGAGTTGACCCGGGATTGTCCCCATCCCGTGTTGATTCACGGGGACTCGGGCCGCTTACGCCAGGTGATCAACAACCTGATTGATAACGCGATGAAGTTCTCGCCCAACGGGACTCGGGTGAGTATTGCCTTGAGATTTGACGAAGCGAGCAACGAGGCGGTCTTCAGCGTCAGTGATCAGGGAAGTGGTATCGACGACGCCGACAAGCCGCACTTGTTTGGACGCTTTTTCCGCGGTGACAAAGCCCGCCAGCGCGATCAGCCGACGAAGGGCACGGGGTTGGGACTCAGTATCTGTCAGGCGATTGTGCAGGCTCATCGCGGGACGATTACGGTGGAAAATAATCCCGCGAGTGGTTGCACATTCACCGTCCGCTTGCCAGCGTAGCGGGTTCCCCGTAGCCTGCTTCTGCTGAGTCGCGTGAACGGAACCATGGGACGAACCTCCCGGTCCGTCCAGCTGTCTGTCGGGCACTGTGTTGGTGG
>CAZQUW010000057.1:23113-24872 GCA_964596215.1 uncultured Planctomicrobium sp. | reverse complement strand
ATGTCTCAGAAAAGTGCAGAGCCCTTGTGTTGATGAAGAATTCCCCGGGTTGATTCGTCCCACGGTACTATTTGCCCGACTCGGTTGCGTCGGGCTCCAGGTGTTAAGGTTGCCCATGTCTGATTCAGATTTACCCCGCATTCCCTTAAGTGATCGTTGGTGCTGGGGCAGCCGGCAGGCGATCAGTTTCCTGATGGAGCAGGGGGTCGATAACCCTGATATCCTGACTTTGGGGGCCGGACTGGTTGATTCGGAAACGCTGCCGGTCGACATTGTCAAACAGCTGGTCTCTGAGATCTGCAGCGATCCCACCGAGGGCCGCGCGGCGTTGCAGTATGGATCGACCCCCGGTTCACCCCGGCTGCGAGCGGCCCTGTTGAAACATCTGGCGGCACTTGAGGGCTGCCCCGCTGGCGACCTGGGAATCTCTGCCGACCAGTTGCTTCTCACGACCGGTTCGCAGCAACTGCTGTCGCTGGCTTGCGAAGTCCTGTTTAATCCCGGTGATATCGCATTCGTCGCGGCGCCGACCTACTTCGTCTTCCTGGGGACGCTGGCGGGCGTCGGAGCCCGCGCGATTCCGATTCGCAGCGATGAGCAGGGGATGGTGATCGAGGATCTCGACCGCGAGATCGCGCGTATCGCCGACGCCGGTGAGTTGCACCGTGTGAAACTGATTTACCTGGTCAGCGACTTCGAGAATCCGTCGGGCATCTGCCTGTCGGCGGCACGGCGGCAACAGGCCCTGGCAGTGGCCAGGAAATGGTCGCGCGAGCAGCGGATTCTGATTCTGGAAGATGCCGCGTATCGCGAACTGAGATACTCAGGCGAACCGATTCCGTCGATCTGGGGATTGGACGGGGGCCAGGAGCAGGTGATTCTGGCGCAGACCTTTTCCAAAAGTTTTTCGCCCGGCCTGCGCGTCGGCTACGGCGTGGTGCCTGCCGAACTGGCTGGTCCGCTGGCCGATCGCAAGGGGAACGAGGACTTCGGATCGGCGCATTTCAATCAGCATTTGCTGGCCCGCGCCTTGGAATCTGGGGTCTATACCCGTCACCTGGCGCGCGTGCGACAGGCTTATACCATCAAACGCGATGCCATGCTGGCCGCTGCCGACCGCTATTTCAGCGATATTCCCGGTGTGCACTGGGTCCGGCCGGATGGTGGACTGTATGTGTGGATGTCGTTGCCTCGGGAAGTGCCCACCAGTTTTGAGAGTCCGTTGTTCAAACATGCGACTCGCGAAGAATCCGTGATGTATGTTCCCGGTGACCTGTGCTACACGGGACCACTCGCCGAGCGCCCGCGCCACCAGATGCGCCTGAGCTTCGGCGTGCTGGAGCCGCGTCTGATCGACGAGGCGATGAGGCGCCTGGCCCAGGCGGTGCGGTCATTTGTTTAGATCCAGGATCAGCCCCGGCTAATTTCTGTAGCGCGCCACAGGCAAGCCGGGACCTCCGCATCGCGTAGCACTTTTCCCTTGTGCCTGACGGCTGCCTCAAAGAATAAAAAAACCGGAAACCCTGAGGGATCAGGGTCTCCGGTCTTTTAAAAATTGCAACTGCCAGCGGTTGGGGGTTCCACTGACAGCTGCGTGCTCGCACAAGTTGTTTGTGATGTCCGTTCGTTACAAGTCGTTTCGAACGTGGGGTTGACACCACATTACCGTGGGGGATTTGACGGTAAGCAGCTGAGGCTGCACTTGAGGAGCGGGGAGAGTTGCACGATCAGGTCGACTGCCTTGTATTGTTATTAGCTT
>CAZQUW010000057.1:20307-23013 GCA_964596215.1 uncultured Planctomicrobium sp. | reverse complement strand
TGACGCTGGAGTCCGGGTTTCTTGGAAGTCCGGTTGGTTGCCGGGCCGCTGAGTTTACTGAGCTGATCTTCCAGTTCTGCCACTTTCACCGACGTACTGACTACTGCACCGTGTGAATCAATCAGCCAGTTGCTGACATCCTGGACACCGTAGTAGGTGGCGATCGGGTTGTTCCAACCCTTCTTGCCGGGTTCGTTATAGAAGATCTGGGGCCAGGCGATCTTGTGATCATTCACAAACTTCTCGGTCGCGGCCTGATCTTCATCCAGGCACACTCCGACGAGTGTCAGACCCTGCCTGGCATAGGCTTTCTGAAATTCCTGGAGGGCGGGCAGGTCGTCCAGGAAGGGCTTGGCCTGCGATGACCAGAAGACCAGCAGCACGGTCTTACCGGCGACATCTTCCATTCCCAGGTAACCGCCATCGATCGTCGGCCCCCCCAGCTTCACCGATTGACCGGGAAGTTGGAGACGGCGAATGACTCCCTTGGCTCGCATTGCCTGGGTGCTCTGCGGATAGATCTGCTGCAGCTGGGTGTAGGCTTCAATGGCGGGTTTGCTCAGTCCATGCAACTCGCAGCTGCGAGCCGCCGTGAACAGCATGGTCAAACCACGCGTCGTTTCTTGCGGAAAATTCCTGGCAAAATTGATGGCCTGGCGATTGAACTCACCCAGCCACTTGTTGTCTTTGGAGGTCGTGTTCCGGGCATTGGTATAGGCCAGGCTCACCAGGGTATAGGCGGCATCAGCGGCCGATTTCGACTTCGGATCGCGTTCCCACAGGGAAGCGGCGTCGTCGTAGATGGCCTCAATCGCTTCTTTATCACCTTGCAGAGCCAGCTCGAGGCGGGCTTCGAGCATGTAGTTGACGGCGACTTCGAAGATGCGCTGCTTCTTCTCGTTCTTATAGGTCTGCTTGATGACCGTGGCGGTCAGATCGATGATCTTGTCGTTGCGTTCCTTGCGGAACTGGCGAGCTTGATCGCGATCATCTGTCGTCGGAATTGGTTGAAAACGGAGTTGAGCCACTTCTCGCAGCGTGAACTCGGGAGTCCCCGGTTGCGGGTCGTCGATAATTTCGACGTCGTCTTCAGCCATCTCGGGGTCTTCTTCCAGTTCCATCCCATCCAGCTTCTTCAGCGGCTTTTCGATGGGTTGGGCACTGATCGAAGCGACCGGAATAATATTTCCCTCGGCATCGGCAGGGGCGCCTTCGCCTTGTTCGTTATTGGCGGTTGTGGTCGGTGTGGCTGCCTGTTGACATCCCATCATCGCCCAGGCGACGAGGGTCAGACCGCACCATTGTTGAATCGCTCGCATGGCCTCTCCTTCCCTTGAGAGACAGCGCCTGAGTACCAGGCGTGCTCGTCACAAGTCATTGTCCTGCAGGACGTTTCGAGCATCCGTTGCTGGTCGCTGCATGGTTGTGACGGGGGGGGTTGTATTTGAAAGACTGGGAACGACGCAAGAGAAAAAGTTACAAAACGAAAGAAAGTGAAAACGTCCGAAAAGCTGGCCTCACAGGACTTATCACGCCTGGCGGGAAGCTGGGCAGCCACGGGTGTAATTTCTGCAAGTTGGGAGAATGGGGGCGTGCAGCGTGGGCCGGCCCGACCGCGATCCGTAACCTTGGCATCGAGAGAGAATCACATCACGCGAACTTCGCGCAGCATACCCGGAGACGGGATCATTTCCTGGAATGAATGCGTCAGTATGCCGGCATTTGTTCTGATACAAGTTTGCGCTGCTCGAAGCAGTGCAGGCCACGGACGGGCCAGGCGATCCTTCTCACGGCGAACCGCGATCCGATTACTCGCGTTCCAGCGCATCGAGCGCCTGCAGGCGTCGATCGGCATTGAACACGGGGGGCGGCAGTTGTTCCGCCAGGCGTAACGCTTCGTCGAAGCTGAGATCGACGCGCGAGGTTCCCCAGCCCCGGAAGACCGGTAGCTCTTCGCGCAGGGCGATGATTTCGCGGCGCGTGCGACCGCGGGGGGAATCGGGCCAGGGGCCACGTTGTTCTTGAAACTCGAAGAACAACGACACAATCTGCTGCATGTAGCGCCAGTAGCCGGGGTTGTCGGTTTGCAGCACAAACTTCCCGCCCGGGATCAGCGACCGATGGACCAGCGCCAGGAATTCCGGCGTAATCAGCCGCTTGCCAATGTCGCGCTGATCGTAGAACGGTTGTGGGTGGTAGACGTGAATCTCGGTAATGCTGCCCGGGGCGACATGCTCGGCAAGCAATTCGCGGCCGCCGATGACGCCAAATCGCAGGTTTTTGTACCCGCGCTGATTGCCGCGCCGAGTCGCATAACGAATGACGACCGGCAGAATATCGGTCGCCAGATGATCCATCTCGGGACGCCACATGGCCGACGCCAGCATGTAGCGGGCATTGCCGCAGCCCAGTTCCAGCACGATGGGTGCCTGCCGGCCAAACAGCTGTTGCCAGTCAATGTGTCCCGCGGGGATCTTCTTCAGCGCAGTCTGAGTCCAGCGTTCGGGTTCGAGGATTTCACCAGGAACCGGGACACCAAATTCACGTTCACGATGTTTCGAGGGCTTGTTGGAGGTCATGGCCCCCGAATTTTAACACGATTGCGTCGTCGGTGCAGCGGACTCGCGTCCGTGTTCTGCCGGAAAGTCTGGAGACTGCCGCGGAGCTCGGAGGAAACGCTGCGCCTTCGGTTTAACCCATGACTTC
>CAZQUW010000057.1:0-20207 GCA_964596215.1 uncultured Planctomicrobium sp. | reverse complement strand
TCCTGATGCGGCACCGGTTCGGTGCCCGTCAGCAACATCTGGCGGAACACGGCCGCCATGCGGAACATCTGGTAATGGTGCCCGTAAGTGAAGTCCCCCTCGATCGACGGGGTATATTGATAGCGTTTCTTTTTGAAGTGGACCTCGGTCCGGCAGTACTCGAATTTCTCGTACGGTTCGCCGTACCAGAGATGTGCGGGAAAACGGTCGGGCCAGGTGAGCAGCGCGTGACAGGTATCCTGGTATTCGTACAGGCTGACGGCGTCCACGCCGGGGCCCATCAAGGTCATTGCCGTCCAGGCCGGATGCTGCCCGTAGATCATCCAGGCATCTAATTTATAGCGACTATGGAGAGTCGCTGTGACGAATTCGATCGGGCCGAAATCCCCCGAATCCCGCATTCGCAGCGCCGCTTCCATTCCCCAGTCATGGCGAAAGATGCTCGACGACATGATGTTCGCCTTGTGCTCACGCGCAAACTCCAGGATCTTCCGGGTCCCGGCCACGGTGCCGCCGATGGGTTTGTCGCAGAAGGTCGGCAGTCCGCGGGCCAACCCGGGAGCCACCAGATCAAAATGGTCTTCACCCAGACCGGAGGCATCACCCATCCAGATCGCATCGACTTCCTTGACCATCTCTTCCAGCGATGCCGCCACCCGCACGCCCGGAAAGACTTCGGTAAAGGCGGTCGCGGCGCTCGGGTCGGCGTCGTAGTAATGCGTGATGCGCGTGTCGGGGAAGGGGAGTTCACCGAACGTGATCCTGGGATTGCGATAGTATTTGACGTGACTGTCGAAGCCTGCGGGATTGTGCTTCTTGTAGGCGTCGAAATTGAAATCCGGATGGAAATATTGGGCGAACAGCCAGGTATGACCATTGCGAGGCTGCGGCTTGCCGCGGATCGCAGCGGACACCACACCAATCCGAAACGTCTGGCGCGGTGCCGGCTCGTCGGACCGGGCCGAACTGGCCGCGGCCAGCGAAATCAGGCCGGCGGTGCCAACCGATTTCAGGAGATCACGTCGCGTGGTCGGCGTGGGATCGAGCATGCGAATTCCTCTGGTTGATGCGGGGCACGGATAGTTATCGGGATGTCACTAACATAATGGATCCGTGTGGAGATTGCGAACGCCCTGGAACGAGCCGAACGGGATGCAAACGAACTACGGCGATTCAACTCAATGCCGAGACGGAACGGTCCAAATGGACGTAACCTCCGTCGACATGGATTAACTGGCCGGTCGTGTGACTCGATTTGGCCGAGAGCAGGAAGGCGACCATGTTGGCGATTTCTGTGCAGGTCGTCATGCGGTGCTCGAACGGAATTCGGGCTTCGATCTGGGCGCGGGTTGCTTCCGGATCCGGTACGGTGGCCAGCCAGGAGGCATACATCGGCGTCCAGCATTCCGCCACGATCACTGCATTGACGCGGATGTGATATTTCGCAAGCTCCACCGCCCATTCGCGAGTCAGGGCGTTGCGTCCCCCATTGGCTGCGGCATAGGCGGATGTCCCCCCCTGGCCAGTTTCGGCCACTTTCGATCCGACATTGACGATGGCGCCGCGCGACTTCTTCAGCTCCGGCAGGGCAAAATGGGCCATCTCGTAATAATGAATCAGATTCTTGCGTAATGATGCCAGAAACCGTTCCGTATCGCCGTCTTCCAGATTGACCCCGTCGTTCACTCCGGCATTATTCACGAGGCCGTCAATCCGTCCCCACTGGGCCACGGTGTGTTCGACAGCCCGGCGGCAGTCCGCGGTCTGATTCAGCTCGGCAGCGACCCCCCAGGCTTGCCCACCCTGGGCGACAATTTCCTGAACCGCCGCGGTATTGTCCGCAGCATTCCGACCGACGATGACCGGGATCGCCCCTTCAGCGGCGAGAACCTGGGCGACTCCGAGGCCAATTCCCTTGGCTCCCCCCGTCACGAGTACGATCTTATCGCGCAATCCGAGGTCCATGAGCGGCTTTCGTGGCTTAATAACAGGATTGAGTATCGGGTTGGCCTTAATGGGCCCGTGCGTCATCGCGATTTTGTGGGAAACCGCAAATTCGGCACAGTGTCTACGTGTTTCGTGCCGATTTTCCTTGCATCTTCGAACGCGTCAGGATTATAACCTATTCAATCAGAGCGCCTGCCTCTGACCGCGCGAAGACGTTCTCCTTCGCCAATCACCCTGTTAAGGTCAATTCCGTGTTCGGGTTCTGTGACAGCCTGCTGGGCATGACACAGCGGCACCTGTTGGTGTCGGCTGTGGTTGTGGCGGCATGCCTGTTGGCAGCACCTGAAGCGGCACAGGCCTCCTGCGGTGACTACGTGATCATCAGCGGGCAGGGGGCTCATTCCGATGCTTCGCCGATGGCCAGTGGCCACGCGAGATCGGAGCGGGGTATTCCCATTTGCCGCGGTGCGGGTTGTCAGCAACGCCGCGACGTCCCCGCATCGTCTCCGCAACGAGTGACCCTGGATGAACACAGCTGGGGCTGGTTGCCCAGGCTCTGCAGTTCAACTTCTGAATCAGGGGCTCTCTTCTATGCCCCGACCGAACCGCCGCTGCGTGCTGTCTGTCTGGCCGCCGGATTATTCCGTCCGCCGCGATTGACCGCGGGGCTGTAATCAGCCCGTAAGGTCCTTGCACGCTGGCAAATGCGTTCGTGGCAGGGCTTGCACGGCACCACGATCGCGCGCTCCTGGTGAGCCCCTTGCGATGTTGCCGGTTCCATGCCGCTGTTTCGCGATTGGATCCAGTCTGAAAACTGTGCCCTCAGCCAGTGCGTGTAGCGGCTGTATGCCAGGTGATTTGCGGCACCGCTTGCGGCCCAGTACGGTCGCAAAACAGTGCCACAAGCCTCGTGCCCAATTTACGCCAGGGGATTTCGCGACCGATTCGTGAGCTGATATCGACAGCAGTACCGGCGGCTGGCGCCAGTACGGCTGCGTGTTGGCCGCGCGGACTCGCACTCCATTTGCGGAATTCCTGACGGATTCCGTGTTCGGTACCTGAATCGTTCCAGGCCCGCGCCGACCTGGCCTTCCGCGGAGGGAAGGGCCGGCCGAGGTTCTTCCCACATTGTTTCGTGTTGACCAGGCAGAGTATCCACTCGCATTCTTTTTATCAGATCTTCTGCTGTCCCAAAGGTTGGATCATGTTGTCTCAGAATCGTCGTCGAGGTTTTACGTTAATCGAATTACTGGTGGTGATTGCCATCATCGCTGTGTTGATTGCTTTGTTGCTGCCGGCAGTACAACAGGCCCGGGAAGCCGCGCGGCGCTCCCAGTGCAAGAACAACCTCAAGCAGATGGGGCTGGCGATGCACAACTATCACGACACCTATAAGCTCTTTCCCGCGGCATCAGGCGGGAATGGTTTCTCGCCCCATGCACGTATTCTGCCGTATATAGATCAAGCGCCGTTGTACAACACGCTGAATTTCTTGAACACCACGGCGATCGCCCAGGCTGCGGTACCCAGCGATGCCAATAACGCGGCGGCGTGGTCCACGTCGCTGACCGTATTCCGCTGCCCTACAGATGTGGACACACTCCCCTCCGCGACGACCGCTGGGGGCCGCAATAACTATTGGACCAATACCGGTACCGGTGTGCTGAATGGATCTCCGGGGAAATTGTCCGGCGACACGAATTACGGCATGCCCGAGAACAACGGCGCGATCATCCAGGGACGCTATTTGAGCATTGCCGACATCACCGACGGTGCGAGCAACACGGCGTTGATGTCCGAAAAACGGCTCGGCGACGGCAGCAATGCCATCAACACGCCCGCCACCGATACTTACCAGCCCGGGACGTATCCCAATAATGCGGACGAAGCTTACCAGCTGTGCATGGCGACCGATGTTACCGACCTGTCGAAGCAGGGTAAGTCCAACATTGGCGTATCGTGGCTGGCAGGGTCCAACGATTCCACGTTTTACTTCCACGCTCAACCGCCCAATGGTCGCTCGTGTCGATTCCCCCCCAGCCGCATGTCGTCATCGGCCAACAGTCTGCATACGGGCGGCGTGCATACGTTGCTGTGTGACGGCGGGGTGCGGTTCGTGTCCTCGAACATCAGCCTGGTGGTCTGGCGTGCCGTGGGTACGCGAAACGGCGGTGAGGTCGTCGGCGAGTTCTAACAGCGTCCTCGCTGCTTTTTGACCAGATCGACCAGATCTGCGGTTTCCCATGGTGTTTGAGATGAAGGCTGACTGATTTCCATGAGTCTGATCATGCGTTTTTCCGGGTGGCTGATCGTTGCCGTGCTGGTGTGTTGTTTCTTTCCGGGTTGCCAGCCCTCCGCCAGTAACCTGACCGTCAACGAGCCTCAAGCGCGGGAGGCTTGTGAAAAGTTTCTGACGGCCTGGAAGGAGGGCCAGCAACTGGAGGATCTGAAGCCGGACATCATTGGCGGAGACTTCCAGTGGACCAGCGGTCTGAAACTGATCGGATTTGAATTGCTCCCCAACACTCACAACGACGGCGCCAATCTGCATATTCCCGTCCGTTTAACCGTGCAGAAAGCGAAGGGGGGGGAGGCGCAGTCGGAAGTCATGTATACCGTCAGCACTTCACCCCTGGTCACCGTATTTCGAGAGTAGTCGGCTCCCTCAATTTCTCGCAGGAATTCCGAGTGATGCGGTGCTCGATCTGCGGCCAGGCCACAGACGGCATGCCCCGCGAACTTTTCCAGGAACATACAGATGTATTTTGCTCGCACGTTGACGTTAGGTTTATTGCTCGCCCCGCTGGGCCTGGTCCGCGGGGCCGAGCCCCCCACTAATTTACCCCGCCCGCTGCCGGTGACCCGGCCGGCGCTGAAACAGCTGATTGAAGATGTCAAAGTTCGCCAGCCGCGGATTCCGCTCCCCGAAGTCACGGAGGCAGAACGGGAACAGCTGGGGACGCAAGCGGACAGCTATGAGTCGCGGTTGCGCTGGCATTATCTGCAGGGGATCGATGACGGTCGGACCGGCGGACCAGGGGGGCGGGGTGCCGGAGCGGGTACTGCGAATACCGGGCGAACCAGCGGCTTTCGGGGCCAGCCGCAAGATCCCAACATGACGCTCGATAATGCGTTCAAAGTCGAACTGTTCTGGATCGTCTCGCGCGCGAACAACTGCCAGTACTGCATCGGACATCAGGAATCGAAACTGCTGGCTGCCGGATTGACCGAAGACCGGATTGCCGCGCTCGATTCCAACTGGACCGAGTTCAAGCCCGAGGAACAACTGGCATTTGCATTTGCCCGCAAGTATTCGTTCGAGCCCCATCTGCTGTCGGATGCTGACATTGACGGGTTGCGAAAGCATTTTACGGACGCACAGATCCTGGAAATGATTCTGTCGATGGCGGGAAATAACTCGATCAATCGCTGGAAAGAAGGGGTCGGGGTGCCGCAGCGTAAGGACGAAGGGGGCTATTCCCGGCTCGATCGCGGCGAGGGGACGCTGACCCCCGAACAGCTCGCGGCCAGTGCGAAGTTGCCCCGCGGCAGTTATCTCACACCCACATCTCCGGTCTATGAGAAGAAGGTCAGTCGAGTTGCCCCGCTGGTGCTCGATAAGCAGACGGGCGAACCGACGCAGGCCACTGTCAACCAGCGCCCGCCGCTCGAAACGCGAGCTCAGGTGGAAGAACAGCTGGCGAAGTGCCGGTCGCGGAAATCGCGACTGCCGCTGGTCGAAGAAGCCGCCGCCCGCGCCGTCCTGGCGGACAAATGGAAAGATCCCGCCCCCTTGCCGAACTGGGTTCGCCTGCTGGTTCACTTTCCCAGGACCGGCGTCAGTCGCATTGCGACCACTGTTTCCTCAGAAGGGAAGGGGGACCTGACGCCCCTCTTGAAGGCTCAACTGAGCTGGATCGTTGCGCGACAGGATCGAGCTTGGTACGTCCTGGGGCTGACTCGGCAGCGTCTGCTTGAACTGGGTCAGTCGGACGATCAAATTTTCGCCCTGGATGGCGATTGGAAAGCATTCACACCACGCGAGCAGGCGCTATTTACGGTGGCCAGGCACCTCGGGGCGTCCCCAGTGGTGCTGACGGATGCCGAAGTGGCCAGGGCCGTCGAACTAGCCGGTCCGCGAGATGTCGTGCAGGCCATCAGTTACATCACCAACCGGGCCGCATTCAACCGCATCACAGAAGCCGCCGGGTTGCCCCTCGACAAGTAACCGAGGTCTTCCTAAGCCGTTCGCGAGTACGTACTGGTTGGCCGCGTCCGAGGCACAGTCCCGATTCGCTGTGGTTTTATCAAGGAAAATGACGAGTTCCGCTGCCGACGGACCGTTCTGAGCGAGCTCTGCGGGCATGTCCCGCAGGGCTCCTCTGAACGTGTCGGCGGAATCGATATCGGCTCAATTCCCTGGCCTGCATTGGGGACCAGGCCGCGCAGGCAGGCAAGGCTTTTGAGATCAGGGCATTTCGAGGCGGACGCCGATGGCCTTCAGGGCTTCGGTCTGCGGGCCTTTCGCGGGGTCGCCCAGCGGGTTGTCCTTCATGAACAGCCGCAGGTAGGGTGCGAAGTTCTTCTTCCCTTTGGCGTCGGCATCACAGACCGCGACCAGCGGTGCGAGGTCGACAATCTTGTTCTTGTCGATGAACAGCATCCGCAACTGAGTCTGCTTGCCCAGGGGTGTCAGATCGACAATTTCATTCCCCGAGAGCTTCAACAGCGACAGGCTGCTGACGTTCTCGAGCGGCTTCAGATCGACGACCTTATTGCCGGCCAGATCCAGCGAAGAGAGCTTGGCGATCTCCGCCAGCGGGGTCAGATCGACGATCTGGTTGTTCGCCGCGTACAGGGCCGACAACTTTTTCAGTTCCTTGAGTGCCGCGATGTCCTTCACTTGATTGCCGGACAATTCAAGGTATTGCAGTCCGGTCAGGCCCGCCAGCGGAGTGATGTCGGCAATCTTGTTACCCGACAGATCCAGCGACTGCAAGTTCTTGAGATCTTTCAGCGCCGCGATACTCTCGACTTCGTTCTTGGCCAGGTTGATCAACGCGATGTTGGGGCATTTCTCCAGGCCGGTCAGGTCCTTGATGCCCTTGCCCTTGGCCTCAAACACGAAGATCTTTTTCAGGTCATCGTCGGTCAACTCGGCGGTGCCGTCGCGCTTGTCGAGAATGTAGTACCGCAGGGCGGCTTCCAGGTTCTTGTCGGGGAACTGGACAGCCCACGCGGGTGTGGCCGTTAAGCACCAGCAACAAGCGACAATTGCTCCGATACCGATTTGCGCCATGCGAGTCTTCATCCGGAAATCCTCCTCTGTGTGAATCAAGTTGGCAGTGAGCTTCAGAGATGTTACCGGTCAGCTCACCGAACTTCGAGACTAATCAACAAAGGCTTTGGCTTCAATCCAAACGGGGGATCGCAGCATTTCCGAATTCGAGGACCACAGAAGATGACCACAGCAACAGAGCCACGGACGCTGGAGCAGGCGAATTCACCCCCACGTGCCCATGGCTCGCTGCACGCAGCAACTGCATGCACGACGGTTCGAGTGCAGCTGTTGCGGGCTGCTTTTTGAAAACTCGTTATGGAACCGGCCGTTTGGATTTTTTCACGGCAAAGTTCAGCGACGCATCGTCTTGTTTGTCGGTGTCTTTGCGAATGGCCGCATCCAGGGCCTCACGCAGCGACTCGCCGATGCCGCGCTGCCGGATCTCGCTGAGTTTCTCTTTGCAACGCAGGAACGCGTCGACGATCGATGGATCCCATTGTTCGCCCCTCCCTTTCACGAAGATCCCTTCGACTTTTGCCAGTCCCATTCCGGGGCGGTAGGGGCGGTCGGAGCTCATCGCATCGAAGCTGTCGGCGACGGCGATGATGCGAGCCATCGGGGGAATTTGATCCCCGCTCAGGCCGGTCGGATAGCCACTGCCATTGAACTGTTCGTGATGATACAGCACTCCATCCAGCAGATGGTCGATACCAGTCAGCCCGGACAGAATTCGGTGGCCGATCACCACATGCTCGTTGATGTGCTGCCGTTCTTCATTGGTCAGGACCCCATTCTTACACAGCACGTCGTCGCGGATACCGATCTTGCCAATATCGTGCAGCAGGCCGGCGAGATAGATATCGTTGAGTTGCTCTTCGGGCAGGTTCATCTCGCGACCAAGTTCCACCGCCATCCGGGCGACCCGTTCGCTGTGCCCGGCGGTGTAGGAATCCTTGGCATCAATCGCCGCGGTCAACGAGCGAGTCAGTCCGACTACGAGGTTCTTGACATCCTGATGCCGGTGCGAGGTGCGGGCCTGTGCGGCAATCAGTGTCGAGAACGAGGCCAGCAGCGCGGCGTCGCTGAGCTGAAACTGCAGTCCCGAGGTCTTCCGGCTGGCATCCAGATTGCTGTTCGGCGCAGTCCCGGAATTCAACCGCGCGCTGCGGTCGAGCTTGTTGATGACGATGAGGTACCCGAGCGACGAATCCGATTGAATCTTCACGGCGGTCAAGTTGCCGATCCGCGGAAACTTCTTGCCGATTGCCGATTCTGCGGCGGCATTTTCGATCAGGATGCCTGTGCGATCCCAATCCGTTCGTTCGGCCAGCAGGCCAGCGAGCTGCTGGCATTCCCAGAGGGAGAGGGAATCTCCGGAGTTCGGCGAGACCACGGCGGTGGCCTCACCAATCACACAAATCGCCGTGGCGACCCCCAGGACTTCCGTCACCGCTTTAAGTGCGTGGCGTTGAAAGCGTGAACTTTCCCCATGCAGACGGGTATTGCGCAGCAGAACGTCAAACGCGGCCAGGACGGAACAGGCCTGCGCTTCACGCTGGCGGGTTCCCCCATGGGCACGGCCCCGTTCAGAAGTGGCGGACAGCTTATCCACCAGCAAGCTGCACCATTTCTCCAGCCTTGGAATTTCCTGCTCAGTATCCCGTTCGGAACGGGCAAAGCGCGCCAGGCCGGTCAATGCCACCAACCGGGTGATTCCGGCTTCCTTGATCGGCAGCAGTGCGCGATACGTGGTTTCGTCGAACGGCGTGATCACTGGTCGCTTCAGCGACGCGCAGGCCCGGGCATCGTCCGGTGTGATCTCGTCGACGGGCAGCGGCTGTTCGTCCTGTTCGTGGACCTCCAGCTTGTCGCCCGATTGCACGTCATAGATCGCGACCGGCGAACCCAGTTCGTTTTCCAGAATAAATGCAATGGCCCTGGCCTGATCAACCACGGTTGATTCGCGGGTTGTTGTCATCGCAAACGCCACCATGTTGACAAGTCCTTAAAGACGATCCCAAACGCTGTCTTATCTTGATCACGAATCTGTTCGACTCAACTATTTTTTTCGGCTATTCTTCTTCAACGCCAGTACCTGTTAACTCGACGAAATCCGGGTCCCCGCGCAGTACCGAGAAATCGGGATCAGTTCGAGCCCGCGCCGGATCGGCACCAAACTCAATGGCACTTTTTAACAGTTCTAACGCGCTATCCTTAAAGTTCTCCGGTTGCAGCTTTCGTGCAACCAGGGCTGCCACACAAGCTGCCGCGTACAAGCTGTCTGGATTCGATGGCTCACGTTCAACACAGGCCCGCGTATCCCCTAAAGCCTGCTGGTAATCTCCCTGGCGAGCGAGCGCAATTGCTCGATAACGCAAAGGTTCAATAAAAGTTGTCTCCGCTTCCAGGGCCCGATCAAAACAGCGGACGGCTCCGGCCAGATCCTGTTCATTCATTTTTAACATTCCCAGGCCGTAATGAGCCTGGGCATGTTCGGGATTGACCCGGACGATTTCTTCAAATGCCTTGCGTGAAATGTTCGGAGCCCGATGGGCAACAGCAAAAGCATACGCCGAACTAAAGCGGTGTGTGTTGACATCCGACGATTTTTTTGCAAGTTGCAGCACTCGGTTGAACAGTTCGTCCGCTTCGGCATGTTGTCCCATGCCTTCCAGTGCCATGGCCCGCGCCGCGTCGAGTACCGCGTCGTCGCGACCCAGGTCCTGAACTTTCTTAAAGTCAACCAGTGCGTCTTCAAAATTTTGCAGTTCGAGGTGGGCCAGCGCACGATTAAAATAGGCAGAGCGAAGTTTCGGAGAATTCCGGATCGCCATGGTGTAGGCATTAATCGCTTCGTGCTTTTTTCCCTGCACATACAGCAGATACCCCTGGTTGAAGTGCGCCCAGGACGATTGGGGCCACAGTCCGATGCACCGGCCCAGGTCCGACACGGCCAGCCACTTCTCCCCGAGTTCCTGGTAACACAAGGCTCTCTGAAATACCGACCAGTAATGATTCGGCGACATTTCGATGCTCTTCGTCAGCAGTTGGACTGCTTCGCGATAGTCAGTCGTCGTGCGATTGCGAGTGTGCGCGGCTGCCAGCATGTAATTATCGTGCGCTGTCACGACCGGAATTTTCTCAGCCGCGGCCAGCGCGCGCTGTGCTTCGGGTTCACGACCGACGAGCAACAAATATCGGGCACGATCGAGTTCAAGTGCTCGGGAAGGGGCCAGGTGGCGAATGCGTGCCGCAATGTTGATCAGATCGAGCGCCGCCCGTCCAGCCGCCGCCTGGTTGTCTCGCTCTGTTCGGACGTGGGCCGAGGCGAGTTCCAGTAACAGTTCGCGAGCCGTTTCGGACAGACTCGCCCGTTCCTGACTTTCCAGTCGCTGCCAGTAGACGTCGTCCTGCCAGTCCGAGTATGTGGTGATGCGATAGAGCGCCAGTACCGCCTTGGTGGACTCGATACCTTGCCGCAGCGATTCCTCGCTGAGCATGACGTCGTCATCTGCGATGCTGGTTTTGATCAGACACAACGCGGATTGCGCGTCTCCTTGAAAGAGTCGTGCGCGCTGTCCCGCGTCGGCATCTAACAGTTGCCGGTTCTTGGCAGCGAGATCATCCTGGGTGAATTGCAGAATTAGCGCACCGGGAATGATCAACATGGCGGCGACCAGCATGACATAACACGCCGTCGTCAGACGGGGGTGGCGGCGGCCCCATTTTCGGATTTGCTCGACCCGGCTCAGTTCGGGGGCATACTTCAGGGGCAAGTCCTGCAGGAAGCGGTTCAGGTCGTCGGCCAGCTGGCCGGCCGAGGCGTAGCGGTCTGCGGGCAGGGGGGCCAGGCTCTTGCGGACGATACTTTCCAGGCCCCAGGGAATGTCGAGGCGACTGCGCGACTTCAAGGAAGGAACCGGCAATTCGCGCTGTTCGATCCTGGCCTTCAGCCGCTTGGACTCGGTCGCCGCACCCAGTGTCTCCACAAACGGGCTGGCACCAGTCAGCATCTCGTACAGTACCAGTCCCAGCGAGTAAATATCGGAACGACGATTTACCAGGGCGCTGCTTTTCGCGCTCCGATCGCGCATCGACCGCAGTTGCTCGGGGGACATATACGCAATCGTGCCCCCCACGGTCGCCTCGTCGGGATCGCAGTCCAGGGCTTGCGACACATTAAAATCGAGCAGCAGCGGCTGCCCTTCGGAACTGAGCAGGATGTTCGAAGGCTTGATATCGCGATGGATCACGTTGCGTTCGTGGGAATGCTGCAGCCCCTCCGCCAACCGGGCGACGATCCACGCCGCCGCCTGCACATAGGGCAAATTCGCCAGCGTCGTGCGGGCGGTTTGAGCGGCTTCCCCATGGTCCACGTCGCTCACAGCCTGGGCCGCGGCGTCTTCGCCGCGACTGGTCGCGCGAACTGCCGGCTGCGGGCCCGAGACGCGATCTAATGCGTCCATCAGCGACTTGCCGGTGGCTGGCACCGTGGTGCCTGCCCAAACCTGTTTCAAAACTTTGTTCAGACTGGCACCGCCGAAATACGGCATACAGACTGCGCGTAATCCGAAGTGGGCATCTTCATGCACCGAGTAGATCGGAACCACGTGAGTGTGCTGTAACTGGGCCAGCGTCTGGGGCTCGGTCCCTTCGATAGCCGAAATCTTCAACACGACTTCGCGGTCGGCCAGATCGCCCTGCTTGGCCAGAAAGACCTTGGCAAACGAGCCGCTCCCCAACTCGTGCAGCAGCCGAAACCCGTAGATCTCGTCGTTGATGTTGAGCAGTACCAGTTTGCTGGCAGATGACGTTTCAGCTGTCCTGCCAGCCCGGTCCTGGATCGAGACGGAGTCGTAAGTCCAGCCGGAGCCTGCCGTGATCGAGTTCTCTTCACTCCCCTCCCGCACTCGCGGTTCGAGCAGATCGTTGTACGGATTGAAGGCAAGCGACTCTTCGTCGTCGATCTCTGACCGCCAGTCGCTTAAGAAATCGTCCAGTTCGGACTGTTCGCCGGTTTCGGTGTCCAGTCCGCGCGCGAAGAGGCTGGCATGGTCGTTGTCGCCATCCAGAAGATCACTGGTCGGATCCGTTTTGGTCGTCATGGTGTGTTGCCGGTCTGGATTCAGAATCTCCCAGCAGCTCGAACGTCGAGCACTCGCGGGAGATCCTAATCAACTCTCACCAAACCCTGGCGGCAGTTCGGAACTACCCGCCAGCGGTTCAGTCAGGGTCTCTGAGTTTTGGGGATGGAACTTATCCAGGCAATTGGCTCAACTCCAAGCCAACTCGAACAGGCTGAATTCAGCTGCTTTAAACGTTCTTACGTGTCGATGGCAGACGCTCCGTGGATGTCAAATGCAATTCGCCGTCCCGTGTTTTCTGAGATCCCGCAGGGCGTTGACGCTGCAGGGCCACATTCGCGACCAGCAGGCCCATCCCGGCTGCGAAGACGGTGTCCGGCAGGCAGGCCGACTGCAGTTCGGCGTCTGTCGCCGTGATGTCGTCGTAGTCCGGATACATCCGCATAAAGACCGAGTCAGTGGCGGTTTGCGACTGGAGGTCAGTCAACTCCGGGCGATGGCTGACGTTGTGGATCTTGATGCCGGGCTTCGAGGGCTGCGGCTCCAGCCCCGTGGTATAGTCGGCGTCGGACTGCTGCGGCTCGCCACCAGTCCCTTCTGTCTCCGGCACCCCTTCTTCCGGTGGCAGTTGATTGCTCTGTTGATCGCTGGCAATTACGGGTTGGTTGTGAGGCGTGGGGTGATTCGCCGTGGGCACCGATTTTGTCCCGATCGAATCGCGATCCGAGACCAGGGCCGAGTCGATCAAACGCGACATACTGCGAACCGTCGACAGACTGGAATTCAAATCGCCCTGGTCGCGGCGCGATTTGCCCAGCGGACCATCCGCGAATTCGGACAGTCTGCCGGTCGTCAGCCCCCGGCCCACACCCGAGATGCGGCGCAGAGAGCGCGCCACTTGCAGTTTGGCTCCCAGGCCGGTCCCCGAGTTTGACATGACTGTCGGGATCGCAATCACAAAGTTGTCGAGTGCCGAGTCCTGGTCCAAACGGGGCAGATTGATGCGGGTGTTGTAATCGTTGGGCGCGTTGATCAGATTCGAGGACGAGTTGCCGAGGTTGGGAATTCCTCCACTTGAGCCACCGTTGCTACCACCGCTGTTCCCGATGCCTGAGCCCACGCCGCCTGGACCCGAGCCCGAGCCCCCGGAACCGCCCGGATTCATGGCCGTGACGAGTCGCAGCCCGACGGCGGGTGCGGGTCCTGTGGACAACGCCGGGGGGTTATCAGCATGGAAGAGTGCTTTGATCGCGATCCGATAATTGATTGCCCGTGCCGAATTCGCCGGCCAACCCTCGACACGCAGCACATAGCTGCCAGCCTTGAGGAAGACGATCGCCCGCGAGCCATCATCGCTGGTGGCCGAGTCGACAACATTTCCCAGTTGATCCAGGATTTGAAAATGAACCCCCGCGGGCAGCCCCTGGCCACTTAAGGTCAGGGTGTAGCGTCCCGTCTTCAGTACCTCG
The DNA here is from genome assembly GCA_964596215.1 of uncultured Planctomicrobium sp. Taxonomy (GTDB): domain Bacteria; phylum Planctomycetota; class Planctomycetia; order Planctomycetales; family Planctomycetaceae; genus JAKFVC01. Next base: position 6,426 of record CAZQUW010000057.1, on the reverse strand, counting down.
AAGCTGTAACTATCGGAGTCATCATTGTTGCGGTTCGAACCGGTGCCTGCGGTACGCACAATTTCAACGCCCGCCACGACTTCCTGCGGAAACAGCACCCCGAGCGGCTGTACCGCAGGGTCTGAGTCGGTGTCTGAAGAATGAGTCCAGACGGTCGCATCGCCCGCGGTGCCAGCAGCAGGAGTGCTCACCACGAAGGCGACGGTGTTTGATGTGCTTTCCGCCAGCGGAACGCCGGCAATATTCGACAAGCCCTGGCTCCCGTCGATGTGCAGCTGATAGCTGCCCGACGGCAGACGGTCGGCCATCTGAAACCGGGCCGTGAAAGTGACGGGGTCAAACGAGATCAGGTGTGGATAGTAGATCCGCCCCTGGCTGTCCTGGATGGAAATTCCGGGAACGCTGGTTTGGTCCGTTTGAGCGTAGGAACCCGCAGCCAGTTGTGCCACGTTCACAAACTGACTGAACTGAATCGTCAGTTCTGTCGGGGCCGCCAACAAGGTACTCTGGTTGGCGATTGATACCGTCATGATTCTGGGCGGCTCGGGAAGTTCGACGAGTCGCAGATTGAGGACATACTTGCCGGTCGTCGCACCCATCGAACCGCTATATGCCTGCTCGGGATTGAAGATGCCACTGGTGGAACCCGGCAGCTGGTGCTCGTTCGGGGAGGGCGTATTGGATCCGCTGGACACCGCCACATAGTAGTCACCGGCTTTCAGTCCCGCTCCGAGGATCGAGTCAGAAAGGAGAGGTACGGTGTGGTTGCCAGCCTGCGAAGGGTTCAATGACTGATTATTTCCCGCCACAAATTCCAACTGTCCTGACACGGGATCGCGGTAATACAGGCTGACCCCGGAATCTAACGGTGAGCCGATTCGGCCCGCAAATACCTCGGCCTGGAGTCCGACAGCTGTCGTGGAAGTGATCTGGAAGTGATACAGATCGACATCATTGGCCGGCCGCTGGGCCGGCGTCAGACTGCTGAAGTCGTAGTAGGGGTCGTCACCGATGATGCCCGGAACCTGGACGAGGCCCAGTTCCAGTGCTCCGAGATCAATCGCGGTCGCGGGGGTATCATCACCCACGTCAGCCGGCATGCCCGTGTCCGCTACATGCACCTGCAACGTCATGCGGGCGGTCCCGCTGGCGTCCTTGATCACTGCGGTATAGTCACCGACGGATAGCGCCTGGTGGGGGGCGAACTGCAATTCGTTGATTGCGGTGTTGAAATTCGTCCAGCGTACGGCAAGCAGATTTCCGCCGGCGTCAGTCAATTCAACCGTCGGCGCAAAATCGAGTCCACCACTGAAGCCGACTCGGACGTCCAGCGGTGTGGCGTCAACCCCCAGCGGTGCGGGATCGCCGTTGACGGGTTCGTTGAGAGGTGTGGAAACGAATTCCAACGTGTAGTCAGCGGACTCACCCGGCAACCCGCTGTTCGCGAGAAAGGGATTGAAATACGTGTTGCCTTTGCCGCTGATCGCGACGTAGTACGTGCCCGCGGCCAGTGTTCGCGTGATGGAGGCGTCTCCTGAGTCCCCGGCAGTCATCTGGGCCAGCAGACGGTGACCAAAAGGATTGGTCAGATCGCCGGCGTCGAACCCGGCGTCGTTATACAGACCCAAAGTGCCAGCCGTGGCGTCGAGTGTGACTTCGGACGACACGAGCAGGGTGAAGGAATACCAGTCGACGTCGATCCCATTGCTGTCGATGGTTCCCTCGACGGCCGCCGATCCTGTTGAGCCCCAGTCCGTGGCCTGGTCCAGCGTCTCGTTGGGGGCTGATTCCGGAACCGCTGCCGGCAAATCTGCGGACATGATTCCCGAAAGCAAATTGCGAATTTCTAGATTCTCAATGCTCGTGATCGGAGCTGAGCGCTTCCGCTTGGGAACGACATGCATAACGACTCCTTAGACCAGTCGGTCTCACGGCATTCATGAGACTGACCGAACGATAACTCGGGTACCACCAATGATTTCAGGCCGCACTTGGAAGTGGCCCGTCAGGGATGTCAGCGGCAGCCGTGGACGGGCTGACTGCGTATGCGCAGCGACCCGTTTGGCCTGCCGATAGCACCTGCCAACAGAACTCTAGTTCACAAAATGGGGGGTATGGTGGGGCGGGCGGTATTTGTCGGGAAAACAATTCCCGTGTTGCAAGGAGCGCCGGATGTCACCTGATTCACGGAAAAACGGATTAGAAGAAAGGTAGGGGTGGTAAGGTCAGTAGCAGTTGCAGGGAGTGGACGTGGAGATCTCGCGCCGTTTAATCGGGAACCAGGCTGTGGCCATGGCAGTGGTTCCCGCTCGAGCGTGTGTCCAAGAAGTGACTCCATGCGTGTCGTCTGGGCGCAACAAAAAAGCCCAGTCGGATGTGGTTTGGCACCACACCCGTCTGGGCTTAAACGGTTCGCCGTCGACACGGAGCCTGGATCTCGTGGCGACAGTCGCAAGTCATTTATCGAGTTCGGATTGCGACCAGTTGTACGGCGGACGCCGGGCTGACGTTGCCCGCTTCGTCGACGGCCACGGCGACAAACTGATACACACCCTTCGACAGTTTCCGCGACAGCTTGTACGACCAGTTACCGTTCGCATCGGTTTCGATGGTGCCGATCTCTGCGCCGTCCTGATAGAGGGTAATGTAGGCACCCGCTTCAGCAGTGCCGGTCAGGCTGATATTCTTGGGGGAAGCAATGGCGACCGCAATCGTGGGGGCTGCCGGTGCCACCGTGTCACCCCCCGCGGGGTTGAAGACCTCCGGGTTGTAACCGCCAGATTGAAGCGGACTACCGTTCGCCGTCTGGGTGTTGGGCATCGTCAAGGGCGGCGTGCTGCTGGCCCCGATATCCAGGGTCAGGCCATAGGCCCCGGTGTCGAAGTCAGAACCCGTCGCACCCTCCACCTTCACGTAGTACCATTCGCCGTCGACGATTCCCGAGGTCGACAGGGTCAATGTCGAACTGGACGAACCCGTGGCTGTGCCAATAACGGTGCCGCTTTCCGAGTAAAGGGTTGCCTTCACGGCCAGCATGCTCAACCCGGCGGATTGCACGCGGACGGTCAACGTGTTGCCAGCGTAAGCTGGGATCTTGACCTTGTAGTAGTCAACGTCGGACGTGGAAGTGATGTCCAGGTCATCGATGATGGCCCACTTTTTCGAGCGGATCAGCGGGCCGGTGATGTTGCTGGCGTCGGCCCAGGTGTTGTTGGTCGACGGCCGGTCGTACCGATCGAGAGTTCGCGCATTGTTGTTGCTGTAAATATTGCGGATTCCTGCCACATCGTCGCTGGTCAGGCTCGGCTTGACGCCGGTGTAAGTCGAATACATTTCCGACGTGTAGCTGGTACTGTGGTCCAGTCCCAAGGCATGTCCGATTTCATGGACGGCGACCGTGAACAGGTCGTAAGTCGAGCCGACATTAAAGGTTTGGGCGGTGTTGAACGCGATGTCGCCAGCAATCGAGTAGTTACTGTCTGGAGGCGGGTAGGCTGCTTCCGCCAGTGTCGACGATCCGAAGTCATAACCGCCAATGCGGATGTCGCCGAATGACGTCGAGCCCTGCTGATAGGCTCCGGAGCCGATGTCTGCCCCATTATCGCTCACGACGAGGAAGTTGATATTCGTGGCTTCCGCCCAAACTTGAGCCGCACGGAGGATCTCATTCTGCCAGCCCGCCAGATTCGGATTGCTGTTGAAGGCAGAATTGAGGTTGCTGTAAACACCTCCCAGGTTGGTGCCGTCAGGTACGAAACTAATGGTGATGAGTTCTGGATGGGGCCAGGCGTTGCCGCTCGCCGCGTACAGCACGACTCGGTCTTCCAATTGTTCAATCGAGAATCTGGAGGGATTCAACTCACGACGCGGCGCGCCGGCCCGTGAATAACCTCTGAACAGTCGCGACATCAAATTTCGAAGTTGCACGGAAAATCTCCAGAATTAATTAGGAATGGCCCGTTCCCAAAATCAACCGATCCGCGGATCTGACATATTAGGCAAAACCGTCAGCTTCGGTAATTCTCAGAGTGTATGGAAGAAGCGCGCTGTGTCAAGCAGATTCTTCCGTATTAAGACGGATTGGGGGGATTGTGCGTAGAAGCGGGAATTCGCGGGAAATTGCGAGCTGGGGCAGTTTCACAACACGCATGGATTGTGCGTTGAAGATTCGCCACGGCGATCCTGCAGAGCCACTCCTGGAAGCTTTCGGATGTTCGCCAGGACGTAATGTAACGCTTGTTTGGATAAGGAGTTAAGGAGTGGATGTGCGGGCTGGAGGGTGAGTGGTGGAAGTCCAGTCCGGGACGCTCGGAAGATGAGGGGAGTTACGAATGTTTTAAAAGACGATTTGTCGCGTCTGATGGGGTGGAATGGACAAAATTTGACGGGGCTCGGGGCGGACTCAGGGAGTTTCAAGCGGTATAGACGTGTCGATTAAGTGGACAGTTTGGCGAGATATGACAATTCATTCTGCCTGTTGTTGTTCACTGATTGAGGGTTTTCCCTCAATTACTCTGCTCAACTGGCGATTTCAGTCACTCTCGAATTTCATCCGCAGTGCCAGTGCTCGTTTCCATCAAGAGACGTTCAAAGGGGCGAAATGCCGTTGTCGATCGGACCAACTGGTTGGGCCGGGCTGGGGCCGGGCTGGGTCGGGGCCGGGCCGGAGAGTGCGGCGATGCCGACTTTCGTCGGCTGTTCGGCCAGAATCACTAAGCCAAATAAAAAGCCCTCACCGCGCGAAGATCGCGCGGCGAGGGCTAACTTGACCAGGGGGAACCGACACTTGGCGGCGGGGCCGCCTGCCGATCATTGACTACAGGTAATCGTTGATCAGGTTTTCCAACATTTCCTGGCGACCACTTTCATTGGCCGCAGCTTCACCCTTCTCGAGCATGTATTTCTCGAGTTCGATGAAGCCCACGGTGCCGGCTTCGATCTTCTGGCCAATTCCGCTGTCGTAGCTGCGGTAGCGATTCTTCACAAATTTCGTCAGGGCACCATCCTCGCGAATTGCGGCGGCGATCTTCAGACCGCGGGCGAAGGCGTCCATCCCACCGATATGCGCGTGGAACAGATCGACCGGTTCAAAGCTCTCGCGGCGTACTTTGGCATCAAAATTGGTTCCGCCCGGGGCCAGTCCACCCTGGGCCAGGATGACCAGCATGACTTGTGAGGTCAGATAGATGTCGGTCGGGAATTGATCCGTGTCCCAGCCCAGCAGCAAGTCACCGGTATTGGCGTCGATGCTGCCGAGCGCCCCCTGGATACGGGCATATTCGAGCTCGTGCATCATCGTGTGACCCGCCAGTGTCGCGTGGTTGGTCTCGATGTTCAGTTTTACCTTATCCTGCAGGCCATTGGCCCGCAGGAAGTTCAGGCAGGCTGCCGCATCGTAGTCATACTGGTGCTTGGTCGGTTCCTTGGGTTTGGGTTCGAACAGGAACTGACCTTGAAATCCAATGCTCTGCGCGTAGTCGGCAGCCATGTGCATGAACCGGGCGAGATGATCCAGCTCACGTTTCATGTCGGTGTTATAGAGGTTCATGTAGCCTTCGCGGCCACCCCAGAAGACGTAGTTTTCACCACCGAGCTGGTGCGTAATCTCGATCGCCTTCTTCACCTGCGCGGCCGCAAATGCGAAGACGTCGGCATTGCAGCTGGTCGCGGCACCGTGCATGAACCGCGGGTTGGAGAACAGGTTCGCGGTGCCCCACAGCAACTTGACTCCAGTTCGCTGCTGAGCTTCGCCCAGGGCCTTGGCGACCGTGTCAAAATTGCGATTGCTCTCTGCCAGGCTGGCCCCTTCGGGAGCGACGTCACGGTCGTGGAAACAGTAGTACGGGGCTCCCAGTTTTTCGATAAACTCAAACGCCGCATCGACGCGTTTCACGGCATTCTCGACGGAATCCGAACCATCATCCCACGGCTTCAGCGATGTTCCCGGGCCGAACGGATCGCTGCCGGTGCCCCGGAATGTATGCCAATAGCAGACGCTGAACCGCAGCCAGTCGGTCATGGTGCGGCCGGCGACAATTTCCGTGGCGTTGTAGTGCCGGAATGCCAGCGGATTCTTCGTCTTGGGACCTTCAAACTGGATCTTGGGAATGTCTGGAAAAAATGCCATTGCGAGTCTCAATGCGATAGAAGTGTGACGTGTTTCACCAATGCGTCACACTGTAACGGAGAGGATTCGAGGCGACAACTACGCCCGAATAGGTGTGGTGCTGTGCACATCTGGCATTCGACGACCTTCTGATGCCGGCTTACAACGCGACAAAGAGTGCAAGACAGACAAACTTCTCGACTGTGCTGGGGGGGGCGGTTCAACTGCTGTGGGTGGTCGGTTCATACAGTCCCTGCTGCGGCCTCCAGTTGGGCGGAGCCAGCCAGAACGTCGCCAGGACTCCCAGGCCAAACAGGGTG
>CAZQUW010000056.1:26841-28139 GCA_964596215.1 uncultured Planctomicrobium sp. | reverse complement strand
GGCAAGGCTGCCGGACCGATCTTAGTGTCGATTGCTAAAGGGGAAAATCAGGAAGGTGTCTTGAAACGCGGCCGTATCCTGGGTGGCGGCATTGGCTATAAAGAACGCACGCTCGGTTTGTATCTGCGAAGTGATTTCCGAAGCGTTCGTAATACCAGCCGTATCGCGGACCGCATCGGGAACCGTTTCCACTATTACGATCACGGTCAGAAGAAATCGCTCGCAGAAGCCAAGGATGATCAATATGTGCAGCTGAAGGTTCACCCGCGTTACAAAGACAACTATCCCCGTTACATGCAGGTCATTAGGCACGTCGCATTCCGCGAGAACGATATTCAGCGCCGCGACCGCATGGAGCGACTGCAGGAAGATCTGGTTGATCCTGATCGTGCCGCCAAAGCCGCGATTCAATACGAAGCCATCGGCACCGAATCGATTCTATTCTTGAAGAAGGCCCTCAATAATCCGAGTGCTGAAGTGCGGTTTTATGCGGCCGAAGCTCTGGCCTATCTAGGTGACGACACCGGCGCGGAAGAACTCGCCAAGCTGGCCAAAGATGAACCCGCCTTCCGCGTGTATTGCGTGGCGGCTCTGTCGGCATTGGACGAGGCGGTCTGCTTCCAGTTGCTGCGTGATTTAATGGACGAGCCGAGTGCGGAAACCAAGTACGGAGCCTTTCGTGCCTTGTGGACCCTGGATAAGAACGACCCGTTTATTCGCGGGAAGAAACTGAACGACCACTTCCTGATGCACGTCGTAGACACCAAGGGGGACCCGATGGTCCACCTGACACGCCATCGCCGGCCGGAAGTCGTCTTGTTTGGAGCCAATCAGAAGTTTCGCACGCCACTGGCCCTGACAGCCGGAAGTCATATTAATGTGAATTCTCAGGCTGGTGCCGAATCAATCACGTTGACTCGTTTTGCAATTGGTCAGCCGGATCAACGCAAGGTCGTTTCGACGAAGCTTGTGGATGTCATTGAAGCCGCCGCCGAAATGGGGGCCACATATCCAGATATCGCCCAGATGCTGGCCCAGGCGTCGGCTCAGTATAACCTGGAAGGCCGCCTGGAACTTGACGCTCTGCCGCAAGCCGGTCGGTTGTACTATCGCACCGTTTCAGACGGCGACAAGGAAAGCAAGAAGTCGACCAAGGTCGGTCGTCCGTCTTCGAATCCGAATCTCTTCCCCGTGCTGAATCCATTGGGAGAAGCCCCTGAGGAGAGCGATGAAGTCGAACTGCCAGTTGAAGGTCCGGAATCGGAGGGGACGTCTGATGCGGGGGCAGCCAGCCTGAC
>CAZQUW010000056.1:21969-26741 GCA_964596215.1 uncultured Planctomicrobium sp. | reverse complement strand
TGAACAGCCCTCCCAGGACAATGTCAGCACTGATAAATCTGACGCTAATAAAACGCGGTCGCGAGACAAAAGCGATAACGATGACAGTGAACCAGCTGAGGAAAAACTGCCTCCTGTAGAAGGATCCTCCAGTAAGTTCGAAATTGAATAATCTTCGTAGGCGAGCGTCCGGCGTAAGCCGGATGGTTGTCTTGCGGTTGAAATGATGTTCTGCGTCGCTGCGTGATCAGTGACCAGTCCGTTTTTATCTTGCTGTCTGGTAGATGCCAGTCGCTAATATCCATCCGACCCACGCCGGATGCTCGCCTCTTCTTGTGTTCGGCCAAATGTCACGTCTGTCGAGTCCCTGATGCTCAAGTCCCTCGAATTGTTCGGCTTTAAGAGCTTTGCCGACCGAACGTCGTTCGAGTTTTCGGCGGGGATTACGTGTGTCGTCGGGCCAAACGGCAGCGGCAAGAGCAACGTGGTCGACTCGATTAAATGGGTGCTGGGCGACCAGAGTCCCAAGAGTCTCCGCGGCAAGGAGATGACCGACGTCATCTTCAACGGCTCGGGGGGCCGCAAGCCTGCGGGCTATGCTGAAGCGACCCTGACCTTCGACAATTCCAAGAACATTCTGAATGTCGATACCAGTGAAGTTCAGGTCGGCCGCCGGATCTATCGCAGCGGTGAAGCCGAGTATCTGATCAATCGTGCCCCGGCGCGATTAAAGGATATTAAAGACCTGTTCATGGGGACGGGCGCAGGGACCTCGGCCTACAGCATTATCGAACAAGGGCGAGTCGATGCCTTGCTGCAGGCCACCAACGTGGCTCGGCGCACCGTTTTTGAAGAAGCCGCCGGAATCAGCAAGTTCAATGCGCGTAAGCAGGATGCCCTGCGCAAGCTGGAACGCGTTGCTCAGAATCTGGTTCGCCTGACCGACATCGTCGACGAAGTGCGCGGTCAACTGACGGCGCTCCGTTCCCAGGCCACCAAAGCCACCAAATTTCGTGAATACACCGAAGAGCTGAAAACACTTCGGGTGGGGCTGGCGGCCGATGATTATCGGGTGCTCTCTGTCGATCTGGAGAAATTTCGCCAGGAGATGACGCTGATCACGTCACGCCTGGGTGAACTGACCGAAGAGCACCAGCGCATCGAGTTGGAACAATCCACGGTCGATGCCCAGGTGGCCGAATGCGAAGATCGCCTGCGGGTAGTCGAACGCCTGGCCGCAGAAAACAGGGAAGCGACTGCGACCCACGAAGCGACCATACTGCATCAATCGGCGCGCAAGGCTGAGCTTGAAGCGGAAATCGTCCGTCTGCAGCAACAGCAGGATGAACTGCAGGCTCGGGCTTCGGCGGCAACCGGGGAATTACAACAGGCGGACGGCGACCTGACTTATATCCTGACGACCTATGAGGCTCGCCAGGCGGAGCTGCAGGCCCGCGAACAGACATTGCGCGATCTGGCCGCAGCCATTCATCGGCATCGCGAACAACTGGATCAACAGCGCGAGCGGCAGCTGGTGCTGATGCAGCAGGTAACTGTTCTGCAAAATCGAGTGGGAAGTTTCGATTCCCAGTTTGCAGCCCTGGAGACCGCGCGCAAACGAGCCAGCGTGCGGCGGGATCAACTCGACCGCGATATTGCCGTGGTTCAAGCCGATCTGGATCGTCGTCAGATCGGAATCGAAGCCGCCTGGGGACAGATGAGTCAGCAGCGCGAAGCGATGCAGGAAATTCGCGGTCGGCGCGAGGATCTGTTGCTCAAGCAGGAAGAAACCCAGCGTAACCTGGCTCTCAATCGCGAACAACGCAGTGCGGGACAAGCACGTAAGAATCTGCTGGAAGATCTTGAGCGCCGGCAGGAAGGCGTGGGAGTTGGTGTCAAAGAAATTCTCGCCCGGGCCAAGGACACGCCTGTGCCTCCATGGGATACGGTCCTGGGGAGTGTGGCCGAACTGCTCTCGACGGAAATCGATCAAGCCGCGCTGCTGGAGGTGGCGCTTGGCAGCCGTGCACAGGTCATCGTACTGTCGCAGTACGGTCCATTGATTGAATACCTGCATGAAGGTCGTTGCCAGATTTCCGGCCGGGTCGGATTCCTCGCCCTGGGGGGCGCTGATGCCGGTCGCTTGATGATTCATGACGAGTCGCTTGCTCGCCGCCCGGGAGTCTCCGCTCAACGTTATGCATCGCAGCTGGCCGAACAGCGGCAGATCTTTGCTGGTCCTGATTTTTCACAGGTTCCAGGTGTGACCTGCCGCGCCGATCAATTAGTGAAGTCGGCGTCGGGCTATCCGCATCTGGCCGAGCAGTTGCTCCGCGATACGTGGATCGTGGAGTCACTGGACGTAGCATTTGAGTTAGCCGCGGGTGAAGGTCGACATGCTCGGTTTGTGACGTTGCAGGGCGAATTGCTCGAGAACAATGGAACGCTCTACGTCGGCACGGTACGCAGCGAAACGGCTTTGGTGTCTCGCAAGAGCGAACTGCGCAGTTTGAAAAACGACTTGATTCGGCTCGATCGCCAGATCCAGACGGAAGAAACACTGCTGACGGAGATTGCTCAGGCACTGGTGCAGATTGATCAGGAACTGACGGCGATTCAAGCCGAGATTGAGCGCACTGCGGACCACCTGGGCGATCTGAAGTCGGGGATCAGCGGTCAGGAAATGCAGCGCGACCGCTATCGCCGTGAACGGGACGAAGTGCAAGCGGAACTTGACGAACTGATTGCCGAACAAGGCACCTTCGAAACAGATGCGGCTCAGGCCCGCGTGGAGATGCAGTCTGCTGAAGAGGAACTCGTTGAACTGAGATCGTTCCTGGATGGAGCCGACGGGCAACTGATCGCCGACGAAGTCCGGCTGCGTGAAGGGCAGGAGCAACTCAACCAGGAGCAGTTTGACTTCGCCAAGCAGGAAGAGCGCATCAACAATTTGCAGAATGCCCGCGCGCGTCTCGACCAGGAGCGCTATCAGCGCGACTTGCAGCGGGAAGAGGCCGAACGCCGCTTGCAGGTGATTCTGAGCAAGACCGAGCAAATCGAGGTGCATCTGCAGAATAGCCGCAACGTCGTGGCTGAGATGGACGCGCAGAAAGCGGTCTTGATGGTGCAGGTCGCCGAACGGCAGGCAGAAAAAGATCAGGTACGGCAGCGCCGCAGTGCGATGTCTGAGCAGGAACTGCGATTGCGGCATCAGCGTCGCGAATTGCAGGACCAGCAGCACGCATTCGAGCTGAAGGCCCGCGAGATCACCCAGCAAGTCCAGCATTTGACCGAACGCCTGCAGGACGAATATCAACTCGACCTGCAAACGGTCGCGGCGACGGGTGTGTCGGCGTGCCTGCGACCGCCGGAACCTCCCTCCGAAGATCCGATTGAGGAAGGGATCGCCAGTAGTGATCTCGAGGCCGCCATGGACTTCGTGGAGGTGGTGCCCGAGTTGCCGGTGGCTCCCGCGATTGATGAGACATTCAGCATCGATCCGCAGGTCCGGGCTGCCGTTGAAGAGCAGATTGACCGTTTGCGACGCAAGTTGAAGTTGATGGGGAACGTCAACGTTGAGAGCTTGCGTGACCTGGATGAACTGGAATCCCGGTACAATCGCTTGTATGCCCAGTTGCAGGACCTGGTGGAAGCCAAGGCGGCACTCGAAGAGATCGTGCGTCGGATTAATACCGAGAGCAAGCGGATGTTCCTCGAGACGTTCACCGAAATTCGAGTTCACTTCCAGCAGTTGTTTCGAAAACTGTTCGGCGGCGGCGAAGGTGATGTGGTCCTGGAAGATCCCGAGAACGTTCTGGAGTGCGGGATCGACGTGGTAGCGCGTCCGCCCGGTAAAGAACTGCGGAGCATCTCGCTGTTGAGCGGTGGTGAGAAGACCTTGACCGCGGTGGCATTGCTGATGGCCATCTTCCAAAGCCGCCCGAGTCCGTTCTGTATTCTGGACGAAGTGGACGCGGCCTTGGACGAAGGCAACGTCGAACGCTATATGAAGGTCGTCCAGGAATTCCGCGAGACCACGCAGTTCATTGTGATCACGCACTCGAAACGCACGATGTCGACCGGCGACGTGTTGTACGGTGTGACGATGGAAGAATCTGGGGTATCGAAACGGATGTCGGTCCGATTTGATGACATTAGTGAGGATGGCAACTTCAAGACCGAGCAGTCAGGTGAAGCCGCCGCATGAATCCGTTGCTGATCCTTGGTGCGAGTACCCGGGCGGCGGCCTTTTCCGCGATTCGTGCGGGATTCGATCCGATCTGCGGCGACATGTTTGCGGACGCTGATTTGCGAGCGTTTGCGACAGTGCTCGACCTGTCCCACTACCCGCACAAGCTGGCCGATGCGGTCGGGCATTTACCCCCCCTGCCCTGGATCTATACAGGAGCCCTAGAGAATTGGCCATCTGAAGTCGATCGGATCAGCCAGCGGATGATGCTGTGGGGCAATTCGTCGGAGAGCTTGAAACGGTGTCGCAATCCGTGGTTTTGCCGCGATCGCCTGTGGCAAGCACAGTTGCCGGCTTTGGGTATCTGTGCCACGCCGCCGACAGGGCCTCCGGATCGCCAGTGGTTGATGAAGCCGTTCCGTTCGGCAGCGGGGCGCGCGATCGTGGCCTGGGATGATGACGCGAAAGTTCTCGCGGAACCGCATTATTTCCAGGAATTCGCAGCGGGAACGTCTATTTCTGCGGCATTCCTCGGGACTTCCGAATCGGCCCTGTTACTGGGAATCTCGCAACAGTTGATTGGCCGTTCTGAACTGAATGCCCC
>CAZQUW010000056.1:3300-21869 GCA_964596215.1 uncultured Planctomicrobium sp. | reverse complement strand
CCCTGTTACTGGGAATCTCGCAACAGTTGATTGGCCGTTCTGAACTGAATGCCCCGCCGTTTGGCTATTGCGGATCCATCTTTCCCTGGCCGGGCTGCGATCCCAAAATCGACGCCCTTGTTCGCCAGATCGGCTCGGTGATGAGTCGCGAGTGTGGGCTGCGCGGTCTGTTTGGCATCGATCTGATTTTTGACGGTCAGACCGCCTGGTTGACTGAGGTGAATCCGCGCTATACGGCTTCGATGGAGTTGCTCGAGCACTGGTGGCAGGTGCCACTGTTGGACTGGCACCGCCGTGCATGCGTCGAAGATGGCTTCGAGATGCGCTTGCCCGAAGTTCCCCGGATTTCTCAAGGGCAGTATTGCTGCAAGGTCGTCATGTACGCCGATCGGGCTGCCAGAGCTCTCGATTTGACCATGGAAATCCCCACTTCGATTGATCTGGCGACGCTGCCGCGACTCGCCGATATTCCGGTTGCAGATACAGAGATTTTTCCGGGGCATCCAGTCTTCACCTGCCTGGGAACGGGGACGCAGCCCTCGACTTTGTTTGACGAGTTGGTGCGGCGGGCGCAAGAGATCTGGGCAGAGTTTCCCCGTCCTTAAGACGGGGTACTACTGCCCGTCCATGTTACTGTTTCGAACCCGGAGTCGGGCAAGAGTGCCCATCTTGCAGCAGAACATCTGCGGTGTCGAAAGGTCGACTGCAGTCCTCTGAACGATTCGGAGTCGCTAACAATCATCCAGCTCACGCTGGACGCTCGCCTTTGATAGCCCGGGTCCGGGAACCCGGGCTATCGCGGATGCGCGACGAAAGCATCTCACGTGATGTGGGCGCCACGGGTCTCCACATAGACCGCGTACAAGGACGTACTGCCGGTCATGAACAACCGGTTGCGTTTCGTCCCGCCGAAGCAGACGTTGCTGCAGATTTCGGGCAGGCGAATCTGGCCGATGCGGACACCGTCGGAAGCGAAGATGTGCACGCCGTCGTAGCCTTCGCCGACCCACCCGGCGCTGGCCCAAATGTTACCGTCAATGTCGCAGCGAATGCCGTCTGCCAGGCCCGCACGGACGACTTCCTTGCCGTCCTTGTCCACGGAATCAGCAAGTTGCATTGAGGCAAACTCGCGGCCGTTGACCAGTTTCTTCTCGTCGGTCACATCCCAGACACGAATATTCTTGGGAGCGTCATCGTAGTGGGAAGCCCCCGTGTCGGCGGCGTAGAGCTTCTTGTAATCGGGAGAGAAGCACAGGCCGTTCGGCTTGAAAATGTCGTCCGCAACTTTCGACAGCTTCAGTGTCTGGCTGTCGATGCGGTAAATGGCTTCCTTCTGAATCGGTTGGACTGTTTCGGATTCGATCTTCGTCCCTTCATAGTTCATCAGACCGCCGTAGCCCGGGTCCGTGAACCAGATGTCTCCGTTGGGATGAACAACGACGTCATTGGGGGCGTTCAGCGACATCCCGTTGAATTTCTCGGCCAGGACTGTCACCTTGCCGTCGTATTCATAGCGTACGACACGCCGGGTGCCGTGTTCGCACGAGATCTGGCGACCCTGAAAATCGAAGGTATTGCCGTTGCTGTTACCGGCCGGATTGCGGAACGTGCTGACGTGCCCGTCTTCTTCGAGCCAGCGCATCTGGACGTTGTTGGGGATATCGCTCCACAGCAGATAGCGGCCGACACCGTTCCAGGCGGGACCCTCGGCCCACAGCATCTTGTCGCTGTGGTACAGGCGCTGAATCGGACTGTTGCCCAAGGCGATTTTCTTGAACCGCTTGTCGAGCGCGACCACATCGGGTTCCGGGTAGCGAACCGGGGGAGCGTTGGGGCCATAATCACGAGCCATGGCCTGTGACGCAGCCAACCCGACGGCACCGGCTGCCGCCGCGAGAAAAGAACGACGAGGCAGTACAGATTCGGTCGAAGCGTCGCGTTGAGCGGAAACGGACTGATCGGACATGAGGGCTCCTCGGAAACGGGATGTGCATCTCGAAGCTAAACGCGGATCCGGAAGACGTTCCGCGCAGACTTTAAGCACCTTAACACACGTTCTTGTGCGAGGAAAGGGGCTTGTCGGCTGCGACTCGCCATGCACAGAAAAAATGCCCGAGAGAGCCAACGGGTAATCCGGGGCCTACTGAGATTGTTTGAGTTTTGCAACAGAGAGTCGGGGCCTGATGACCCCGACTCACCCGTTACACACCCTCTTTGCCACACCGCGTTTAGGCCGTTGCCAACCGGCGTTCTTCGGCGGGCGGCTTCGGTAGCGGGCCGAGTACAGCAATCACGGCTTCGACGAGAATCAGCACGCCGAGAATGGCCAGCACGCTGGCGACCACTGGAACTGGAATCACCGTTTGCGAGGCAGCTGAAGGTGCGGCCGCCGCAGCGGCAGCCGTCGTCGCGATGGGGGGCCAGATCATGCGGATCAGCGCCCACATGCTCATCGTATACATCAGGACGCACGGCAATCCGACAACCGGGATGACCCAGGCAGCCCGGTATGTTCGCCACAGCCAGACGGTGACCCCCAGCAATGTCAGGGCCGCCAGCAGTTGATTGCTGGCTCCGAACAGGTTCCAGTAGATTTGCCAGATCGCGACCGGTTTGCCATCGGCGGCGATCGGTTGACCGAGCAGGAAAATCAACGGTACGCCGGCGGTCATGATCGTTCCGAGCCATTTGCCAGCCGCCCCCGACAATCCGGTTAATTCCTGAATGATATAGCGGCCCAGTCGCGTGCAGACATCGAGAGTGTCATAGACAAATGTCGTGAACGCCATCAGTCCGAACGAGACTGCGAAGGTTTGCGGGATTCCGATCAGACCCATGAAATTGCCAATGCCGATCGCATACAGAAAATTAGGCTTGGGACTGCCTCCGTTGATCAGTGGATCTGTCGGTTTCAGCATCATGACGCAGCACAACGAGATAATGGCCACCATGGCCTCCATCAGCATGGCTCCGTAACCCACCAGGCGGGCGTCGGTTTCTTTTCGCAGCTGTTTGGAAGTCGTACCCGAGGCGATAATCGAATGGAAGCCCGAGCAGGCACCGCAGGCGATGGTGATAAACAGCAGTGGGACCAACGGTCGTGGCAGGCCCCTGGCATCCGGAACATCGAAGCCGCGGAAGGCATCGTACTCGATCGTCTTGCCACCGAAGACAATTCCCAAGCCTCCGGCGAGGAGCACGGCATAGAGAAAATACCCCCCCAGGTGACCCCGCGGCTGCAACAACAACCACATCGGGATGACTGATGCGATCAGGCAGTAGGCCAGCAACGCGACATTCCAGAACCGCTGGGCACTCGCCGGCGTGAGGTTGAAAATTTGCCCCACATCAAACGGAATGTACTGACCACCCCAAATCGATAATGCGACCAATGGCAGGAACACCGCGGTCGCGACGTTGACGGTCATCAATTGGAACCGCAGCACAAGGCCCATGGCGATCGGAATGATCAAATACAGCACCGAAGACGACGCGATACCGCCGCCCAACACCACTTCACCATTCTCCAGCGGTTGATTGCCCAGGAATGATGAGGCGGTGACGTCGGTAAAGGCCACAATAATGTAGATCAACGCCATCCAGACGAAGCTCAGGAACAAGATGTAAGAGCGAGCGGACATGTGGTCGCGGACGACTTCCGCAATCGAGCGGGCCTTGTGACGGATCGACGCGACGAGCGCCGTGAAGTCATGCACACCGCCGATGAAGATCGATCCGACCAGAATCCAGATCAATGCCGGCACCCAGCCGAATGTGACACCGGCCAGGATCGGCCCCACAATAGGGCCCGCCGCAGCGATCGCCGAAAAGTGCTGGCTCAGCAGGAACTTGGATTCGATGGGGACATAGTCCACGTCGTCGCGCAATGTCGTAGCGGGTGTGTCGACATTCGGATCGAGATGCAGCAATCGAACCAGCAAGGGCCCATAAGTGTAGTAGGCGGTAAGCAGGCAAATTGCCGAAAACAAAACAACAGCGAGCATGTTCATGGTGCGGGCTTCCAGCTTTTTCGGACCGTGCGGCGGTCAGTGCTGACTGATCGCCGGGAGATGACCTCTGGGCAGGGGCATGATCGTTTCAGTATAGAATATTCAGGAGCGGGTCGAAACCGATGATTTGCAGTGAACGCCTGAGTCGACTTTGACTAGCCGTCGCGATTCCGCAGTTTGTCCAGAATTCTTCGGGAAACCTCCCCTCCTGCATGCCATTCAAACCGGCGTGTCGTCTCGCCCGTCGCGCTGACACGAATCGTCAGCGTGTCAGGCGGCAAGACTTCTGCGACGCGTTCTGCCCATTCGATGATGCAGACTCCGCGTAACGAAAGATACTCGTCGAAGCCCAGATCGAGAAATTCATCAATGTTTCTTAGCCGGTAGGTGTCGAAATGAAACACCGGCAGTCGGCCAGCGTATTCCTGGATGAGGGCGAAAGTCGGGCTGTTCACGAGTCGCCGCTCGATCCCCAGGCCCTCGGCGATGCCTTGAGTCAGATGGGTCTTGCCAGCGCCCAGATTTCCCGAGAGGGCAACCACGCTGGAGGGCTCGAGCGCCTCGCCCAGCTTGGCTCCCAGCTGGCGTGTTTCATCAACGCAGCATGTCTCACATGACCAGTCGTCGGGAGATGCGGGCGGGAGTTCGGTCGACATAGGGTTTTCGTAGAATGATAAACGCCCTCAACTTCGAAGAAGCTGGGGGCGTTAAGAGTGTTGTTGATTGCCACGCGGGCAGAACGTATTCGCGAAGAAATTCGGGAACAAAATCGACGTCGTTCGATGTTTATCATTCAAAACGGCAAACGCATTTCGTCCACGAAGCGAGCCGCAACTACTTACGGAACGTTCCGAGGAATGCGCTCCGGGCACCGTTCACTTCCCACGTGTTGTCGAGACCTTCACCTGTGTAGCTGGTCAGCAACGCATAGGCCGGTTGCGAGTTGGAAATCCGAGTCAGGGGGGGATAGAAAACCATCTCGTTGGTGCAGACGCAGTCCTTTTTGGACATGGCCCGAGTCTCAATCCGTGCCAGGTCACCGGCAACGAGCTTGCCTTTGCCTGCCAGATGGTCATTGACGAGCGTGATCGGTGCGGTCTCCACTCGGACGACTTGGTCTGACAGCTTGGGTGTCGAGAATTTCACAAAAGCGACCAGCGCTTCACGCTGCTCGGCGGTGGCTTTTACGTCGACCAGGATGACGGACTTCACCGGAAACGGGTTCACCGCAAATGAGGGGTTGAAGCCCAGTGTGTCTTTGGCATTCAGGACGAGCACGGCACTCATGCCTGCCAGATCGACACCATTCCAGCTCCCTTGATCGACCTTCCAAGCCATCACAGCCTCGCGACCTGCCTGTCCAATCTGGCCATTGGCGAAACATGGCCCGGTGTAGACGTCACAGGACCGCGATTCAATATATTCACCAGTAATTTGAGCGGCCTGGGCAACGCTGGTGGCACATAACGCAAGAACGCTCAGGCTGTAAATCAACGCATTCTTCATCGAATAAACTCCAGAGAAAAGTTCAGATATTGGCGTCGACTGAAATTTTCGCACGAGCCACAGGGCCAGTCAAGCGGCGTTGATGAATGAGCGACTTCGCGACTTCGAAAGTCGCCTGGCAAATTGAGGCAACGCAATCCCAATCCCTGCTGATGCGGCTCAGTCCTCTCACGCGGGAGCTAGAATTGCCTTGTCACTCGTCAGTTCCCAGGGGGCGCTTTACCTCGCTGACGGCGGCCGTTTCCGGGGGCACCGCGACATTCAGTTTTTCCAGCCTGGAAAGGTCGACACCTGCATTTCCGCCGTCATTGGCACCCGACAGGGCGGGATTGCCGTTGGCGTTCTCGTCGAGTTGGAAATCAGAGGGATTCAACTCGGCATACGGGCGCCCCGACCACTGTTTCTTCCACAGGACGATCGTCGCATGCGGGTCGATCTCCTTGCTGTCCCAGCGGAATTTCCACTCTTCGTAATCCCAGACGGTGGTTTTCGAGCCGTCTAAGGCTGTTCTGGTCCAGTACGATTCGAAACCGTCATAGAAGTTCTTCTGGCCATTCCAATTCAACAGCTTCAGTAAATCATCGGGTGGTTCGCTGCTGATCATCGAGATCAGCGGAGCGGCGTGGTGTTCCGGTGAGGTAATCGTTGTGAAAATGTTATTCGAGGATTCAATCAGAACTTGTCCGAGCTTACGCGGGGCATCCCCCCCTTCCATCACGATCAGGCCATCATTCACAGCGGCTGTAAGTTGATCGAGTCGCAATGTCAGGAGCGTCTGCTTCTCGGGGACGTCGACTGAGCCTTGGGCCCGCAAGACGGTGCCATCCAGGGCCAGCAGGCAGTTTTCGAGATCGACGCGGGCGGAGAGAAAGGTCTTGACCAGGAACAGATCGGTCCCCCCGCGAACCATTGAATCCTTCAACTGCACGGTCAGTTGTGTCGTCATCTGGCCGCTATTCATCATTTCCATGTCAGCGACCATGCGCGACGGGCCGCCCCGGAACTCGATCACGGCGGACGGTCGCCTGGCGGGGTTGTTGACGGTCACAGTGACGCGTTGCAGGCGCACAGCTTCCGCCCGCTGCGTACTGACCAGCGCCC
Organism: uncultured Planctomicrobium sp.; assembly: GCA_964596215.1. Classification (GTDB taxonomy): domain Bacteria; phylum Planctomycetota; class Planctomycetia; order Planctomycetales; family Planctomycetaceae; genus JAKFVC01. The sequence goes on along the minus strand of CAZQUW010000056.1, from coordinate 15,252 downwards.
AGACCTCTGCGGCGATGGCTCCCTTCACATTCATCAACAGGCTGACGTCGACGAGATCGAGCGCCCCGCCACCGACCAGTTTCATCATACGGGTTTCATAACCCGAGGCCGGTATTTCCTTCGGAACGAATTCGATGACCGGACGGAATCCCTTGGCCGCACGAATCGTAATTTTGTTGCGGATACTCAGGGGAGATTCGGTACGCAGTCCCGTGAATCGCAACTCGATAACGTTACCGTCCTGCGCGACGGCACAGGCCGCTTCCAGCGTCGGGAATGTCTGTTCCGGAGTTCCATCGGACTTAATTACCACGATGGATGACTGAGAGGTCACTTCTGCCGCGGGGGGAGTGGCCTCGGCGGGCGATGGAGTCGAATTGTCAGTTGTTTTCGGACTTTCCGGGGCGGAGTTCGTTTCGTTCGTTTCGACGGGATTGCCATTCTCAGACGGGCCAGGCTTGGGGATCGCGCGATTGGCCAGCAAATCGGATCGAAATTCACGAGGTCCGATAACGACGCCCTGTGGGTTCACATTCACCAATGGCGACGGAGCAAACTGCCCTTTGTCTGGACCGTTACCAAACACCTCTTTGGGATCAGTCATTTTTCCCGGAATCAACGGGTTCGAGACTGCCACCACGGAAGTCCTTGTCTCGTCCGCTGGTGTCGGGCCGACGGTTACATCGGTGCTTGCTATCTCGGTAGGATTTCCGTTTCCGGAGACCACGGCCTCTGGATTCGCGGAATTTTTCGTCACGGTCGGCGCCAACTCGCCAGGGGCTTGTGCCGGCCTTGGCTCGACCACTTCCGTTTCCATGGCTGCCGGCGGTTTACGTTCGAGAGGAGCTTCCGGATCAAAGGGATTGACCCCCGCTGCCTGCTGGGCAAGATTTTCGTTTCGATCTCCCTGGGGCTGACCGAATTGCAGGTAGCCCACAATCAACAGCAAGCCGACCGCGGTGGCCAGCCAACTGGCGTGTCGTTCCCAGAATGAATCCTTCGAAGATTGGGCTGACAGCCACATCAGCCCTTCCGAACTGATGCTGCGCAATCCCATCGATCCCGCGACAACCAACAAGTCGCGAATCAACTCTTCTGCCGTCTGGTAACGTCGGCGCGGGTCGCTGGCCATCATCATTTTCACGATGGCGGCCAGTTCCGGGCTGACCTTGCGGTTCTTAACTCGAGGATCAGGAGCATCTTTACCCTGATGGTCGAGCAATTTCTGCAGCACCGTTCCCTGGGGATAGGGTGGCTCACCGGTCAGCAAGTGATACAAAGTGCAGCCCAGCGAGTAGATGTCGCTGCGGACGTCCACCGAGCGCGGATCCTTGGCCTGCTCAGGCGAAATGTAGTCGAAGGTACCGAGGGTTGTGCCGGCCACCGTCAAGTCGGCCTCGTTTTCTCGATGTTCGCTGCGCGCCAGCCCCAGATCCACCAGTTTCGCCCGGCCAGACGGGGTAATGATGATATTCGACGGTTTGATGTCGCGGTGTACCACGCCATGTGCGGAGGCATGGGCGATGGCCGACGCCACCTGCAGTGTGTAGTTGACCGCTTCCGCGGGACTCAGCCTGCCCCGCTGCTGAACGATTTCCCGCAGGTTGGTTCCACGGATGAATTCGAATGCAATGAAGTGCAGGCCCTTGTCTTCGCCGATGAAGAACACGCGGGCGATGTTGTCATGATCCAGTTGTGCCGCGGCTTGGGCTTCATTCCGAAAACGCTGGACCGACGACAGATCACGGGACAGACTCGGGGGCAGAATCTTCAGTGCGACCGTGCGGTTCAGCCGTGTATCCATCGCCTGAAAGACCGCGCCCATACCACCGCTGCGAATGGCATTTTCGATCCGGAAATGCCCCAGTTCAATGCCAGCGGGATTGGGGAATGACTGCTGCAGGGCTTCTGGATTCGGAAACAGCACCCCACAGATTGTCGACGACGGCGTAGGCAATTCGGCAGCGGGCTCGGCAGCAGCGCGCCGTTCGACATTAATGACCGTTTCCGAATTTCGAACGACGCCGGCTCGCAATGGAAACACCGTCCCCGCTCCACCGGTGGCCGGTGGAAATGTGCTGCCACGTTTTGGTTCGGGTTCTGGTGTCACCGACCGGCCTCCTTAGCCAGTGAGACAATAAGTCTAGGTCAAGCGGATTGGAGAATGCCAACCGTCGATTGCGATAACGCAAACTGTGAGTGTCACATCAACGAACGCTGAATTTAGACTGGAAACTTGAGCGATATCAGGACTGGACTACTTATCGAAGAATTCTTGTCTTGGCTGACAGGTAATCCTCAGAAAAGTTTCGAGGCCCGCGATCGATCACTCATACTAACGAGCCTCTTCGCTCGTGCGTTTGAGAATTATAGTACAGTCAGACCGAACGGTCTCGACTGCCCGAGAATAATGAGCCACAAGTGATGTGTGCAGGTCGTGTGCCAATTGAATGACAAGTTGTCAAAAAAGACGGTGTTATCAATTGTCTCTGAATGAAAACGCTTAATCAAATGTAACGGATTCCATTCCTGGCGTCGCCTATGCCAAGAGGTAGTCTCTGTCAGCATGATCACCATACGACAGAAGATCGAGCCAGAACGAATCGTGGTCTGGAGACATCTTATAGGAAATCATGACACCTGAATTGAGGCATTCCAGTTGGCAGTAGCTTACCACAACGCCGGTGTCAGGGGAGTATTACCTCGCCAGGACAGTCTAGAATTCAAAAAGTTTTTGGGGGCCTGAAATCTCGATTCGTTGTGGCCAAATTGGCTAAATTTAAGCCAATTTCGTCCGATGTGCCGCGAATCCAAGCAGATCGAGACGGAAGTGCGCAGTTATTGTTCGGCGCGGCGACGGAGTGCGTCATCAATTGCGTTCAGGCAGTCGTGGATTTTTTGCAACGTCTGTTGCGTGTATTTGTCGCTTTCTAGTACATCCGCCGCGCGGAGGCGAACCGTGATATCGCGTGCTTCCTCAGCGCCGGCCTTGGGGTGCAGCAGGTCGTCGAGTGACTGTAACTTTGGCAAGAAATTCAAGTCGAGATGCTCTGCCAGATCGCGGGCGTGATGCTCGGCATGGACGAACATTTCCCGCAGGGGCATTTGATCGAGCGGCCGATCTGACATGCTACGGTCCCTTCAAGTATTTTGTGACTCTGATATGAAAGTGTAGTATAAACGGTTTTGCGGTCGAAAAAACTCCTGCGGCCATCCAAACTTGCCCACCGTCTGGATTACCGATGAAAATCTTGCTGGTCGCCGACATTCACGCGAATTGGCCTGCTTTGCAGGCGATCAATGAGACATTTGATGCTTGCCTGGTGTTGGGGGATATCGTGGATTACGGCACAAATCCTGGTCCCTGTGTGGATTGGGTGCGCCGTCATGCCACGTTTGCCATCCGTGGCAATCATGATCACGCGGTGGTGCAGAGCGTGGAGGCTCGGGGAGGCAGTGGATTAAAAGGATTGGCGGCCGTCACACGCCCGATGCAGCGGCAGATGCTGGACAAGACACAGTTGAAATATCTCTCCCGTTTACCGGTTACCCAGTCGTTCTGCCTGGACAAGCTGAATTTTCTGCTGGTACACGCTACGCCACGCGATCCGCTAGACGAATATCTGCCCAATGAAGTCGAGGCTTGGCGTGATGTGCTGCATTCCGTGGATGCCGATGTCGTGTGTGTCGGCCATACCCACATACCTTTCGAACTGGAGGTCGATGGCATCAGAGTCATCAATCCCGGGAGCGTCGGGCAACCACGTGATGGCGATGCGCGGTGTGCTTATGCGGTGATCGAGAACCATCAAGTCAGTTTCCGGCGTGTGCCCTACGACATTGGATTGACCGTCTCACAAATGAGAGACGTCGGGATGGAGCCGTGGGTGATCAACCTGGCCGAGTCGATGTTGCGGACGGGTGGCAAGCCGACTGTTGGCACTCATTATCCCGCGTCGAAATAGACGGTCAGGTATCCGCACGCGATTCCGTGCATTCAGCGACGCTCCCGATGAGACACGGACAGCGAGCTGTTACATCATTTTTGCGCTGCCCAGCAGGCAGACGCTGTGTTCAAAATGTACGCCGGTTGCGAATCTCAGGCTGCGCTGGCGCATCGATTGCCGTTCGCGGTCAGCCCTCGATGACACTTTTGGCGGCCAGTTACAGATAGTTCCAAACGTCGTAACCTATTGTTGGAATAGTGGATAGAGTGGCGGCTAGGGGGTTGGGGTATTCAAATTTCGGAGTACGTGGTACAATTCGTGAAAATCGGATTCTCGGGATGGTCCTTGCAGGCTGGGAACCTATTGGGGCTTTCCAGAGAAATTGTGTATTCTCTCGACAGTATTTTCACCACAACTTGGGTAACGACCGCGCGTCATCAGACACTTGAAGTCTAAGCAATGGGTTGGGTTGCGTAGAGATCTGCGCACCGTGTTCACGGGCCATGGGTGGTCTGAGATGGCATGGCAATTCAGCGCGATAGGACTCATGCGTTGGTCGTTGGGGATCCATCATGCGTCTCGATTATACGACGGGACCGTCGCGCATTTTGATTGCGGACGATAATCAGCAAAACTGCGAATTGCTGGAAGCCTATCTGGCTGGCGAAGGCTATTTGATCGATTTCTCCAGCGATGGCGAAGCGACTCTCAAACAGGTCGAGCGCGAACAGCCGGACTTGATTCTGCTCGATATCATGATGCCGCGGATGAGCGGCTATGAAGTCTGCGAGCGGTTGAAGAAATCGGAGGTCACTTGTGACATTCCGATTATCATGGTCACCGCTCTCAACGAATCTGGCGATATCGAGAAGGCTGTCAACGCTGGTGCGGACGACTTCTTATCGAAGCCAGTTAACAAGCTGGAACTGACCACACGCGTCAGGTCGCTGTTGCGAGTCCGACATTTGACCAATGAACGTGATCGCCTGCTGGCCTATCTGGCCGAAGTGGACGGTTTGGTGGAACGCATTCCGAATGTACCATCCATGTAGTCGGGCGCCATCTAGTCAGGCCATGTATTCAGGATCGTCGGGAAGAGTGTCTGTCTGCCAGTAAAACGTGGACCACAAGTGATGCAGGGGACCGAGCAATCGAGTTCTCTTTGTCCTTGCGGTCCTTTTGTTTTTGTAGGCTACCGAAGTTCTCGGACTGCTCCTGTAATGGCGGTGCCGGTTGTAATGAAAGCTTCGGTTCGACTGAAAAATCCGCATCCCTGTGGAGATTTATTTGCCTCGATCTCCAGAAGCGACCATAATCGGACGTAAATTCTCAAATAAGCGATTTTCAGTTCTCTGTCTTGGTGCCATGGCCGGTACAAAGGAGAGAATCTCTTCAGTGATCGGTGCTCAATCACGAGTAATCGTCATGTCGGTATTTGACGGACATTTTTTATTCTTGTTGTATCGGTTGCGTCAGGACGACGGTGTTGCTCGTTGTTGATTCGTTCTTCATTCTTTCGGAAAGGGTGACTCGGATGAGTGCTCCCACGCCCAAGCAGTCGACCGCTCAGAACCTGGATGCCACATTAGTACCTGACGCCTCGAGTCCTTCGTCAGATGCTACCGGAGAGTTTGTACCGCATCGAACAGCTGCCCCCAATCTGGATGCAACCGCGATCGGAACGGGAGCTTCGGCACCGAAGGCACCTGTGAATCCCGCGGCCCCAGCGCAAAAACCTGCGGGGGGCGAGAAGAAGGCCACCCAGTTGGGGGATTTCCGGTTGATGAAAAAACTGGGCCAGGGAGGCATGGGGGAAGTATTTCTCGCCCATCAAGTCAGCCTGGACCGGCAGGTGGCATTAAAGGTCATGAATAAGCAGTTCTCCAAGCAGGAGAACTTCGTCAAGCGCTTCAAACGCGAAGCCCAGACTATGGCTAAGCTGAATCATCCGAATATCGTTCAAGGTTATGCCGTCGGTGAAGAACAAGGCCTGCTGTATCTGGCGATGGAGTTGGTGAAAGGCCACGAAAAAGGGCGCAGTCTGCAAGATTGGATGAACAACCAGCAGAAGCTGGAAGTCGGCGATGCCCTGCACGTCACGCTGATTATCGCCGATGCTTTGAAGTACGCCAACGAGATGAGCCTGATTCACCGGGACATCAAGCCTGACAACATGCTGGTGACTGAAAAAGGTGTGGTAAAGCTGTCGGATATGGGCCTGGCGAAAGCCACTGACGAAGATATGTCAATGACCCAGAGCGGCACTGGTCTGGGTACACCCTACTACATGCCGCCAGAGCAAGCTGCCGATGCCAAGCACGTGGATCATCGGAGCGACATCTATGCGCTGGGTTGTACGTTCTACTATTTCCTGACCGGCGAGTTACCCTTCAAGGGAACCTCGGCCATGGAGCTGATCATGGCGAAGACCAAGGGGACCTTCGCCCGTGCCCGGTCGCTCAACAAGGAGATTCCCGAGCGACTTGATTTGATCATCGACAAGATGATTGCCAAGGATCCCAAGTCGCGCTATCAGACCTACGAAGAACTGATTCGAGATTTGCAGTCCCTGGGGCGGGCGAACACGGCCTTGTCGTTTATCGCCAGTACCGGGGTTGCCGTGGCGCCGCCGCCGGCCAGCGTCCTGGCGGGCAGTTCGGTGGGGGGCGCGGCATCCATGCCCCGCCCGGCCAGCGGAGCAGTGGCTCCCAAGGCACCCGTCGCCAGTGCCGCGTCGGCGCAGACTCAGGACGATGCGGTCTGGCACGTGATTCAGACGCAGCCCAATGGGCCTCCGAAGAAAGCCAAGTTTACGACCCAGCAGATCCGGCAGTTACTTAAGGCAGGCACGCTGGATGCCAAGGTGAAAGGATGTCCGGCCAACAGTACTGACTATCGTCCGCTGGCCAGCTTCCCTGAGTTTGAAAACATTCTGAAAGCCAAGATTGTCCAGGCGAATGCCAGCAAAAAAACACAGGAGTTCGATAAACTCTATCAGCAGATTGATCGCGCCCAACGCTGGCGGCCGTGGATCAAGTGGTTTCAAGGATTCTTTGACGGGCTGAAGGGCTTGATCTCGCTGGTCTTGTACCTGGCGGTCCTGATCGGGATTGGTGTGGGATTGTATGTTTACTGGCCGGTGATTCTGGGGGCCATTCAATCTCGAACAGGTGGCACGTCCGCCCCGGCCGCTGCGGCGCCGGCTCAACCTGTCGTTCCTGCGACACCCTGACGCTCAAGCGGAGATCTGGTCGCGGTGTCGATGATTCGCGACAGGGACGACATGAAGTAGAACTACAGAATTCACAGGGTCATCATGATGGAATGAATGATTTCTGTTCGCTCAGTCTCTCCGGATTTCGAAGTCGTTTTCAAAATGCCCTCAGGGGGAATTCTCCTGGAGGGCATTTTGTTTCTCATTTGCTGAAGTCTCGTTCGATCTTCTAGACAATCGAGTACAATTGCTAAAATGGAGGCAGTCAGCCCGGTGCCTCATGAGATCGCGCCGACTTCAAGAGTGTTGGCTTTTCGGCTTTGTAGAGCCACGTTCAGGGGACTTGGGCCCTGCCCTCAATGGGTTGATTCGGATGAGAGCGCCGAAACAATGTACCGGATTCAACACCACATGCACCGAGTTTTCGCCATAGCCCGACGTCACCTGCAGAGTGCAGTACCTGCGTGTGTTCCGTCGATTCTGGGGGCTGTTTGTTTGCTGATTGCGGTGGCGTCTCCTCTGGGGGCTCAGGCACCAGAGAAGGTGCTGACGGAGAAAATCGTCAAAAACGCAATCGAAAAGGGCCAGCAGTTCTTGCTGCAGCAGCAGGGGGAAAATGGCGCTTGGACCAGCTCTGAATACGTTGTAGGCAAGACCAGTCTGGCGTTGATGACGCTTATCAACTGTGGAATGACTGTCGAAGATGTTCCCGTCCAGCGCGCTCTGAAATATCTGCGAATGGTCAAAGAACCGAGCATGACCTACGAGATTTCCTTGCAGATCATGGCCTTGGCGGCGGCCAAAGATGGAACTCGCGACGCTACTAAGATCTTGAGCCTGTCGACAAAACTTGCCCGCCAGCAGAAAAAGAATGGCCCCGGTGCCGGTGGCTGGTCGTATAACTTCACCGAAGGACGCGGACCCGATGGATCGGTGGATCGCAGCAACGCGCAGTTTGCGGTCCTGGGACTGCGTGAAGCCCAATATGCGAATGTGGCCGTCGACCGCGAAACGTGGGAACTGATTCGCGACTATTGGACTACCGATCAATCTGTTGATGGTGGCTGGAACTACAACGGCACCGGCCCGAACAATGCCGGCAGCACGGGCAGTATGACCGTTGCGGGCATCACGACTCAGGTCATTGTGGAATCGATGTTGCGTGATGAACCCGACGAGAACCCCGACGGATCGCCCAATTGTTGCGGTCAGCCGGTCCAGAATGAATCTCTGGACCGAGGCCTGAAATGGCTCGAACGCAGCTTTTCCGTGAAGCATAATCCCGGCGGTGGCGGAGGAGGAACACTCTACTATCTGTACGGCCTGGAACGCGCGGGGCGTTTGAGTGGCCGTCGGTTTTTTGGTTCTCATGACTGGTATCGCGAAGGAGCCGAATTTCTGATTCGCATGCAGTCACCGCGCGACGGCAGCTGGCATGGAAACGGCCATGGTGAATCGGATGAAGTTGTCTCAACTTGTTTTGCACTGCTGTTCCTGTCGAAGGGGTTGGCCCCCGTTCTGATCAATAAGCTGCAATACGAATCGGAAGGTGCCGACGACAAGAACGATCAACACTGGAATCGGCATCGTCACGACATCCGCAATCTGACCGACCTGATTACCGGCCTGCCCGGCTGGCCGAAGCTGGTGACCTGGCAACAGTTGGACATGCGAGTTGTCGCCCAGCGTGGCGGACTGGAAGATTTGATGCTGTCGCCGATCCTGTATATCAGCGGTGACAAAGCTCCGCGATTCAGCCCGGCGGAGATCAACCTGTTGCGCCAGTATGTGATCAACGGCGGTTTCATTCTGGGGGTGGCAACCTGCACCAAGACCGATTTTGACGTGGGATTCCGGGACATTGTCAAGCAGATGTATCCCGATGGTGAGAGCCAGTTGAAACGTCTCACGGCCGAGCATCCCGTCTTTCGCAGTGAGTATCTGATCGACCCGGATTCGACCGAGTTGTGGGGTGTCGATGTCGGCTGCCGCACCAGCATCATGTACTCGCCGCATGATCTCGCCTGTTTGTGGAACAAGTGGAGCATCGTTGAACCGCAAAAACGTTCGCCGCAGATGAAGGCCATGATTACCAAGTCGACTCGAGTCGGCATCAATGTGGTGGCCTATGCGACCGGTCGCGAGCCCCCCAGTTCGATCGCTGACCATCAACTGGTTGATGTCGCCGCGGCGAATGACGAATTGGAACGTGGCTTTCTGCAGGTGGCCAAGTTGCGGCACACGGGGGGATGGGATGCCGCTCCGAACGCGGTCCGCAACCTGCTGGTTGCGCTCAATTCGTACGCCGGAGTGACTGCCAATACGAAGGTGAAGAATATCACGCCGGCCGATGAGTCGTTGAAGAATTATCCTCTGGTTTATATGCATGGCCGCAATGCCTTCAACTTCAACAAGCAGGAGCAGGAACGATTGCGAACGCAGATTAATCGTGGTGCCATGTTGTTCGCCGATGCTTGCTGTGCCTCGCCACAATTCGATAAAAGTTTTCGCGATCTGATGCTGCAGATGTTTCCCGATCACAAGTTGACTCGGATTCCGGCGAATCATGAACTTTACACCACCAAGGTGGCCCACGATCTGCGCGATGTGCGGCGGCGCGAGCCCAACGGGGGCGAACCGGGGAAGCCGTTTAAACCCGCGACCGTGGTTGGCGAACCCGTGCTGGAAGGGATTGAAATTGATGGCCGATATGTCGTGATCTACAGCAAATATGATTTAAGTTGTGCCTTGGAACGCCAGGCGTCTGCCGCCTGTGCCGGATATCTGTCCGAGGACGCGGTGAAGATTGCCGTGAATGTGGTGATGTATTCGATTTTGCGGTGAGTCGTTTATCGGGTCTTAAGATGTCGCCGGGCCCGGCGGTGTCAGTCCGCAGATTTCCTCCGAGTACACGGTTTCGGATTAACAACATGTTTGGCAGCTTGATCGGACAGAAGGCCGTGGTGACCGGCGCTTCGAGTGGCATTGGGCGAGCAATCGCGTTGGAGTTTGCTCGCGCGGGGGCTGAGGTCGTAGTGCATGCGAACCGAAGCTGCGAACAGGCAGAACTGGTCGCCGGGGAAGTTTGCGAGCTGGGAAGCTCGGCGCATGTGGTACTCGCCGATCTGAGTGATCCGGCGCAACTCTTGGCTTTCCAACAGACGGCCTGGCAGAAGCTAGGCGCTGTCGATATCTGGGTCAACAACGCCGGTGCCGACCTATTAACCGGACCAGCGGCCGATTGGGAATATTCCAAGAAACTGCAACGGTTACTGGATGTCGATGTGCGCAGCGGGGTGCTGCTGTCACATGAAGTGGGCCACCGGATGAAAGTGGCCGGCCGCGGCGTCATCCTGAATATTGGCTGGGACCAGGCCGATCGCGGCATGGAAGGGTTTAGTGGCGAACTGTTCGCTGCTGCCAAGAATGCGATCATGGGGTTTACCCGTTCTCTAGCCGTTAGCCTGGCCCCCGAAGTCCGCGTCAACTGTATTGCACCGGGCTGGATCCGCACGGCATGGGGCGACGGTGCGAGCGATGCCTGGCAATCGCGAGTGCTTCGCGAAACGCCCCTCAAACGCTGGGGATTGCCTGAAGATATCGCCAAGCTGGCCCGTTTCCTGGTCAGCTCCGATGCGAGTTATCTCACGGGGCAAGTGATCAATGCGAACGGTGGCGCCGTAAGATAGCCCTCTGTTGCTGATGAGTAAGTGAATCCGCCTCATTTCTCCACCATGCCCCAGTAGGTTGGCAGGTCGATCAGCCGGAAATCGGGGTCTTCCAACTCTGCCCGCGCGAAGCGACCGTACTGGCGCTCCGCCGTGGCCCAGGGGGTGAGCTTAAGCCGGACTTGCTGCCCGGCTTTCCACGCGGCCATGGGGGTTACCCTCCGGTCTTGCAGGCCCCACACATACACCACGATTTCCGTGGGGATTTTTTCAATGCCGACCGACCGCACTGATTGGAGATGCAACGGGATCAAGGCCTCTCGATAGGGCAAACTGGCGGGATCTGGCAGGTGGCCCGCTTGCACAATCAGCCCTTCGGCGATCACTTCGGCAGCCTGAGGCTGTTGAACCGGAGACGAGTTGGAGCGGGCGGGCAGCGGCAATACCTGCCAGTCTCCAAACGTCAGTTCTCGCTCTGCAAACTGCCAGATGACAAACTTCTTACCGGCCAGCCTGTCTGGACCGGGCTGCTGCAGTTGACGCAACAGTTCTCGACGTGCGGCTAATGCCCCGCCGGCATTCAGGGCGATGCGATCGATGGGCTGGCGGAGTGCCAGGCTGAGGTGCTCGGCGAATCCTGCAGACGTTCCCCAGCCGAGTTCCGGCTGGGAATAGATGTTCGTGAAGCTGTCTCCCAGCAGCAGAATTTTCGCGCGTGGGTCGGGGCTCCACTCGGTATGGTCGAGGTTTCTGACTTGAGTGATCTCGCAAGATTCCGGAGCGATGATCTGCGTTGCCGCGTCGCCTCCCAGCAGCCGCGCGGTATCTCCCACGCTCTCTAATGAAACCTTTCGGGTTTCGTACACGGTCGGCTGGTCTATTGGAGGCTGAACCAGGGGATGCACTTTTTGAGCAATCAGCCTCGCAGCGAGTTCGGCTCCTTCAGGAGTCCAATGCGAATCGGTTCTGCGATATCTGGATCGATACTGATGGCTCCCGGGGCGGTCCATCAGCACGTCTGTCGGATCACATAACTCGATTTGGCTCTGACCGAGTTCCGAGACAAACTGCCGAAAGCTGGCATTATGAATGGGCAAGTAGTCCTCGGCGACCCGATGATTCG
>CAZQUW010000056.1:1174-3200 GCA_964596215.1 uncultured Planctomicrobium sp. | reverse complement strand
TGCCGAAAGCTGGCATTATGAATGGGCAAGTAGTCCTCGGCGACCCGATGATTCGCGCCGAGCAACGCCCCCTTCGATGGAATCGGGACGACGATCAATTTGATCCCGCGCGCCTGTAGATCTGCGGCGAATTGTCTGATCGCGGGTAATGGATCTGTCGTCCGCGATGTGGTGGCAATTCCAGGGCGAGTGCGATGGGTTTCGAGGAAACCCGGGCTGGTCAGCGCTTCGACATCAGGACGAAAGAACAACCAGCCGCCGGATCCCACGACCACTTGCTCATTGCCGCTACGCAGCGGACCAGTGAGCCCCGCCTGCAACCAGGCTCGAGGGCGCCTGATCGGCCAGGCCGATTCGGTCACATGCGATTCATAATCGCGAAATTCCTCACAGAGCTGCTGATTTGCAGCCATGATCCGCTGGTACGTCGAATCCTTGTGATTGCCCCCAGCCGCGAGGACCCGCGGGATTGCGGGCAGCAGCCGGAGCACCGTGGGCCACTCACGAGGTTGCGAATAGATCTCACTCACCAACTGCATGGCCGGCAAAGAAAAAATGATCGCCAGAAAGACGCCGCTCGTCGCGAGTGCCAATCTTGGATTGCCGGTACTGGATGCAGTCAGAGTTGATCGCATGAAATCGAGTATGTCGTATCAATGTAAGCTGGGCACTCCGGCCCGTCCCTGAATTCTTCGTGTCCTTTGTGACCTTTTGTTTTATGCGTGTTTTTGAACAGAAGGTCACAAAGGACACAAAGGATTTTTATCTTGAACTGAGGCAATTTGTACGGGGGGCACTGGGCCAAATCCTCAATGTGTCGGGCACGAGTGCCCAGCCTATGGGGCTCCGACGAGCTCGACTTCCACTTGAACTTCCCCCGAGTTGTCGGCAAGTTGATTCCACGCATCATTTAATCGCAAGTACAGCGTTCCGCTGTGTGCCGCCACAAAAGTCGTATCGGGTCCGAGCGGGATCAGGTTCAGGATCTCGCGATTGGCAGGTTCTGCGGGGGCCTCGGGGCGGATCAGGCCCAGCAGGCGGCCTAATGGCTGGCCGGCAAAATATCGAATGCTGATGCCTTGGGGTTCGCTGATCCAGGGTTTCGTAGTCGTCGCCAGTGTAAATCGACCCGTCGCCCGGATTCGATACTTGTGCCCGGCAGTCAACTTGACTTGTGCCGACTGCCAGCCGCGATCCGCCAGGATCTTGACCGCGGTAGGTTTCCGGGATGAGTCGATTTCAGTGCCCGACTGGAAGTTGATGACGCTCCGCTCGATGTCATGCGCATATTGAATCTGCGACGCAAACAGCAGCCATTCATCTCGCAGGTCCGATTTGTACGGCAGGAATAATTGTTCGCCCAATTTTACGAAGCCGCCATCCATCATCTGTTTGGCCAGTTCGCGAAACGGAATCTGATACCGCGGATGAGTGTTCAGAAAGTGGCAGAGCGCCCAGGACCAGGCGTAGGGAGGCAGCTTCGCATAGTCATCAAATTCGTAGGCGATGATCTGATCGACGGAGGGCAGATTTCCGGCCGCAATCTGTTCCTGCAACACGCTGACGCGAGCCCATCCGGGACATCGATCCGACGAATCGGGCATGATTCCAAAGAGGTATTTTCCCTTCTCGTCCCGATAGTGGGTCCCGAATAACTCGGCCATCCCTTCAACATACCACGGAGGGCAGTCGACTGCCGGCATGACATGCATAAAGCAATGAGTGGCTTCGTGCAGCATCAGATGGCGGGTGTAGTACGGTGTGGCCTGCTGGTTCCACCAGAACTCATTCCCTAAATACCACCCTTCGTGCGGCTGGGCTGGACCTTCCGTAAGTATCCCCGCATCCCGAAATCGCTGGGCGTCGGCCATCAGATAGCCAGTCATCTGGTAGCGACGGTTGTCATGGTCCGGAGGGAGCGGACCAAAGTATGCCTCGAGCAGGGTCACGAGTTGAGCGACTGCGTCCGGCAGGCCCTCCAACTCCTTCTCCGGCAGATCGGAATACAAGATCAACCTGTTGGACG
>CAZQUW010000056.1:0-1074 GCA_964596215.1 uncultured Planctomicrobium sp. | reverse complement strand
TTTCGCAGTTGAAAGTGGCTCACGGTAAGCATCTTGGTTCGCTGAGTTGGGACATCTTTAAAGCTGACACGGAATCATGAAGCAATCACAGGCAGGAGTGCCCATCCTGCGGGCTAATTCTTCGCATCGATCGAGTATTGCTGGTCACGTCGATCATAGTCGCTGTAGTCGAGCAACTCGTACAATCGTTTACGGGTTTGCATGCTGCCGACAAAGTTCTGTTGCGTCCCCTCTGCTGCCAGTTGGTTGAGTGCGGTCTCGACCGCCTGCATGGCGACGCGGAACAAGGTCACCGGAAATAATGCGGCGGCATATCCCATGGCTCCCAGTTCAGCGAGTGACAGCAAGGGGCTCTTGCCGAACTCGGTCATATTGGCCAGTAACGGGGCCTGCACGGCTTTCGCAAACGCCTCGAATTCGGCCGCCGTTTCGAGAGCTTCCGGAAAGATCATATCGGCTCCGGCGGCCAGGTACGCGCGGGCCCGGCCGACGGCGGCGTCAAAGCCATCCACACCCCTGGCATCAGTCCGCGCGATGATGACAAACGAGGGGTCCTGGCGTGCCGCCACCGCAGCCAGCAGCTTGGCCACCATGACTTCTGTGGGGACCAATGACTTGCCATTGAGATGGCCACAGCGTTTGGGATTTTCTTGATCTTCCAGGTGCAATCCGGCCAGACCGGCGGCTTCGTATTGCCGGACGGTCCGTTCCACCGCGAGCGGTTCGCCGAAGCCGGTGTCGGCGTCGGAAATGACCGGAATCGAAACCGCCTGGGTCAGATACCGGGCCTGCGTTGCAAACTCAGTCGCGGTCAACAGTCCGATATCAGGGACTGCAGCCAATCCCGCTGACAGGCTGGCTCCCGATTGGTAGACCGCTTGAAATCCGGCGCGTTCGGCCAGCCTTGCCGTCAGGGCATTGAACACTCCGGGGATGGCAATCGTCCCCTTTGCGAAGGCGTCACGAAATTTCTGGCCGGGGGAACGAGCGAGTTCAGACATGAACCAAAGCTTTCGAACGAGGGAGAGAGTGAGGCCAACTACGAGTTGCAATCAACCGGGGTGGGGTCGGGCG
>CAZQUW010000055.1:26834-28142 GCA_964596215.1 uncultured Planctomicrobium sp. | reverse complement strand
CGGGTGGTTGAACTGGGCGAGATTGATAGTGCATAAGCACAGCAACCCGACTAGTACGGCGGCCCTGCCAGGTCCCGCAGTGCAAGGTCGATACGGAATTCGACTCGACCGATCGATTTCATCATTCAACATTGTTGAGGTCTATGATATGGTCTCGATCGTCAGGCAATAATAGGATGGCCAAAGGGGGCCAGCGTACAGATTAGACAAATCAGAGGCGATCACTATGACAACTCAATCCTCCGGCGATGCCCGCCTCGCGGGAACCACCACGACACCGACGTGCCGGCCGGCCTGTCCCGCTTGCGGCGGACCGTTGATGGAAATCCGCGCCAAACTGCAATGTGCCGATTGTCACACGATCTGTGAAACTTGCTGTGAAGGTGGTCGCGGTTAAGATCCGTGGGGGGCTATTGAACATTGCGGAACAGGGGCGACTCCCGATGCAGAAAGTCGGGCCTCATTACAATCTCGCGGAAAGTTTGAATTCATGTTGGATGCGTTTGAAAAAATCGTGCAGTCGGGGGCGGAACTGGTGCGCGATGTCGATGATTGTGTCGTCCCCGCGGGCCAGCTGGCTCTGTGGTGGCTGGGGCAGCACAGCTTTATTGCCAAAGTGGGCCAGACGATCATTTACATCGATCCGTTTCTGACGCCGATGGATGGCCGGCAGGTCCCGCCGCTGGTGACGCCTGAGTTGGTCAAGCACGCCGACATCATCTGCGGGACCCACGATCACGCCGACCATATTGATCGCCCCGTCTGGCCCGCTCTGGCAGCGGCCTCGCCGCGGACCAAGTTTGTCGTGCCCGACTTGCTGCGCGAACGATTGGCCGCGGAGTTGCCCTTAGCGGTTGATCGCCTGGTCGGACTGGACGACGGTCGTAGCGTCGAAGTGGCCGGCGTCAAGATTTCCGCCGTCGCCGCGTCACACGAGTTCCTGGACCAGGATCCTGTCAGCGGTCGCTACCCGTATCTGGGATTGATCTTCGAAGCCAATGGTCGCACGTTCTATCACGCGGGCGACACGGTCTGGTACGAAGGCCTGCAGACCAAACTGCGCCGCTGGAAGTTCGATGTGATGTTGCTCCCGATCAACGGCCGCGATGCGCACCGGCTGTCGACGGGGATCATTGGGAATATGACCTACCAGGAAGCCGCAGACCTGTCGGGTCCGCTGCAACCGGGGCTCGTCATTCCCACGCATTACGAAATGTTCGCCGGCAACCCTGGCGACCCGGCGGCATTCCGTGAGTACATGGCGGTGAAATACCCGACGGTGAAGACGCATCGTTGCCGGCATGGCGA
>CAZQUW010000055.1:7634-26734 GCA_964596215.1 uncultured Planctomicrobium sp. | reverse complement strand
TTTGCCGACCGCGTGATCTACGATCTGGCGTGCCTCGGCGACCACCGTCTGCAGGTGCTGATCGCTGACAAAACTTTCGGCGTAGATCTTGTAGATATTCTCCGTGCCCGAAGGTCGCGCGGCGAACCAGCCATTTTCGGTGACGACCTTCAGGCCGCCGATGCCGGCATTGTTTCCGGGGGCTTTCGTCAGCTTGGCCTGAATGGTTTCACCGGCCAGGGTGGTCGCGGTGACGGCTTCCGGGGTCAACTTTTTGAAGCCCGCCTTCTGGGCGGGGCTGGCGGGTTGATCGATCCGGGTGTAACGCGCCTCGCCGAACTGGGAGACGATATCCTGATAGTGCTGTCCCGGATCTTTGCCCGTTACCGCCAGGATTTCTGCAGCCAGCAGATTCAGGATGATGCCGTCCTTATCGGTGGACCAGACGCCGCCATCGTGCCGCAGAAAACTCGCCCCGGCACTTTCTTCGCCGCCGAAACCCAGCGTGCCGTGGAACAGGCCGTCGACAAACCATTTGAAGCCCACGGGGACCTCCACCAATTTCCTGCCGAGATGGTTAGCGATGCGGTCGATCACACTGCTGCTGACCAATGTCTTGCCGATACCGGCACCAGCGGGCCAGCCGGGACGATGTGTGAAGAGGTACTGAATGGCGACTGCCAGGTAATGGTTGGGATTCATCAGACCGACGGACGGAGTCACGATCCCATGGCGGTCGGAATCGGGGTCGTTGCCGAAGGCGAGATCGAACCGGTCTTTGAGTTTGACCAGGCTGGCCATCGCATACGGGCTGGAACAATCCATGCGAATCTTGCCATCGTGGTCGACCGTCATGAATCCGAACTGCGGGTCAGTCTTGTCATTTACGACGGTGACATTCAATCCATACCGTTCGGCGATCGGTCCCCAATACCCGACGCTGGCCCCACCCAGGGGGTCGGCTCCCAGCTTGATTCCCGACGATTTGATCGCGTCGAGATTCACAACGTGGGACAGATCGGCGACGTAGGCATCGAGCAAATCTCGCGTGTGCGTCGAGCCGGCCTGGAGGGCGGCGTCGTACGAGATCCGCTTCACGGCCGCGTTCTTGCCACGCAGGATCTCGTTGGCTCGGTCCTGCACCACGCCGGTGATGTCGGTGTCGGCCGGTCCACCGTTCGGCGGGTTATATTTGAACCCGCCATCTTCGGGGGGATTATGGGAGGGAGTGATGACGATCCCATCTGCCAGGCCCGTTGTGCGGCCGCGGTTATAGCCCAGGATGGCATGCGACACGACGGGCGTCGGCGTGAAGCCGTTGCCGTTCTGGATGATGGTCTCGACGCCGTTGGCCGCCAGAACTTCCAGGGCAGTACGTTCGGCAGGTGCGGACAGAGCGTGCGTGTCTTTCCCCAGAAACAGCGGGCCAGTAATCCCTTTCGCCTGGCGGAACTCGACCAGCGCCTGGGTGATGGCCGCAATGTGGGCATCGGTAAACGTGCCGTTGCGCGAGGTCCCCCGATGGCCGCTGGTGCCGAAGCTGACGAGTTGCAGTGGATTATTGGGATCGGGCTGCTGATCGTGATAGGCCGCCAGCAGACTCGAAATATCAACCAGCAGTGACGCCGGCGCGGGCCGTCCTGCGAGGGGATTCAGTGCCATGACAAATTCCTCAACACGGTCGCGGAGTGAACGGCGATCGAAAACAGTTTGATGACTGGACGGGTCCGACAAAGCGATATTATCGGTTCTGGCCGTCGCTGGAAAGCAGTGTCGCTGCGGCCCGTCCATTATGGTGCGATGAAGTCTGGGAGGGCCAGAGTGTCGGGCGTTTGCTGCGGCTTTGCGATTCGTCCGGCTCCGAGAGTCAGGCGGCGCGGGGGGGCTCAATTGTGGTGTCGAAAATCGCCCAAGTCTGTTATCCTGCGGAACGTATCGGCGCTCCTCGCGTCTCTTAAGGGGGCGTCTCTTGAGTTCCGATTCTGGTCCATCGAACAATCGTTAATTTTGCCTGCTCCCGCGGTGTCTGCCACACCCTCCGGGTGCAGACACTTTTTGCATCGAGATATTCCCATGACTGAAATCAATTCGTCCGCGACTTTTCCGGCGAATGGGGCGCCCAGCGACGCGTTGAATGCCGAAGCGACGATCGTCATTTTCGGGGCCTCCGGGGACCTGACCGCCCGAAAACTGGTTCCGGCACTCTATCAGCTCGCGCGAGAAGGATTTCTCTCGCAGAAATCACCAATCGTCGGTGTGGCCCGCCGCCCCAAGAGTGACGACGAGTTCCGCAGTGAAATGCATCTGGCGATCCGCGACTATGCACGAGGTGGCCTGGGGAGCGACGAATTGTGGGCCAGCTTCGCCGCACGCCTGCATTATCATCAGCTGGATATCGTCGATCCGGCGGAATACCCGCAGTTGGATGCACGCTTGAAGAGCCTGGAGAAAGCCCAGGGGATCGGAGAACATCGGGTGGTCTATATGGCCACGACTCCCGATCTATTCGTCCCGGCCACCGAAGCGTTATCCAAGGCCGGAATGGTTCCGCCTCCCGATGCCGAGGAAACGCTGCGGATCGTTTTTGAAAAACCCTACGGCCACGACCTGGCATCGGCACAGGAGTTGTCGCATACGCTGGGGCGGCTGCTGCACGAAGATCAGATCTATCGCATCGATCATTACCTCGGCAAGGAAACCGTGCAGAACATCTTGTTGTTCCGTTTCGGAAACACGATTTTCGAGCCGCTGCTGAACCGCAATCATGTCGACCATATCCAGATTACGGTCGCCGAAACCCAAGGCATCGAACGGGGGCGCGGCGGCTATTACGATAAGTCGGGGGCGCTGCGCGACGTCCTGCAAAATCACGTGCTGCAGTTGCTGTGCCTGATTGCCATGGAGCCGCCGGCGATGTTTCGCGCGAAGGAAATTCGCGATGAAAAATTGAAGGTTCTGCAGTCCTTGCGCGAGGGTGGTGATGCGCTCCACAAATGGGCGATTGCCGCCCAGTACACTTCGGCCGAGATCGGCGGAAAACAGGTTCCCGGTTACCTGCAGGAAGATCGTATTCCCCCCGATTCGCATCGCGAGACATATGTCGCGATGGATGTGCGCGTCGACAACTGGCGCTGGGCCGGGGTGCCGTTCTTCTTGAGAACGGGCAAACGCCTGCCCGCCCGCGTTACGGAAATCGCCATCCAGTTCAAGCCGCCCCCACTGTCGTTGTTCAAGACGGTCGAGTGCGAGGGGGACTTCTGTCAGCTGGTCGAAGACCGGCCCAATCAGTTGATCTTTCGCATTCAGCCCAAGGAAGCGATCACCCTGCGGGTATCGTCGAAGCGGCCCGGGATGCAGTACCAGATCCATCCTGTGAAGATGGACTTCAGTTTTGATCAGGAATTCGACATCAGTCTGCCGGAAGCTTACGAGCGACTGTTACTGGATGTGCTGCGGGGTGATTCGACCCTCTTCACCCGCAGCGACGAACTCGAGGCCGCCTGGCAGTTTTTGACACCCGTCCTGGAAGCGTGGGAGCAACCCGATCACCAGCCGGAAGAGTACCCGGCAGGCAGCTGGGGGCCCCGGGCCTCCGACGCGATGCTGCTGCGACATGGGGCCGCCTGGCGACAACCGATTCCAGTTTAGCCCCCCCGATAAAACCGGTTGTGGGAAGTTCAGAACCGCGATATTTCGAGCGATTCTGAACTGACGCAGAGGTTTTGTTAGCGTTTATTAGTAGTTCGCGAACTGGCCGCAGCGGGCGCAATCGGCGTTCGCTGCGGCTGGCCTTTAGGCAGGCGGCGACCGAGACACCATGCCGATTCACTATCGCTGTCCCAGTTGCGATCAGCTGCTCAGCATCACCACGCGAAAGGCGGGGCACGAGGTGCCCTGCCCGCAATGTGGTGCGCTGACGGTCGTGCCGCTGGAAGACTCGGCGGGGGTGTCGTCGGCCGCGGAAGAACCGCCTGATCGTGAGTCACTTCCCGAGGAAGTTCTTGCGCCAGCGCCCGAACTGCCGGCCAAACTGGTCGATCAGCCGGCGGCCGTCCATCTGGCGGCATCTCATGAGGAGAGTTTTACCAATGATCTGGCCGACGAGGATGCCGGTGGCTTTCAGCTTCGTCGGAACAAGCCGGAACTGGGTGAGCTGGATCTCACGTCGATGGTCGATGTGACCTTTCTGCTGCTGATTTTTTTTATGGTGACCGCCTCCTTCAGCCTTCAGAAAACGATTGAGATTCCCGCCCCCAAACAGGACCAGAAAGGTGCGGCGCAGTCGCTGACGATTGAAGAACTCCAGTCCAATACCATCTTCGTCAAGATTGATGAACGGAACGGAATCTTCGTCGATGATGTCCCCGCCGGAGATCCCTCCAAACTGACCGACATCCTCACGCAGGCCCGGCTGACGACGCTGCGTACGGAAGTCGCCATTGACGCGCATCCCGAGGCCCTGCACGAAACTGTCGTGCTGGTGATCGATGCGGCGACGGCGGCCGGCATGCAGAAAGTTCGCATCGTGTCGCGGACCGGTGCTAACGAGTGATCCGGCTGTGGAGCGCGACCGGAGATCCGCCCGGCGGCAATTCGACCCCGAAAACCGGTGGCCTGCGGTTCACGGAGTGCATAGAATCCCTATGGCAAGCGAGCCCCTTGTGACGAATTAGCAACAAGGCGTTCAATTCTGATGTCCAATGCAGAGGCCGGATCGTCGGTCGAGTGAGGAGTATTGATCGTGGCAGAATTTGTGGAACCGTTGGGCAAACGCATCCTGATCCGTAAGGACGAGTCCCGCCAGGCGACTCGGGGTGGGATCCTGCTGCCAGATTCCTCGGAGATTCCCACGATTACCGGCCGCGTGGTCGAAATCAGCGTGCAGATTGAGCGCGATGACGATTTCCCCATCCACAAGTACGACAAGGTCTTGTTCCACCCCAAGAATGCCATTCCGGTTGATCTGGAAGCCGACAACCTGCTGTTTGTGGTGCCGATTGAAGATGTCGTAGCCGTCTTCCGCCGCACCAAGGCCGCCGCCATTCCGCCAGAAGAGATGATCGACGGCACCGACGACGCGGGAAAATGACAGCGATTGATCCAGCTGCATTCGACGACGGTCGTCACGGCATCCACAGCTTGGGCGTTGCCGTTCCTGCCGCTTCGGGCCGAATTCTGCGGGCCTTCATTCGCAAGTACGGGGCGATATACCAGCCACGATGATGGTAATCGCCCGGCAGTGCCGTGGGGTCACCCCGGTATGGCTCCCGCAGATCTTCGATGACAAACCCGGCACTGCAGAGGCCGCCGACCAGTTGCT
This sequence comes from uncultured Planctomicrobium sp., assembly GCA_964596215.1. Classification (GTDB taxonomy): domain Bacteria; phylum Planctomycetota; class Planctomycetia; order Planctomycetales; family Planctomycetaceae; genus JAKFVC01. The sequence continues at coordinate 21,435 of CAZQUW010000055.1, read as the reverse complement.
CCCAGCGATGCATGAACTCCGTCGTCCCCGGTTCCCGGTAAGACGTATCGGTAGCCGGGGGCAGCGGTCCCTGGTGGTAATAGCTGGTCCCGATAACGTATTGATCCCGAGTCGTCCGTCCCACAATCTGCAGGCTGGTCGGTTGCTTGTGCTGGCTGATGTAAATGGCCCCGTGCCGCGACACCCGGGCAATCTCGGCATAGACCTTCGCCAGATCGGCCACATAGCAGGTACTGACGGGCTGATGCACGATATCAAAACTGGCGTCGGCAAATTCCGCAAGATCGTCCATCGAACCCTCGACGGTGCGGATCTTGAACTGCCGGCGTTCCCCTTCGCGACGATCGAGTGCAAGCATTGAGGGGCTGATATCGAACACGGTCACATTGGCCCCGGCGCTCGCGTACAGGATCGATTGCCAGCCCCCTGCCGCAGCCAGGCACAGCACCTCCAGTCCGCGCACCGATGGCGGCAACCAGTTGCGGCCGTCCAGGATTTTCAGCGGTTCGGCACATTCCTCGTCGGTCGCGACCTTGGCGAAGACGCTGCCGGTATCCGCCAGCTGATTCCAGGCGGCTCGGTTCTGTTGTACGAACGACATGGCGATCAACCGGCAGTAAAAGAAAACAGGGTGGGAAAATCCCACCCTGCAAGTCAACGTGACGCTCGGACAGCAGTCTGCCTCTGAGGTCTCAGCAGTCATCCACTAGATCGCACGAATGATCGTCGCCGCACTCTGGCCGACATTCGTCCGATTCACGCTCATGGCGATATGGCTGCGGAGACGGTACGGCTCCGTATGGACCACATTCACCCGGCAATTGGGATCAGGGGTTTCGTAGTTCAAGGTCATCGGCAGGATGCCATGCTTCAGGGCCAGCACGCTGCCCGCCAGTTCGACGGCACCGCTGCCGGCATCGAACTGCCCGAAGTAGGACTTCAAGGCCGTCACCGGGATCTTCTCGGCAGCACTTCCCAGTGCTTCGTGATAAGCCCGCGATTCGACGCAGTCGTCTTCCACGGTGCTCTTGCCATGAGCATTGATGTGGCCGATATCGCGGGGATCAATCTGAGCTTTACGCAATGCCGCTTGTACGGCCCGCACGATACCCCGTCCGCCAGCCCGGTTGGCCGGGCCCCCGCCATCACAACCGCCGGCGACCGCCAGGATCTCGGCGTAGATGTCAGCACCGCGCGCCAACGCGTGATCGTACCGTTCGATGATGAAACAGGCGGCACCTTCGCCGACGATCATCCCGTCACGTTCCATATCGAACGGACGGCACGCCCGCTGCGGATCGTCGACCCGTCGCGAGAGGTGATCGTACAAATTCAGGCGGGTGATATCGACCGGATGAACGCTGGAGCTGCATGCCCCCACGATCATTGCATCGGCTGAACCACGTTGAATGACGCGTACCGCTTCGTCCAGGGCCAGCAAGGCCGAGGCGTCGCGGCAAGTGATCGTGTTGTTCGGGCCGCGGGCATCGTGTTCGATCGCCACGTGGCAGGCCGGCATGTTCGGCAAATGCTTCAGCAGCCACAACGGGGCAATCTGCCCCATGCTGTCTTCGCCCCAGCGTGTGAATTCAAAGCGGTCTTCATCGGTGCAGGAGGCCGCGGCCTCACTGAGCTCGGTCGGGGTGATCGAAATATGCCCCGCACCAAATTCCACCCCCAGGCGCTCGGGATCGATCCCGTTGAGACCCAGTTTCGCATCGGTCATCGCCAACCCGGCGGCGGATACGCCCAACTGGATGTCTCGCGACATCACCTTCAGCATCTTCTTGTGCTGGATGTAATCGAGAGGATCGAAGTTACGAACTTCCGCCGCGAGCTTCGATGGAACATCCAACCCGGGAAACGCACGCAGGAAATCAATTCCCGAACGACCGTTTACCAGGCTGTCCCAAAATGGCTCGTTGCCAATTCCGATCGGTGACACCACGCCGACGCCGGTGATCACGACTCGGGGTATCGAATAGTCTGCCGTCATAGCCACACCCTATGGACTACGGCGCCTCGGGTTGGTCCCCACTCGAGGCGGATACAGATACTTTCCCCGACCAACGCTCCATGTTGGTCAAGTTCGACCCATCCTTAATAGATGGTCATAAAGCACCTGAAACTGCAGTCACTGTAGCTCACTCAAATTGCCCAAGATTCCCAGCCGGAGCAATCAAGTCAGTTACAAGACGTCAGTACGTACTGATTATCGGTCGTACCCCAACCCGGAGGTGAGGCTCACAAGTCACGAAGGATGATCAGCATTCGTCAACAACCGTGCAATCGACATAACCCAAAGCAGGATCAGGAAAATTACAGGTTGCTGTTAAAGTGCCACGTAAACGCTAAAACCGAGCCGCATAATGCGGTTGCGGGTCACACGATTTCGGGATTTCAGACGCTGCATATCAAAGGTAGGAAAGCGTGTTACCCAGCCACAACACACCACGGGAGCTGCCTAGATTCGCGGCTCCGGCGTGATTGAACAGGCCATCTGATCGACACATTGCTGTCGGATTCCCCAACCCGGCATGGTGCAATGCTTCAACCATTTGTCCTGATCAACATCGAATTACATCCGGTCGAGGGTAAAATGTCAAGAAGTCTCCCGTTGAGACACCCTGTCTGGATAGGGTGCGGATGTTCCGGTGGCGTTTTAACTGGTTAAAGCGTAACAGTTTGCCCAGTTTCTCTATTCATAGTCGACCTGTACGAGAAACAACCCTTGCGGGGGGGCTGTGATCCCCGCAATCCGGCGATCCTGCGTCTGGAGGATTCGCACGACATCTTCCGCATCCCATTTTCCGCGGCCGACTTCCAGCAGCGTTCCGGCGATGCAACGCACCATATTATAAAGGAACCCGTCAGCCACGACGTCGATACAGACCCAATCGCCCTCGTCGCTGGGAACTCCAGGATGAATTCCCCCCGGCATCGACATGGGCCAGCTGGAATATCGCTGGACAGTCAGTTCCTGCACCGTACGCACGCTGCTGTCACGGTTCGGGTATTGCGTTTCAAATGCCCGGAAATCGTGCGTGCCCACCAATTCCTGCCCGGCCCGGTGCATGGCCGCCACGTTCAGCCGGTTCCGTGCGTGATGGCTGAAACGCCTGAGGAACGGCAACGGACACCGCGCATTGTCGATCACATAGCGATAGCGTTTGCGAACGGCCTGATATCGCGAATGAAATGACAGCGGCACGTCCTCGGCGCTCAGGATCGTAATCGCATCGGGTATGAGCGCATTGACGCCAAATCCCAGACGCTCGGCGGGAATGCGGCTTTCAGTGAAGAAGTGAGCCACCTGGCCGACCGCATGGACTCCCGAGTCGGTCCGCCCGGCGGCCAGCAGGGTCGGCTTCTCGAGGGTGATTTTTTCAATGGCAGCCGACACGACCGACTGAATGGCCAGGCCGTTTGTCTGCTCCTGCCAGCCGACGAAATCGGTCCCGTCATATGCCAGTTTGAATCGGATATTGCGCACAGTGGCGATTCTAATGAGGTTCTAAGGCGAGCGTTCCACGGATTCGGGGCGGCAACAGTGTTCGGGGAAATGCACCCTCAGGGGCAGTGGGATGGTATCGGTGGTGATGTTATCGAATCGAGGTCACTGTCTTCAATTCGAACGCACGTTTGTAACTTGCGACGCGGCCAGTTCGGCAGAATTCCCGCAGAATTCCAGCAAAAAGACGAATCCGTGGAGTTTGTCAGCTTGGGCACGGTGATTGCTTTTCAAGTGAGTTATTGAACCGGCAAATCTGGACTGCAGATTCAATACAAGCCCACGCGGAAATTTGGAGTCAGGAGTGCATCATGAGGAAATTCGCAATTACTTTGGCTGTTCTTGCTGTCTGTGGATTGGCCGCTTCGACAGCCCAGGCGGGGGGGCCTTACGGCGGTTATGGTTATGGTGGATACGGTGGCTATGGAGGCGGGTTTGGGTACGGTGGCTATCGCCGGCCGATTTACCATGCTCCCTCAGTGCATTTCGACCGCCAGTATCACGTGGACTATCAGCACTGGACCCCGGGCCGCGGTTTTCACACGCACGGGCATTATCACAATGTGCCTCATTATACCCCCGGCCATTTTGATACCGCCCATGGTAACCACATCCATGGCAATCCGTGGTATCACCACTAAGAGTGACGGAGGGCGGGCCGTGAACGGATCCAGAATGTGTGGTCAAAGAATGCAAACAGCCCGGGAACCATCGCTCCCGGGCTGTTTGTTAATCAGTGCCGACTAGAACGCGATCGTCTCGCCGGGGACGGGAACCGGTGCGACGGCCAGCGGGCCGAATTCGTACTTGTCGGGTCCGAGCTTCAAATCGGAGTTCAGGGCCTGTTCCCAGGTGACCATCTTGCCCGAGTAGGTCGCCATGCGGCCCATAATGGCGGTCAATGTGCTTTCAGCGACAAATTGACCCTCATTCAACGGCTGTCCGGCACGAATGCTGGCGAACAAGTCGTCGTGCTCAGTCTGGTAGGGGTTGTTGGACGGGCCGTTGTAACGCCACTTCGCGGCCCCTTCCATCGACCAGCGGCCGCTATCCATGTTGGCCTTGCCCTTCGTGCCGATCAGGTGCTCGGACACGCTGTTGAGGCAGCCGGGAATCTGGCGGCACTGGCTGAACATCCACGACCCGTCGGCGTACTCGTAATGGACGTCATGATGGTCGAAGATGTGTCCGTATGCGGGATCAGTGCGTACCTGGCGGCCGCCCGAACCGAAGCAACTGACGGGGTGCGCTCCCTTGGCCCAGTTGATGACGTCCAGGTTGTGGACATGCTGCTCGCAAATGTGATCACCCGACAGCCAGGCGAAGTACAGCCAGTTACGCAGCTGCCACTCCATATCGCTCCACTCGGGCTTGCGGGGGTTCATCCACAGGCTGCCCATGTTCCAATAGGCCCGCGCTCCGACGATGTCGCCAATCTCACCGGCGTGCACGCGCTTCATCGATTCGATGTAGCCAAACTGGTGATGACGTTGCAGACCGCACACGACTGCCAGCTTCTTGGCCTTGGCTTCTTCGGCAGTCTTCAAGCACAACCGCACACCGGGACCGTCGACGGCGACGGGCTTCTCGATAAAGCAGTGCTTGCCGGCGGCGATGGCCGCTGCAAAATGCTGCGGGCGGAAGTGCGGGGGAGTCGCCAGGACCACCAGATCAATGCCCGAACCGATGACCTTTTCGAAAGCATCAAACCCGACAAACATATGATCTTTGTCGACGGCGAAGCGTTCCTGCTTCTCGCCGATGGCCTTCTTCAACTCGTTGGCAGCACCGTTCAGGCGATCGGCAAACAGATCCCCCATAGCCACGAGCTTAACGTTGCCGGCGGTCGACAACGCCTGCGAGGCCGCCCCCGTCCCGCGTCCACCGCAGCCCACCAGGCCAATCTTAATGGTATCGTCACCGGCAGCGTACGCCCCGGGGAGTGCCCCCAGAGTCGTGAACGCACCGGCCCCGACGGCGGCCACCGTGGAGGACTTCAAAAAGTCCCGCCGGGACGGGTTCGAGGGCTTGTTCAACTCAGCTTGCGACATTTGGTCAATCTCCGATCAAACGGACTCAGACGGGACTTAAGAATATGGCGCGGTGCGCTGCCGCGGGATTCCGCCGCTCACTGTGGCCATCCGCTCTCCACCGACAGGCGAGCCCTGACAGCTCGATCTGTGCGATACGACTCTCTGACTTCAGACCGCAGCGGACCTGACTCCGCAGCGGTCTGATTCCGACATACCAGTCCGCAGCGCCGGTGAGTGGATCTTTTCCACGCTCACCAGAGGGCGATTCGATATTCCCTGAGGAAACTCAGCGGAATCCGTTCGCTCGCGGTTTGGGCTGGTCTTGCTTCACGTTTCGGGTTACCGGTCGTCTTGACCGTCACCCGTTCCCATATACAGCACTTTTTCTTCGGGCGTGTCTTCTACCAGCGGGCGAACGACCCGGAAGCCCAAGAATAGTGCATCGGTATGATACCAGCGGCTCTTGGGGAGCTGCGGGTCCTGCACCTTCCACAGCGGATCTGACTTTACGCGGGCCGCACTTCGCAACAGTTCGGGTTCGTCTTCCCATGATCCGCCCCGGGCGCTATGCGGGTAGAGCTTGGTCGAGGGAAAGAATGGCCGCAGAGTGGCCTTGTCGGCGGGCAGCTTGCTGTAAGCATCGGGCAGGTACTGGTCAAGAGTCCATTCCATGACGTTGCCGTGCATGTCATGCAGCCCCCAGGGGTTCGGCTTCTTCTTCCCGACCTTCTGGTATTGGTCTTCGCTGTTTTCGGCGTACCAGGCATATTCACCCAGCTGTGACGCATCGTCGCCAAACGAGTAAGCGGTGGTCGTTCCGGCGCGGCAGGCGTATTCCCATTCGGCCTCAGTCGGCAGGCGGTAGTAGTGGCCCGTTTTGGCGCTCAACCACTGGCAATAGGTCTTGGCCGCCAATTGCGTCATACAAATCGCGGGGTAACCGTCGTGGCCCATGCCGAAGGTCATATCGGTGTAGGGCTTGGTCGGGCGCGTGACCTTGTCCGATGCCAGGTCCTGCTCCGTCGGTGCGGTCTTCAGAACCTGCCGCTTCTTGATATCGAGATTGTGGTTCCAGACATCATACTCGTCCCAGGTCACTTCGCACTTGCCCATCCAGAACGGGGCAATCTTGACTTTGCGCTGGGGAGCTTCGTCCGGCATGTGGCCAGGCTCCTTATCGGGGCTGCCAATCAGGAACTCTCCACCCGGAATCGCCACCATATCAAACTTGGCATCGGTGCCATGCACCTTTTCCGTGTAGCCCTTCATCTCGGCTTCGGTCTTGGCCTCGGCGGCCGGATTCGCAGGCACTTTGTCTTGGGCAATGACTACGGATGCCGAGAGCAGCCCGGCACTCAACAGCCAGGCTGAACATTGCATCCGACCCCAGGCACGACATACGCTAATCATCAAGAGTACTCTCCCGGATCGAGCCGCTCTCACCAGTGTTGGATCAGAGCAGGCTCAGAAACGATTGGTTAAAATACATTGACTTGTGTTTGACTGACTTGTGTTTGACTTGGGGAGCTGACGAGGTCTTTCACCCCGGTTAGGGGTGACAGCCGCCCGCCCCCCCAATACATCTAATCTACTTACCGGCCGGCAACTCTCATCACAGGCGCGACGGCCTGGAAAGCATTGCTCACCATGTCTGTCATGCTGTGGCTGGGATTTTGTCTCAGTCTGACGACCGCCAACCTGCCAGAACCCACGCTGACGCGTTATGACTATTCACAACGACTCATGGGAATATCGTTCGATATCTCAGTATATGCCTCTGACGAGACAGTCGCAAACGAAGCGGTGGAAGCAGCCTACGGACGCATCAGAGAACTCAATGCCATCTTCAGCGACTATGAACCCGACAGCGAACTGAACCGCCTGTGCAAGACGGCTGGGACCGGTCGGGCGGTCCCGGTCAGCCGGGAACTCTGGGAAATTATTGTCGCCAGTCTCGAATTGTCCGAGAAATCGTCCGGCGAATTCGACATCACCGTTGGTCCGCTTGTTCGCTTATGGCGTAAGGCCAGACGAGCCAAGCAGTTGCCGAATTCCGAGGAGATTGCCGCGGCACGTGCGCTGATCGGGTACAAGCTGCTGAAACTCGATCGCGAAGCCCGCACGGTCGAGCTGACCAAGGCTGGTATGCAACTCGACCTGGGAGGCATTGCCGTCGGTTACGCCTGTGACGATGTTCTCAAGCTGTTTCAAGCTCGAAAGCTGAGCCGGGTGATGATCGATGGCAGTGGCGATATCCTGGTCGGAGATCCTCCCCCCGGCCAGACTGGCTGGATCATCGGGATTGCTCCGGAATCGGCCGAAGGCCCTCCCAGTCGTCGGTTATGCCTGAAAAATGCCGCCGTTTCGACCTCCGGGGATGTGTTTCAACACATCGAGATTAACGGCGTGCGGTACTCGCACATTGTGGATCCCCGAAGTGGCCTGGGAATTACAGATCGCAGCACGGTCGTCGTGGTTGCCAGGGATTGCATCGCGGTTGACGGCTGGTCCACAGCCGTCAGTGTCCTTGGGGCTGACCTGGGCATCCAAAAACTGGTGAAATTCCATCCCGACGCTGCCGCACTGGTGATCAGGACCCGCGGCAGTCCCATGCAACTGGAAACGGTCGAGTCCCCGGGGCTGCAAAAATATCTGGCGAAATAGTTGCCGGAGCCGTTGATCAGCCACTCTCGGTCGAGAACGACGACGACGACGGTGACTGTGACGAGGACAATGACAAGTTGCCTCCTCGTCGATAATATTTCGACCGGGTGCTGACAGCCGAGGGGCTACCTGCACTGGCTGATCCAGTGGCACCTGATAACAGGATGAGAGCCTACCCCCGTATTAATCAGTTGACGAAGCACTTGCCCCCCCCTCTTCATCCGTCGTGCCACGGCGGGCTGCCAGAAAGTATGTAGACGTGCAACCGGATCAAGACTCGATATGGCTCGCGACGCTGAAGGATGCGGAGCGTCGCAATGTGCGTCAAATCACTTCGTCGGCAATTCTCGCAGCGCCCGATCTGCTGGTGCTCGGGGGTGGTATTGTCGGTCTGGCCACGGCCTATTTTGCCGCTGAACGGGGACTGAAAGTCCAGGTCATTACAGAATCGCCCGATCTCGCACGCGATGCCGAATCGAGCCTGGGCTGCATCATTCCCAATGTCTGCCGCTGGCAATTCTCGCCCGTGACGCAACCGTTTGGGCAAGCCAGCCGCGACTGGTGGGCCAGGCTGGCCGTGCGTCCCGAGTTTCAGATTGACTGGCGTGTCTGCGGTGCGTTGATGGTCGATAGCCAGCGACTGGCGCCCAATCCGCGTCAGCACATGCTGGCCGCGCTGGACGAAGGCTATTCGGTGCATGATGTCGATGCCGAACAGGTGGCGTTGCTGGAACCGGCTCTCAGCCCCCATAGCCTGGGGGGGCTCCATTACCCTTCGGAAGCCCTGCTCCATCCGCTCAAAGCGGCCAGCGGGTTTGTGACGGGCCTCACCCGGCGCGGCGGTCAGATTACGGTGGTCGAATCAATTGTCACGGCCGGGCTGGAAGCGAACCGCCTCGTAAACATTGAGACTTCAGCCGGCACAATCCGGCCGAAAGCAGTCTTCTGTGGCGCTCCTGAGCTGATGTCACGTCTGCTTGGCAATCGGACAGCATTGCCGGAACTGCAGCCGACTCAACAGCTTTTCCTGGCTACAGAATCGACTGGCCCGTTGCTCAAGCACCCCGTGCTGGAGACGCACTGGGCCGTCCAGCTGAAATCGGGTGAAGTGGTGATTGCAGTGCCGCATGAGGACGCTGCAGACGACACAGCCGCCCAAGCTATCGAGCGGACTCGGCGACTGGTCCCCGCACTTCGTAACGTGCCCTTCAATCGCATCTGGCGGGGAACCAGTCAACGCACGGCGAAGTTGATCCCGGTGGTCGACAAAGTCGCCGGCTGCGACAACGCCTGGTTCAGCGGCGGTCTCGATTTCGCCGAAGTGCTGCTGGCCCCGATCGTTGGCAAATCGGTCGTGGACTGGCTGCAGCAAAATCAAAGACCGGACGAGCTGGCGCCGTTTGGGGCGGGTTGAAGTTGATTGACAGGAAACGTTGAAACGCAGCCTTCCGGTGGAGTGTGAAGGCTGCTGTGGACGACTGCGCCAGGATTACACTTCTGTCCCATAGCCAACCAATTGGCCAAGATCTCGCAAATTCCCTCTTGCCTCAATTTTCAATACCGGTTATCAACCGCAACTCCAATCGTCCAGCAGTATCTGCACAGAAATCCCGCCCCTATTGGTGACCTCAATACCTCAGGAGAAAAACTCTCCCGTGGCCATTGCTGGTGACTGGTTCGCTTTCATTTTGCCTGATTCCACATTCCTATCGATTCCTGACCGCCTTGATGTTGCGGCCCCGGAACCTGTTCGTTCCGTCGCCACCGGGAGACTTGCCAACATGCCTCACACTGTTCGCTATTCGCGAAATCCCTGGTGGATGACGGCATTGGTCTGTTGCTGCTTCCTGGAACTCAGCGGCTGTTCGCTGTTCGTGATGGCCGGGAAGATGTTGCAAGGTGATCCGGTCGTCGAAGCGGAGTTCGATCGCTGGTACGGCAAGTCGATGGAAAAGTCCAAGAAGAAGGTGGCTGTGGTCTGTTCGACGCCTGAATCGGTCAAAAGTGAGTTCACCTCGCTGGATCTTGATCTGGCCTCGGAAGTCAGCCGCAAGCTGCACCTCCACGAGATTACTGTTGTTAAGGCACACAAGGTTGCCAGTTGGATGGACGACCATGGCGGTACCGATTTCAACATGGTGGAACTGGGGAACGACATCGGGGCCGAACTTGTCGTGGCCATTAAGCTCGATCACTTTGACTTTCGCGAAGAAAATAGCCCCGATCTGTTTCGCGGCAAAGCTCGCGGCAACGTCACCGTCTACGAACTGATGCGCGATCCGAAAGCCAAGTCCAAGAAGGATGCGAAGGCGGACGCTTCGGCTGATTCGAAGAAGGACAAGAAGGACGAGACTGGCAAGGCCGACAAGAAGGCTGGCAGTTCCAGTAAATCCTCGAAGACGGATAAAGATCAAGACGAAGAGTCCAAGCCGCAGGTCACGGGGGTACGTCAGGTCTTCATGAAGACTTTCGACACCAGTTACCCGCCTCACCAGCCTGTGTCTATCGAACAAATGCAGCCCGAAACGTTCCGCAAGAAGTTCCTCGACCGCGTGGCCGACGAATTGTCCCGCACGTTCTACCGTCATAAAGCGGGTATCGAATTCTAGAGCCGCTTCCGTGACGCCGTTTGAATTTTATCCCGTCCTACAGTGTTCGTTTCCCACCTGATTTGCCGGTCGATCACGTTCCCCACAACCTGTCGGTCCCGTCAAATCCTGAGTCGTCAGATTCGCTAGGGTCAACCATGCAGCATGCCAAAACATCAGCGACGCCCACTGCACCGTGTCGAGGAACCCTCACGGGACTGTTGCTGGCGCTATTGATCTGCATGTCCATCCTGCCGGGCTGCACGCAGATCGTGACGCTGGGCTACCTGATTGGCGGCCCCCCGTCGATCGAACCTGACTTCGATGCCAAGACAAACATTTCGCTGAACAAGAAGAAACGAAAAGTGCTCGTTCTGTGTTATGCACCCAAAGAAGTGAAATGGGATTTTGACTCGGTCGACCGCGAACTGGGGCGCCAGATTGCCCACCGCCTGAACAATAACCACATTACCGTCATCAGTCCCGATGCCGTGCATGCCTGGCTGGATGAGCATGATGATTGGGATAAGCCGGACGAAATCGGCCACGATCTGCAGGCTGACTACGTGATCTTTATCGAAATCAGCGAGTTCGGCCTGTACGAACAGGGAAGCAGCGACCTGTACCGCGGTCACTCCGAATCGCTGATCACAGTCTATGAGATGGAAAATGGGGAAGGGAACGAAATCTACACCAAGGAGTACGTCTCCAAGTTCCCGACACTGCAACCCGTCTCGGCCTCCGACCAATCGTACTACGACTTCAAGAACCACTATCTGTCGCGCCTGAGCGACGAAATCGGCCGCCACTTCTACGAGCACTACGCCGGCGACGATATTCCGCACGGCAGTCTGTGATCGAGTGTTGTTGATCGCTGGCGATCAGCCTCGATTGCAAGCGCGAGGCGGCTTCACTATCGAATGGCGAAGCTGTTCAAGCCTGAGTACCCCGTGACTTGAATCGGGTGGCCTCAATCTGTGTTCGGATTGGTGAGTGGCCCTGCGGTAGCCGCCGGTTCTTCTGGCGATGTGACGCATTGCGAATCCAAGCCAGACCTCTTGATGTTATGAAGAAGAGTTTTTCGCCACGGATTGACACAGATGAAACACGGATCAATCAGACGATAACAACTCTGGTCTTGTCTCGTGAAGTTGGTCTGTTTTCGGCTTGGACTCCATTCAAAGATTGTCAATCACGCTGACCCCATCCGTGTTTCATTCGTGTTGATCTGTGGCTAAAAAACTCTTCGCCAAGACCACCATGCACCGGTAAGATCTCGATTTCGAAGTTCCGCTCGACGAGGACCTGAACCAGTGTGGAATTGGAGTCATCGGGGCCGGGTTCATGATTCGCGATTGTTTTGCCGCCGCTCCTCGTGACCGTTCGCCGCATCTCATTCGCCACGGCTGCGCGATATAATCGCCCCGCTCATTGCGGCACCCGAAGTGGACCGGGATGTATTGGTGGCAGAATTTTCACAACGTAGACCTCAGAGAGGCACTTCATGGCGGACGATTTGTTTTCGGTAGCGGATCAGGTGGTAGTGGTCAGCGGTGCGAGCCGTGGGATCGGTCGAGAACTCGCCGCGGGCTTTGCCGCTCGCGGGGCGCAGGTCATCATTACCGGCCGCGACGCCGCGACGCTCGAACAAACGGCGAAGGAGATTTCGACCGGCAAACATGCCGTTCGGGGTATCGTGTGCGATGTCGCTGATGTAGCGGCACTCGACCAGTTGGTCACCACGCTGAAGGCTGACTATCCGCGAATCGACACGCTGTTGAATGTGGCCGGGGTCAATAAACGCAAGAAGGTCGAAACATTTACCCCCGAGGAATATGACTTTATCCTCGATATCAACCTGCGCGGGACATTCTTTATGTCGCAGGCGATCGGCAAGTGGATGATCGCCGAACGCCACGGTTCGATTATCACGATTGATTCGCTGAATACCTACGCGCCGCTGAAGGGTGTGCTGCCGTATGCCATGAGCAAGGCTGGCGTCAGCATGATGACGCGCGGGATGGCTTGCGAGTGGGGTGAATATGGGGTGCGGGTAAACGCTCTGGCACCCGGCTTTATCCTGACCGATTTGACCAACAAGCTGTGGTCCGACCCCACGATGCAGGCCTGGGGAAAGACCAACACCCCCTTGCGCCGCCTCGGACAGGTGGAAGACATGCTCGGCACGGCGATCTTCCTGGCCTCCAAGGCCTCGGCGTTCATGACCGGGCAAGTGGTTTACGTGGACGGCGGATTCTCTGCGGGGATCAACTGGCCGATTCCGTTGTAGCCTGATTCGCCAGAGTCGAGCCACGAAAAAACCCCCTGGGCCAGCATTGCCGAGGGGGTTTTTGAATTGCATGTGGACTCGCGGCGGCGCCACAGATCAGCCACCCGGGGCATTGATACCGGCGATCACTGCACAGCAGGTGATAGTCGAGATTCCGCTGCAGAAACCATCGCAATCGTCCGGATTGTCATAGAATGCCGAGCCGTAGTAGATCGACTTGATCTGATTTGTGCCGTTCACCGTCTTGAATGAGGCAAAGCCTGTGTATTGATAGGACTGGCTGAACTTACCGACCGCGTTGCTGATGTCGTCGAGCTCGGTATTGACCGCATGAGCGACTTCGCTCCAACCGACGATCAAAGCCAGCACAGCGATCGTAATAATGAGGATGATTTCAATCGAGACAATGGCTCCGATGTCATCCAGCCAGAATGATTTCAACATGTTTCGTTCCTATTGAGAGAGACTGAAATTTGAGAGTTGGCTGCACCACCTTCTGGCGCAGACCGTGAGATTCTCGACTGTCCACACGAGCCACTTCGCGGACGACAGGTCCGCTGGAAATGGTGAGAGTTCGTCTGGTCAATCACAACAATTGGCTTGCGTCGTACTACAGGCGCAGGCCGGTTAGGGACTAAAGAGCACGATCGTGATTTGTTGGCCCACCTTGTGTCGGGACCTGCGAGCGGCAGGACGCCCGCTGCCGGTTCTGCCA
>CAZQUW010000055.1:4236-7534 GCA_964596215.1 uncultured Planctomicrobium sp. | reverse complement strand
CTCGTGTTAGCGCGGGGAGGGCTCCTCGAAAGGAGCCCTCCCAGAGGACAGGGCATTCCCTGGCGTCGTTGGATCGTTCCTCAACAATCCAACCGGTGCTCTCTCTTCACCCGCCACAGGCGCCCGGTACGTTGTTTCGTGCCTGGCTGAGAAACCAGAAGTTTGTGTCCGGGTGATTACACCCGAGATATTGATTCGTCTTGGTGAGGCGAGGGACTCGACCGATGAGTCAATCGGTCTAACGCCCACAATCGTTGTTCCTCATTTATTCGTTGCGTTCGTTACAATCCACACTTAATGCATAGTCCGTGCCAATGGCGCTCCAGCGTGCCGTCTCGAGGCCGGCGCAAACGCAATAATCGACACAACCCGCAAATCCGACAGCAGGTTGCGCCGGATGTGAGGGTTGTGTCGATTGATCTGCAATTACGGAATAAGCTGGTTGTGGCGCTAAGGACGATAGACGGGCTTGTATCGATTCATTGGCTTGTGCTCAATAATCAAGTCACGCGGCTTGTGCCGTCAGGGTCGCTGATCCCTGCTGATCCTCGGGGACGGCGGGAAGTTGCGGTGGGGAGTTGAGAAACGATCTCCCCACCGCAACGGACCCAGCGACAAACCTGCTATTCGATAGGTGGCAGCACCGGAGCCGGAGCCGGAGCTTCGTTTCGCGGCAGTGCCGGGTTGGATTTGGGCAATGTGTGTTCCGGAGTGGGGATCAGGGGGGCACCGGGGATGATCTTCTCGGTGGCACAATCGCCGGTCGGGCACGGGATGACCGTGGCCGGAGCCAGCGGGGGACAATCCTGGGGCAGCAGTTCCGGACCACGGGGCGTGACGACGGTACTTGGAGCCACATAGGCGGGTGCGGCATAACCCGGACCGTAGTTGCCGAGCCCAATGTCCCAGGTGTCAGCCAGTACCGGAACCCCGTTGAAGTACGGCCCATTCACGAATGACGATCCCGGCACCCACGCCTTGCAACCGCGGAATCCTCCGAAGTAATAGCTTTGATTGAGCGAGCGAACGGCCCAGCCCAAGTCCTGATACTCGGCAACGACGGCATTTGCCAGGCATGACATGCCCACCATCAGTCCGAGGACGAGGATCGTGGCGACGAGGATCAATTCCATCGAAATGATGAATCCCCGCTCATCATTCCATAGTGCTTGTAAGTTGTTCAACATAATCGCTGTCCTTCAGTTTGTCGCTGGGTTGGAAAACACATACGCAGGGCGAGGCGGCACGAGATCCCACACGCGGGAAACGATCGCCGGTTCGCACGACCACGATCTGGCCGCAGGCCGGCTGAATTCAGTCGGCCTGCGGCCCAACCCGAGCGGGGGAACGATTTCCCGCACAGGTCGATCGTGATCTGGCCCCAGGCCGGGGCCGATCGATGTCAGGAAGTGGTCTCTCAGGTCACTTCCCAGGCGAATCGTCCGGTGGACGCACGCTGGGCGACAAAGCCTGCAATCGCGGGCTGGGTCCCCATCGCCGCACTCCGTACGGTTCGCTGAGTGGCGGTCTCTCAGGTCGCCACAAACGCTCTCTCAACAGCGTTACTGGTTGGTCGTCTCGCAACCGCCGCCAGCGGAAACTGGCAGTGGGGGATGACCGTATCGGGGTTCAATTCCTCAGCGATCTGGGCCGCATGTGGCCCGCCTGCCGCTGGGGAACCGGTAAAAAATCAGGTGTTGATCGCCAGCTGTCAGCCTTCAGTGCTGGCGTTTTGTGTGCTTGCTACAAACGGATTAAATGGCACAAACCGTACCGTCAGCAAAAACAGAAAATTGAGACTATTCGCTACAATCGCTGCAGATAGACCGTAACTGCAGCGATGGCTGGCAATTGCGCCGGAATGTCCGATTGTAGCGACAGTGTCGATTGTGGCGGTTTTGCGATTTCTACCGAGGTCGGTTGTTAAGGATGGCGAGCGCCAGGGGGTATCCAGCGCAAAGAAAACGTGACAGAGTGTGTAAGCCGTGCGGACTTCGGGGGGCAGGTTTCCAAAACCCGTCCGTCCCGCCAGCAGCGAGTGAAACCTCGCGCCGTGTCAGGCACGCCAGTGTCCGGGCTGCAATTGGGATTCTCCGGCGGGTTCGAGTGCACCCCTCATTCGAGACGCGAGCCGCGTTCGCCCGGAAGATTTTCAGTGGAGGTACGCCACGGGAGACTCCAGACGGCCATTGCTCCAGCCTTCTGGCCGGGATGCCCAGCAAAATGGACGGAAACCGCGTATGATGGGGAAAGTGTCTCACGGACGGCCCACTGGTCATGAACGCCGGTGAGCTTCAGCCCGTGCGACAAATTTCGATACACAGCCAGGCAAGCAAGTTGTGAACCGCGCAAGATCTCGTTCCAATTCGAAGACTTTCGTATCGTCGCACGGATTTGCCCCTCAATAGTTAAGGAACGCAACGGCATGGCGCGCTGCTTGGTCACCGGCGGAGCGGGCTTCATTGGTAGCCACCTCACCGAACGTCTGCTCGAACAAGGTCATTCCGTCACCGTGCTGGATGACATGTCCACCGGTCAGCGCGACAATTTGCAGGGGGTGCTCGACCATCCCCAGTTCAAATTGCGAGTCGGCTCGATTACCGACCCCGTGATGCTGGCTGATGTGGTTCGCGGCATCGATGTGATCTATCACATGGCGGCCGCAGTCGGGGTGAAACTCGTCGCCGATGATCCCGTGCGCACGATCGAAACTAATATTTATCCAACAGAAGTGCTGCTGCGACTGGCGATTCAAGGGGGCCAGAAATTCTTCCTGGCATCCACCAGCGAGGTCTACGGCAAGAACTTCAAAGAGCAATGGACCGAAGAAGATGATCTGCAGTTCGGGGCCACCACTCGTCCCCGGTGGGCCTATGGTTGTTCAAAAGCGATCGACGAATTCCTGGCATTGGCCTACTTCCGAAAATACGGCTTAAAGGTGGCGATCGGACGCTTCTTCAACGTCGTCGGGCCACGGCAGGTGGGGCACTACGGCATGGTGATTCCGCGGTTCGTCGATCAGGCTCTCGCCGGCGGCCCGGTGGTCGTCTATGACGACGGCGGCCAGGTCCGCTGCTTTGGCCACGTCCATGAAATTGTCGATGTTGTGATGCGCCTGACCGAAACCGAAGCCGCCTATGGCCAGGTCTTCAACATCGGCAGTGATCAGCCCGTCTCGATTAAAGAACTGGCTGAAGCGGTCATCGCCCGGGTCAATCCCGCCGTCAAGATCGAATACCTGCCATACAGCCGGGCCTACGGCGACGACTTCGAAGACATCCGCCGCCGCGTACCCGAT
>CAZQUW010000055.1:0-4136 GCA_964596215.1 uncultured Planctomicrobium sp. | reverse complement strand
TTAGCGAAGTTCAATTTGGGAACAGGTGAACTCGCTTAACTCCCTGGATTGGGCAGTAGTGCGACCGGGACGAATAGTTTTCCTCGGTTTCGCAACTCTGCGCTGGGCATCGATTCGTACCGGACAGGCACCAGCACTCGACCATAACCAGCAGCATCCGCAATTAACCACACGCCACTGACATGCGCGTGAGGAATTGGTCGTTGATATCCGGCCCCGGTGGAAAACCTCTGTTCGATCGTGACCAGGCCGGCAGCATCGGTGGCGTGTCGAGGAACATCCGCCAATAGCTGGTGCGTTTCGTGGATGTCTTCCAGTCCAAACACGTGCGGGTACCGCAAAATACCGACGCGCGCGCCAACCACAGGTTGCTGAGTAGTGGGGTCAAATACCAGCACTTGCACGGGAGTCGTAATTTCGCCGCTCGCTGCCCATGCCCATTTAGCTGAGGGGAGTATCAAGGCGGCAATCACAGTCACGATGGCAATGATCACCGCCCACTCAAGGCAGGTGAGCTTTCTCTGCCACTGCAGAAGTTTCACGCTAATCGCCGCCATGGCCTTGATTTCTGCAACAGATGAAACCGACTCGGATTTGAAAATCTGAATTCAATGAGTATGGACGAAAGATTTCTGATTACAATCCGGTTCGCAGGGATGGGTCGCCCATGTCGCAGGTGCTACACGATCAGGTTATCGGAATGCGGACCATCAAACCGGTCCATTGATGCGAATCGCATTCGCGGGAATTTGTCCTTCAAATCCGTAAAGATCCGCGGACCGCCAGGACCGACAGACTGGCACACATCGACTGGTTCAGCAGGCCGTCGACCACAATCCACTGGCTTGCCAGCGACGCCCGCAGTGTGCTATTCGTGGTGGCTGGGGTTTACCTTGGACGGGTGGCCCCGGAAAATAAGCCATGCAAGAACAATTGACTGTTTGGAATGACGAGGCAGACCTGCTGCGGCGGGCGGTCCCACCCCAGAAGGAGTGGTTCCCCGTGCCGCGTCGCGCTGGAGCCATGCAACCGCTGGTGTGGCTGCTGGCCCTCGTGCCCATTCTCTTCGCCGGCGTGCGGGCCCCCTGGACGGAAGACGCCGCTCGGTGGGGACTGCGCAGTCTAAAACTTCTCTCAGCCGACGAATGGGGCGAATTCCTCGATCCCGGTGACGTGGCTCCCGGTGGGGCGTTGACCTACGAACCCCCGCTGATGACCTGGCTGACGGCAGTCTCCATCTGGTCTGCAGGGCCGTCACAACCGTCGGCGGTGATTTTTCCCGCCGCGATATGCGTCTTTCTGATCGTGGTGGTCTCGTTTGAGATGGCCCGGACCCTCGGAGGGGCGTGGCTCGGTCTGCTGACGGCGGTGCTGGTGGCGACACATCCCATCACACAACAACTGGTGCAGCAACCGACCGCCGCGACGCTTGGCTTGGCGATGAGTCTCTTGACCCTCTGGAGCCTGTTGCGGCACCTGGAAAGTGGCGGGGCAACGTGGTCGCGCTGGCTGCTGCTGGGGTGCATGTTCTGGGGCTTGTGCCTGATGTCCAGCGGCCCCCTGGCCATAGTAAATCTCGCCATCGTCACGATCTATCTGGCCACGGCTCCGAAGTGCAGCGTGGGGGGCCGGCGGATTATTCCCCTCAACCGCAAGGCGGGATGCACTGACTGGCGGCAATGGAAATCGCTCTTTATCTGGGTCACGATCGGCATCGTCGTCGGTGGCTGGTGGCCCCTGATGATGGGGTCGTTACACGGCAGCGATTTCTGGGCCGTCTGGCTGGGCCTGTATACGAAGTCTCCCCCCACCCCGTTGCTGACCCCGGATGTCGAAAACTGGGTGGAAGGCTCGAAGATCTGGTTCCGCCACTCGGCCGCCATTCTGCCGCTGCTGAGCGGCTTCGTGATCCTGGGGGCCTATCGGATGGTGCGGATCGTGTTCCGCAACGAGGAACCATTGCGGCGTCGCGGTCAGTATTTCTTGTTGATCTGGTCGGCAGTCTCGCTGTGCCTGTGGATGTTCTCGGTCCTCAGTACCGATCTGGCGCTGTTCCAACGCTCGCTCTGGACGGCCTTCCTGCTGATCCCGTTGGCCATCCTGGCGGCGGGCGGCTTACAGGAAATCGGCGAACGCCGCGCCGGGTTTGGGGTCACGCTGTCGGCCTACGGCTTCGGGGTGCTCGTCGCCATCTGGCGCTATCGAGGTGCCTGGCTGGATGCTTCGAAACTCTCGCATCAGTTTGCCCTGGTGGCCGTGCTGATCATCCTGTTTGCGGCCAGTCTCTGGTTTACCATGCGGTTCATTCATGGCTACGAATCACGTCAGCGCTGGCTGGTGCAAGGGGGCATCTGGGGCCTGCTGCTCGCTCATTGCGTCTGGGGAGCCACCTTTCTGTCGAGCGGACCGCTGGCCGCCACCAGTGCCCTGGAACAGCCGCTGCTGCAATTCTGGACCGACCTGCGAACTTTCCGCGCCGCGCAACCCGCTCCCGTCGTGGGGGGCGAGTTAATCCTGATGACCTCGAAACCACCCTCCAGTCGCCTGCACTACCTGGTGCAAAGTGTCTGGCCCCGCCGGGCTCTTAAGTTCGCCAGTGGCTGGGAAAGCGTCACGCCCCGCCGTCCGGGTTCGCCCTCGCGAATCGTCGTTACCTATGGCAAGCGGGAATTGATTCGACCCAGCAAGCCCGGCGATTCGACGGCCCTGGTCCCGATCGTCCCTCCACGCCTGTATCAACAGGGCGAACTCTCCGCCTACGACCTGCGGGACTGAACACAGGCGCCGCCGCCTCTGCAGCGCCCGTCTGGTCCCCCGCGTGACGCGTTCTGACCGAAATCCAAGAGAGGGATTTTTACTGACAAATCCTGCACATTCATGAACAAGAAAAAGTCATTAAGTCTTATGCTTCGCGAAAAACCGCTCTTTCTTTAGATAGTGATCTGTCGCTAAGATGATATATACAAAATCCTAGTCGAGGAGTGCTCCCGGGGCCAGGAGATCGCCACATGGCGAAATTGATTATTCAAACGGGCAAGTTGGCCGGCAAACAGCTGGCCATTCCCGGCAAAGAAGTGCTGATCGGCCGCGATGAAGGCTGCTACATCCGCATGGGCTCGCCCGAGATCAGCCGCAAGCATTGCTCATTGCGGGCCACACCCGAGGGAATCCAGGTCGCCGATCTGGGAAGCAGCAATGGAACCTGGGTCAATGACTCCAGGATCGTCGGCTCGATCATTCTGAAGGCTGGAGACCTGTTGCGAGTCGGTCCGGCACTGTTTCTCGTGGATGGCCCGAAGCCGCCCCCCGTGCCCGAATTTGATGTTGCGGACTGGCTGACCGAGGGCGATTCCAAAACGGGGATGGCGAGCGACGAGGATACCGCGATCCACAAGGCGACAACTAAGAGTTCCACCGCTGGCGGCGTGGAACCCCACCCGCTGCAGCCTCCACATGCCCCGCGCCCCAAACGCGTCTTCAAGACGGTGGCGGAAGAGGCCCAATACATCATCGCCCTCTATCAGGAACAAAAGGCCCTCGAAGCCGAACAAGGACAGGGCAGCTGACGAGAGGCGCAGGGCGATGTTTCCGCAATCGGGCTCTGTCACACGCGACAGTTATCTACGCCAGTGATACGTCGGTCCCCCACAGACAGTCCACCCAGTCCCGCGTGACCGAACCTTCTCCCGACCGGGCTGGTCTTCCTGGCAGGGATTATTCGAAGCACTGGTCCGCAAGTATCTGAGGCGATCAGCAACCCGTCGGCAACCGTCGGATCGCCGTACCGGCTCAGGCCATAAGTGGTTATGGAGCACGCCGTTTTGGAATCAGTCGTGGCAAATGGGACAAAACAGATCGATCAGACTTGCAAAACTTGGGCAACATTGAGATAAACCGCTCAGCGGGTCCAGCGAGGGCTCAGGAACACAGGCAACTGAGTTCCCCCCGAAAGCTCAAGCCATCCGCGGTTCCCAGACGATAAGAGGGGACCATTGCGGCACACCACAGGACGAGGAGTAATCCTCAACTGCAGTCCGCGCCAGCAATTAGATGCAGTACGAGAGTCGCAGCAGAAGTAAAAACGGGATGTGGCGCAGCTTGGCTAGCGCACTTGACTGGGGGTCAAGGGGTCGCAG
>CAZQUW010000054.1:10333-28272 GCA_964596215.1 uncultured Planctomicrobium sp. | reverse complement strand
TTCCTCAGCGGGGGGTCATTTCCTGTACCAGTCCCCCAATCGTTGGGAACTGTCACCATTCAATGGAAGGATTTTGGCGTCAAACTCTCATTCGTGCCCTATGTTTTAGGTGCGGGACGATTGCGGCTGGATGTCCAGCCGGAAGTGAGCGATCAGGATCCGTCCACGGGCGTGACCTTAAACGGCACGACGGTGAACGGCCTGAGTACCCGTCGAGTGGAAACGCAGGTGGAGATGAATTTCGGTCAGACGTTGATGATTGCCGGGTTGCTGAATACGCGAACTCGATCAGGCGGAGACAAGGTGCCGTTCTTCGGTGATCTGCCCTGGATCGGCGCGGCGTTTCGGCGAGTCGTCGAAGACAACTCGGAAACCGAGTTGCTGGTGATGGTGACGCCTGACCTGGTCGCTCCCCTCGATGCCGAACAAGTACCAGCAGAATACCCCGGATCGTCCACGACGCAGCCGACCGATTCGGAACTCTTCATTAATGGTCAGATTGAGGTTCCCAATTACGGAGCCAGTTGCCCTGATTGTCCTGTTCCCGGTGGCGGTGGTTATCCCGGCGTCATGCCGTTAACCCCCACGCCTGATTCCAGCCTGCCAGTTGGTCAACCTTACGATGTCAATTCAAACCCCGATGGTCAGCCAGGAGTTCCCACACCACCTGTTCCCGGTGATGCAGCCCAGATACGGGGTGCACAGTCGGGTGCGAATCAGGCCCGTGTCTCCACCCGACCGGGATACCTTACGGACCGGGCGGCTGCAGATACCGGTACCGCCAGCGTTCGAGTGCAACAGGTCGGAGCCAGCACCACATCGTCGTTAAATTCTGAAATCCAGCAGAGCGGTTATTCCGTTCCCCAGACACAAACCAAACCCCGGACCATCGCGTCACCCAAAAAACGGTTGTCGCGACCGGGAATGATTGCTCCGTGAGAACGGGTGCAAAATACACAGGCTAAGGAGGGCCAACACCAGTATTCAGTTGATTTCGAAGTTTCGGAAGTCGTAGCCAGTTCCTTGTGAAACAGTTCACAGCCAGTCCCTCGCTCCAGAAGAAAAGGTGCCATTCCCGAACTGTCAGCTGAAACCGCGAACTGTGTGTTTCGGCCGTGCCTGCAAGGAGAATGCGCCGTCAAACTTCGGATCGATGCCGAATGGCTGATTGCTGAGCTGTGGACCGCGCGGACTGACACGCGAGCCCCCAGATTTGAGACAGTGCACCATGAATTCAGTAGTTCGCCTGGCCATCGTTGATCCGAAGGACAGCTCTCGGACTGCCATCAAGAACCTCTTGATGGGCTTGGAAACCATGTGGCTGGAAGCCGAATGTTCGCGTTACGATTTCTTCGCGGACGTCGTGGCGCAGACGCAACCCGACATTGCGCTCATCTCGCTCGACGCCGATCCCGTGAAGGGCCTGGCCCTCGTCGGCAAGGTGACCCAGGACCTGCCCAACACCAGCGTGCTGGTCGTCAGCAGCTCGCAGGAAGGCAGCCTGATCCTGCAGGCGATGCGGAACGGAGCGAAGGAATTCCTCAGCTGTCCATTGCGCCTGGAAGATTTTCTGGGGGCCATTGAACGCATCAGGCAACAGCGCGGGGGCCGGAACGATGTGCAGGTCCGATCGAGCCGGGTGATTACGGTGGCCGGGGCATCAGGGGGTGTGGGCTGTACGTCACTGGCGATCAACCTGGCCTGTATTCTCGCTCGCAACGAACGCAACAGCGTCGCCATCATCGACCTGGATTTTGCACTGGGCGACGCCGATGTCTGGCTGGATATTATCCCGGTTTACACCATCCAGGACGTGGCCGAAAATATCAGCCGGCTGGACTATGCGTTGTTAAAGCGGTCACTGACCAAGCACGCCTGCGGGGCGTTCCTGCTGCCGCGCCCGGTGCAGCTTGACGACCACACCTACATGGCTCCCGACCAGTTGAAGCGGGTGATTGCCCTGTTGAAGGCGACGTTTACGCACCTGGTGATCGACATCAGCAAGTCGTACGGTCCGCTCGATCTGACCGCGCTGGAATTGTCTGACGTGGCGCTGCTGGTCACGCAGCTGGATTTGCCCTGTCTGCGTAACGTCGTCCGCCTGATGCAATACTTTGAACAGCGGGAAGGCCTGTCCGAAAAGACCAAGGTCGTCGTGAATCGCCAGGGCCTGGAGGACGCTCAGATCAGCATGAGCAAAGCGCTGGAAACGATCGGCCGCGAGATTTCCTGGACCATCCCCAACGACTATGCCACCATGGTGGAAGCCCGGAACAACGGGATTCCGCTGATGGACCAGGCCCCACGAGCCAAGATTACCCGCGCGATGGAAGCGATTGCCGCGGCGGTCGGCGATTCATCCGTGGCCCGCGTCGATATCGACGACAAGGAGAAGAAAGTCAAACGGGGCCTGTTCAGCTTCCTGGGGAGTGGCAAATAAGTAAGCCGAGTGTCCGGAGGGGCACTTCACAACAGGACAACAGGCCCGACTTATTTCACCAATAAGTCGGGCCTGTTTTTGCATATTAAGCATCGAGATGTCGCAACAGGGAAATTCGATGTCCGGGCCATGCCCCCGAAAATTACGAACAACAACCGCTGCTGAAGCTGAGAACCGCCGGCGTGACTATTATTCATATCTGTCCACAACCGGTTTCACAGGAGTGCTAAAACAACGGCGGCTTGCCGAGCTTGCGACGGAGCACCGCCCATTGACCCGCATGCATCAGCCAGTGGCTGCCGGACACCAGGAAGGCGTCGCCGACTGTTGGGGCATAGTCCTTCATCGACTCAGGAGCCGGCTTGTCAAAATCCGCATCCGTTTGTTTCGCCAGTGCGGCCAGCGCACCGGCACGCTGTTCCGCCGCCAGACGGAGGTACTCGGCCTTGGTCAGAAAATCGGCCGGATTGTCGCTGGCGGCCGTCGCCTTGGAATGCTGCTCCGCAAAGCCCGCCGGCAACGGAGGCATGGAACCCGGGCAAACCTCTTCAATAATCTGGTGATCCGATTGAATAATATGGCCCAGCTGCCAGGCAATATGGTTGATTCCGGGGACCGACCGCAACAGCAGGTCGGCATCAGTGAGGTCCCCCAGGTACATGTTGACAATCATATCGGCAGTCTGCCAGCTGCCACGAATCGCACCGCGTGAATCCATTATGCTATCCTTGAGTTTGGGTGACGAGATCCAGAAATGAACACCGGTAACCTGGACGGGGTACCGGGCCAATTCTTTTCAGATGTCACGTTCGCTGCTATGCTCCTGCTTGTGAATCGACATTTCAAGTCCGCCGCCCGACGGCCGGAACTGGTTTTACAATATGCCGAAGCCGACTATTAGACCTGTTGGTATTGATCTGGGTACGACGTTCTCGGTCATTGCCCACCTGGATGCCGCGGGGCGCCCGGTGACCATCATGAATGCCGAGGGTGACGCGATCACCCCCAGCGTGCTGTTCTTCGATGGCGATCAGGTCATTGTGGGCAAGGAGGCGGTGAAAGCGGCCGTGCATGAGCCGCAACATGCAGTGGCCTTCATGAAGCGCGAGATGGGCAGCTCGGTCTTTTCCCGCCTGGTGAACGGCAAAAAGGTCCCACCAGAAGTCCTGCAGTCGTATGTTCTGAAGAAGCTGAAGGCCGACGCCGAGTTGAAGCTGGGCGAAATCAAGCCCGCGGTAATTACGGTGCCCGCCTTCTTCGACGATCCGCGCCGCAAGGGGACCCTGGATGCCGGCCGGATCGCGGGACTCGACGTCCTGAACGTGATCAACGAGCCCACCGCAGCCGCGATTGCCTTCGGTGTGCAGGAAGGATTCCTCAATGAGAAGGGGGAATCGAAACGGACCGAGCGGGTCCTGGTCTACGACCTGGGGGGCGGAACGTTCGACGTGACGCTGATGGAGATCGACGGCAAGAGCTACCGCGCGCTGGCTACCGACGGCGACGTCTACCTGGGGGGGGTCGACTGGGATCACCGCATTGTCGATGTCGCGGCGGATGCCTTCATGAAGAAGTATGGCGGCCAGGACCCTCGCAAGGATCCCGCCACCATGACCCGCTGGCTGCACGAGGCCGAAGACGTCAAGCGAGCCCTTTCCGCCCGAGAGCAGACAAACTACACCTGCGACTTCAATGACAAGAAATTGCGCGTCCCCATTTCGCGAGCCCAGTTCGAAGAACTGACCGCCGACTTGCTGGAACGCACCCGTTTTACGACCTCGAGCCTGATCAGCGAGGCGGGGTTCGGGTGGGACAAGATTACCCGGCTGCTGCTCGTCGGGGGTTCGACCCGCATGCCGATGGTGCAGCAGATGCTGAAAGAGGAAACCGGTCGGACACCCGACCGGTCGCTGTCGGCGGACGAGGCGGTGGCCCACGGAGCAGCGATCTATGCCGGCTTGCTGATGGCCGCCGGACAGGGGCAGGCCCCCACCGTCACCGTGCGCAATGTGAACTCGCACACGCTGGGGGTGCTGGGGATCGAGAAGCAGACCGGCCGGCCCTTCAATCAGATTGTCATCCAGAAAAATACACCACTCCCGGTGACCAAGGTCAGCCGCTTCCAGACGGCGAAGACGGGGCAGCGCAGTGTGGTCGCCAACATCATCGAAGGGGGCGACAGCAGCGGCGGCAATGCCACAAAAATTGGACGCTGCGTCATTCAGGATCTGCCGCCGGATCTGCCGGCCGGGACCCCGGTCGATGTTGCCTTCACCTACAGTGATGACGGACGACTGACGGTTAAAGCCAAGCTGCCCACGCTCGGCAAGATGGCGGTGCTGGTCATCGAACGGGCCAGCGGTTTGAGCGAACAACAGGTCAAGAAGTGGGGCGACGTCGTCGCCAAGCCTCAAGGACCACTGGAGTTGAACGAGGACTAATTCGTGGCGAATGGCCATCGAGTCTGGCCGCTACGCATTCGCAGTGAAGTATCCACATTCCCGGAGCGTCATCACACTGTCGGCGACACGTTGCTGATAAACGGCCAGCGGAAGATCATGCTCGCCTTCGATTCCATCCACGTGAATCGAAAACGGGGCCGGAAAGGCCATGTCCCGCATGATCTGAAAGACCCGCATGAAGTCGACGGCGCCGCCATATCCCAAGGCCGGAAAATACCAGTAGTCGAATTCACCAATCGAATCGCTGAGATTCAAATGCCGCAACAGGGGCGCGACCTTCAGCAAGGCAATTTCCAGTACCGGCTCTTCATTGTAGTAGAACAGAGCCCCCGTATCGAAGTTCAGCCAGATCTGTGGATGCTGCAACTCTCGCATTAATTCCAGCATTCCCCGATGGCTGCGGCAGATGCCCGGCTGCATGTCGAGGCAGTACGTCAGGCCCAAGGTCTGGGCGTGGTCACCCAACTCCCGTAATGCTGCGAGCAAGCTGCCACGCTGATCGGAAGACTCGAGTTCGCCCCCATTACCGATGACCAGCTTGACGCCCAGTTGAGCGGCGATGTCCATCTTTCGCTTCAGTACCTGCCGCGCCGATTTAAACAGCGGATTGCCCGTATCGATCTGACAGGCACTCAGTCTGACGCCGTGATCGTGTATGAAATGCAGGACACGCTGAACGTCCTTCTCACTGGCCGTCGAGGTGATCAGCGGCTCTTCACCATACCGCGTGGGCTGGCCTTGCGTGAGGATCGGCAGTTCCAGGTATTGCAGGCCGATTTGTCGCAGGTGCGGAATCGCCGCCTGGGCACCATAGGGCCCATAGGATGAGGCAGAACAGGCTATCGTAGCAGGCATGACTGACAACCGTCTGGTAAAGTAAATTCAAACCGGGCTCGGGAAAGTCTCCCCATGTCAACTTCCGAGATCGTCTAAGATTTACCGTTTTGCAGCGTGCCGGTCAAATCGAGTCGCTCTGCAGAATGCGACGAGCCGGCACGTCACTCGCCGCCGGCTCGCCTGTCTGGAAGATGGCATCGTCGTTGTTAGACAACAGCTTGTAACGCAGCACTCTTCGTCTCGATGCTTTCCATCAACTCGTTCCAGGATTTCACGAACGACTTGGCACCTTCATCTTGAAGTTGATTGGCCAGTGCATCGATGTCGATACCGGCTCGCGCGAAGTGATTCAGAATCTCTTCACAATCGCTGCCATCCAGGGGCACGATCGCGCTGCGGTCACCATGATCCGCAAATGCTTTCAACGTCCCTTCCGGCATCGTATTAATCGTATCCGGCGCCGCCAGCGACGTGACATACATCACATCAGAGGCTTTGGGATCCTTTGTGCCAGTGCTGGCAAACAGCAGTCGCTGGGGCTTACCGGCCACCTGCTTGATCTGCTGAGAACGGGTGGACGCCAGCAGACCGAGATAGGCCTTGTGTGCTCGCTTGGCGATCGCAATTCCCAATTGTCCCCGCAAGTTTTCAGGAACCTTATTGGCAACGGCAACATCCCAGCGGCTGATGAATAACGAGGCCACGCTGCGGACATCAGCTGATAAGCCGGCGGCGATTCGCCGTTCGATACCGCGCAGATACGCATCGGCCGCGGCCAGGTACTGCTCGCGGGAGAACAGCAGTGTGACATTCACAGGAATCCCCGCGAAAATTGATTCTTCAATCGCGGGCAAACCTTCGGGCGTGCCGGGAATCTTGATAAACAGATTCGGCCGCTGTGCCCGGGCATGGAGATCTTTCGCAGCCGCCACGGTGCCAGCGGTATCATGTGCCAGCAACGGCGAGACTTCCAACGAGACCCAGCCGTCCATCCCCTGAGTCTGATCGTAGATCTGTCGAAACTGATCGGCCGCGCGACGCAAATCTTCGATTGCCAGTTCGAAAAACAGATCTTCGCCCGACTTACCGGCTCTCACTTTCTCCGAAATCGAATCGTCGTAGTCTGTACTGTCCTTGATTGCCTTGGCAAAAATCGAGGGGTTCGAGGTCAGGCCGGTCACCGACAATTCGCTGACATATTGAGCCAGAGTACCACTATCCAGCAGTCGGCGGCTGATGTCATCGAGCCAAAGGCTTTGCCCCAGATCGTGCAGTCTCTGTGTCGCTTTCATGATATTCCCTCTTCATTGGCGTGACTTGCTGCGAGACGGGCGGCCCCAGTCAGAGCCGACTGGCCCTGGGATTTACGTTGCGCTCAAACTGACACCTGTAGTTTACCATCTCGATCGACATGAGTCCAAATAACGACCTGCTGACCGACGCCACAGAGAGACCGGCACTTGCGGAATTGCTGATTAGTACCAGTCCGTGCCGCATGCGACTGGATTCCAGTGGAATTCCTGAAAATCCACGCGCTCGCATGCGGGCCGGTCATCGCAATATCAGCTGGGGCCGAAACGGTCGGCGGCGGGGGATGTGCCGCCCCAGCGACGGAGGCCATGGTCGGGGTTCGCCGCCATGTGCCGCAGGATGTGATAGGCGGTCTCGGTTTCAGTGGGGCTGCCCGCGGCGGCCGCCAGATCTTCCGCCGTCAGCGGCGCGTGCGCTGACCGCACATGTTGCAGCAATTTCAGCTGCAGGTCCAGAACTTCCTGAGCCGCCTTCTTGCCGGCTTCCACACCCGGCTGATGATAGGCGTTCACATTGATCAGCTCGGCATACAGACCGACCGCACGCTCGTAGAGTGCGATCATCGCCCCGACGCTGTGCGGGGTCACATCATCGAGAATAATGCTGATTAAATCGGTATCGTTATCGTACAAGGCCCGACGGGTTCCCTGCCAGAAGCCATGGAGAAAGTCACCCGTCGTGACATCGGTATCGACCGGAGACGATGCACCGGGACGGTCCTTCAGAACCTGGATAAACGTGACGAAGAAATTCGGCACCCCTTCGCGCAGCTGCTGCACATAGGCGTGCTGATCAGTCGAACCTTTATTCCCATAGACTGCAATGCCCTGCCGCACCAGGCGATTGCTGCGCGAATATTCTTTGCCCAGCGACTCCATCACCAGTTGCTGCAGGTACTTGCTGAACAGGGCGAGGCGATCCTTGTAGGGCAGGAGGACCATATCGCGGGCACCGCGTCCCCCGGTGCAATGGAACCACATCATCGCCAGCATGGCCGCGGGGTTCGCACGCATGTCGTGCGACCGCGTCAGGCTGTCCATATCGGCCGCCCCCTGCAACAACGCTGTCACATCGATCCCCTGCAAGGCTGCGGGCAGCAAGCCTACCGCCGACATGATCGAGGTGCGTCCGCCGACCCAATCCCACAATGGAAAACGGGCCAGCCACTTCTCGGATTGGGCCTGTCGATCCAACTTGCTGTTCGTTTGCGTAATCGCCACGGCCTGCTGGTAGAAGTTCAAGCCACGCCGCTCACAGGCCAGTCGCGCTTCGGTCATGCCATTGCGCGTTTCCTGGGTGCCCCCCGACTTGGAAACGACGGTAATCAAGGTTTGACCGAGTTCATCGCCAATCTGCTGAATGGTCCGATCGATCCCATCCGGGTCGGTATTGTCGAAGAAGTACATCTTCAGCTGATCGTGGGCATTCCCGAGCGCCGCATCCAGAAACTGTGGTCCCAATGCTGAACCACCGATGCCGATATGCAGGACATTCTTGAATTTCCCCGTGGAACCGACTTTCTCGCCCGAGTGAATCGCCTGCACGAACTTCAAGATCGCCGCGTTGGTCTCTCGAATTTCCTGGGCGATTTCCGGATGCACGCTGGCCACGATGGCCGGATTGCGCAGCCAGTAGTGGCCGACCATCCGGTTTTCATCCTGATTGGCAATCGAACCCTGTTCGAGTTCATCCATCGCCTTGAACGCCGCGTCCATGGCCGGCGTCATCTTTTTCAGGAAGTCATCTTTGAAGTGCACGCGGCTGACATCGAGCGCAAAGCCCAACGCTTCGTCCGTGATCAGGTAGTCGCAATATCGCTGCCACAGTTGTTCGCCAGAGAGCTGCATGGAAATCACTACGGCGGGGTGACGCCGTCTCCTGGGGGATGCCGTTAGTTCCGAGTCAGTTCATGCCCAATGACGGCAGGCGGCCCTCCCGTCATGACTCATCAGAACAGCCGATTCAGACCATTCAGCGCCGCTACGCGGTACGCTTCGGCCATGGTTGGATAATTGAAAGTCGTATTCACAAAGTACTTGACGGAGTTGGCTTCACCATGTTGCGACATAATTGCCTGACCGATGTGAATGATCTCGGCCGAGTTCGCACCAAAGCAGTGGATGCCCAGAATCTGCAAGGTTTCACGATGAAACAACAGCTTCAGCATCCCGACCGTCTGCCCGGTAATCTGGGCCCGCGCCAGGCTTTTGAACTGTGAGTGACCAACTTCGTAGGGAATCTGCGCTTCCGTCAGCTGGCGTTCGGTCTTACCCAGCGAGCTGATTTCCGGACTCGTATAGATCCCGGTGGGAATGTCTTCAATCAGCGCCCGTTCGCACTTGCCGAACATGCAGTGACTGGCCGCATAGCGCCCCTGGTCATAGGCGGCGCTGGCCAGCGACGGCCAGCCGATCACATCGCCCACCGCGTAAATGTGCGGCGCCGTAGTCTGAAAATCCGCATTCACCGGAATATGGCCGCGATTATTCGGCACAATCCCCAGCGCTTCCAGCCCGATTTCATCCGAATTCCCGGTACGGCCGTTGGCCCACAGCAGGATATCGGAACGAATCTGCTTCCCGGATTTCAAGGACAACACCACGCTGTCTTCCCGGCCCTCCACCTTCTCGAATTCCTCGCGGTGACGAATGACGACGCCACGCTCCCGCATCGAATAGGCGAGCGCGTCGACGATTTCGTCGTCGAGGAATTCCAGCAGCTGGCTGCGTGTGTTGACCAGATTGACCTTCACCCCCAGGTTTCGAAACATCGACGCATACTCGCAACCGACAACGCCCGCACCGTAGACAGTGATCGACTGCGGCGTGTGATCGAGATTGAGAATGGTGTCGCTATCAAAAATCCGCGGATGATCAAAATCGACATCGGGCGGACGATAGGGACGCGAACCGGTCGCAATGACAAACGCATCAGCCGTGATCCGCTGGCGGCCTTCATGGCTCTCGTACACTTCTATGGTGTGCTCATCGAGGAACTTGGCCTGCCCGCAATACATGGGGACATGATTGCGATCATAAAAGCTGTATCGCAGATCGACCTGCTGATCGATGACGCTCTTGGAGCTCTTCAACAGTTGCGGAAACGAGAAATTCAAAGCCACGCCCGCGTCACGGACGAGCCGGTTGTTGTTGACTTCGGTCATGCGAAAAATGGCAAAGCGGAGCGCCTTGCTGGGGATGGTGCCCCAGTGAGTACAGCCGCCGCCGATGCGTGCATGACGTTCAACCGTGGCGACTTTGCGGCCGCTTTTGGCCACCTGCATCGACGCCCCTTCGCCGCCCGGCCCACTGCCGATCACGACGATATCATAATGCGGAATCTCAGTTGTCACCGATTGTCTCCTGTTAGTCCTCGCGCGAATCGAATCTTAGCAACACCAAGGGGATAGCGACAACGGCGACATGCCGATGATTTCGCGAATCCCTCACCGGTAAGCGACCGCTGTTGCGTGCCGGAACGAATTGCTGCAGCAACCATTTGTGCCGCTGAACGGGTTCGCGCCGGAACCAGATGCCGCCTGTTTAAGCCATCAACTGCCACACGGCCTGATAGAGAAGTATTGGCCTGCGGCTGGCCGGTAGTGGTAAGGTGGCTTGTCGATTGATTACCTGGGGTACATCGCTGCCGCCGGCATGCTGCGAGCCGGATTGTCACGCCAGGGCTCAGTTTTTCAGCGTTTTCGCGGCATGGTCACGGGCACTTTTTTGCGGTACAATACCGTGTCCGTTTTCGCACGAAATTATTTCGTGACGCAATTTGCGGTCCATTGGCTTCACAGAAGAAATATTTCGCGTGTCTGAATCAGAATCGGTCTTGAACCCGCCATCCGCTGCGGCCCCATCTCCTGCAGAAACTCCCGCGCCCGTCCCACAGGTGGCGTTGAAGGTTCGGCGCGCGTTGCCATTTTTTGCTCAACACCCGTGGGTGTTTGAAGGGGCCATCCACCACATTAAGGGGGATCCTCAACCCGGCGATGCGGTACAGTTGCGGACCGACCGCGGCGAGTTCATCGCCTGGGGGCTGTTCAATCCGGACAGCAACATCGTTGTGCGGCTCTACAGCTGGGACGAGCAAGTCCCGCTCGACGAGGCCTTCTGGTCGGCCCGCCTGGACACTGCTCTCAGTCTGCGCCAGGACATCCTGGGCCTGAACGATCCACAAGGAGCAGCCCGGCTGGTGTACAGCGAGTCGGATGGGCTGTCGGGCCTGATTGTGGATCGATATTGCGACTGGCTGCTGGTGCAGTTCACCAGCCGGGCGCTGGCGAGCCGCCAAGAGCTGTTTGTCCGCCTGCTGCAGGAAAAACTGAAGCCGCGGGGGATCTGGCTGCGGACAGAAAAGGGGATCCGCGAGGCCGAAGGACTGACACTGAGCGACGGCACGTTGACGGGGAACACCCCTGAGCGGCCGCTGTTTATTACGGAACACAACGTCCGCTACGGCGTCGATATTGTCGAAGGCCAGAAGACCGGGTTCTTCCTCGATCAACGCGATAATCGCCAGCTGGCCGCGCGCATGCTGCGCGGACCGAAGGTGCTTGATCTGTTCTGCTATTCGGGTGGATTTGCCCTGAATGTCGCCAAGGCGGGCCACGCCAGGGACATCCTGGCGGTCGATGTGTCCGAATCGGCGCTGACGATGGCTCGGGCCAACGCCGAATTGAACGGCGTCGGGAAGCAGATTCGGTTCGAGAAGGCGGACGCCTTCAAGTACATCGAACAACTCGTAAAAGATGGCGAGCGATTCAACAGCATCATTCTCGATCCGCCCAAAATGGCCCGCCACCGCAAAAGCGTGCCGGAAGCCATTCGCGGTTACGAGCGGCTGAACCGGTTAGCCATGTTGCTGCTGGAACCGAACGGTCTGCTGCTGACCTGCAGCTGCTCGGGACATGTCGACCAGATGATGTTCGAAGAAATGCTGTCAGCCGCGGCCGCGGGGGCCAAGCGATCGGTGCAGATTCTGGAACGCCGCGGCCCTTCGGCGGACCACCCCACCAATGTTTCCTGTCTCGAAAATCACTACCTGAAATGTTACCTCTGCCGGGTCACTTAAGCCCCCTGGCGATGAGATCTGCGATCATTGCGACCTTACGGTTCACCCCAGTCGATTTGTTCTGACTTAGTTTTTCCCGGACACACGCCCGTCATGCAACGCCGTCGCCGCAATTCACACGATGAAGAATACTCACCCCGGATCCCGGTCCAGGAGCAATTGCTGATCGACTTGCTGCCGGAGCTGTCGCCGAAACGCATCCTGAGCACCTCGGTCGGCCGTGGCCAGTTTGCAATTGCCGCTTCGGAGCGATTCCCCGAGGCGTCAGTCACCTGTCATTTTCTAGACCAGTTTTACCAGCAATCGACCGCATCGCTGGCGACCTTAACCAATCTGGAAGTGGTCTGCACCCCCGATTTTCCCGCCGGCCCGTTCGACCTGGTGGCCATTCCCGTCCGCTCCAGCGGCGACGCCGAGCTGACCCGAGAACGTCTCCAGGCGGGGCATGTGGCACTCGAAATCGGCGGGCGGCTGATCAGCTGCACGGACAACGAAGAAGACACCTGGCTGCATGCCGAATTGCGAAAGCTGTTCCCGAAAGTCACGCGGCGGCCACTGGCTAACGGCGTGGTCTATCTGGCCACAAAGCACGAGCCGCTGAAGAAGGTGAAGCAGTTCGAGTGCCAGTTTGCGTTTCGCGATCAAGGCCGGTTGATCCAGGTCATCAGCCGCCCGGGGGTGTTCAACCATCGCGAGCTGGACGGCGGAGCCCGGGCTCTGATCAAGACGATGGTCGTGAATCCCAACGATAACGTATTTGAAATCGGATGCGGTTGCGGGGCCGTGTCGCTCGCCGCGGCCGCACGTGCCCCCGGGGTGAAAGTCCTGGCGGTCGATTCCGATTGTCGCGCCGTGCAATGCACCGAGCGGGGTGCGGAACTCAATCAGCTGACGAACATCGAAGCCCGATTGAACTGCACGGGCGAAGCCGGAATCGGCGACACCTACGACCTGGCTGTGGGGAATCCGCCCTACTTCTCGCAGTATCAGATTGCCTTCCTATTCCTGCGAGCCGCCCATCGGGCGCTGAAACCGGGCGGCCGCGTGATGATGGTGACCAAGACGCCCAACTGGTACGACGAGCATATGCCGGAATACTTCGTCGACGTCGAAATGCAGTCGGTCTCAGGCTACACCGTTGTCAGCGCTCGCAAACCCGAACGCCGCGACCCGCGGCTGCTGAAGCAGCAGTAACCAGCGGTATCTTTGGCACTGACTTAGAAGTCGCCAAGCGTTTCGCCCCCCGCGCGGGACGCCAGGGCGTTGTACGTCACGCCGCTGATGTTCTCGCTGATAAACCGCACTGCGCCGTCGGCCAGCAGGAAATGGGCTCCGCCGATATGCTGGCTGCGAAATCCGATGCAGTTGTCATGCGTGCCAATGCTGGCCGAATTCTTCAGAACCGAGTTCTGATAGTTGATCCCGTGGGCGGTCGTGGCGAACGACTGAAACCCCCAGCCAATCTGCCAGCCACACCAGTTGCCGATGGACTCGCCTAAGGCAATCGTATTCGAGGTTCCATCAGTCACATCGCGCATCCGGGCGCTCCAGTTGCCCCGGCTGAACATCCCGCGACTGGAAGTGAGGACGCCATTGCCGTACTGCGGCGTCTGAGTCGCTCCGGTGGTCGTACTGACGTTGGTGTAGTCGCCCAGGCAGAACGCATAGTCCGAAGCAGCCATGGCGGTAGAGGTTCCCGCATCCTGTCCCAGGAGATTGGTTTTCAAGGCGTCGGGATCTGACGGGCACAGCAGAACGTTCAATGGGGTCTGGGTAAACGCAAGGTTGGGAGCCACAATACCGCTCGCCGACATATTCATCTGGTTGTAAATATTGGCCTGATCCAGATACGGCAGCATCCCCACGTATCCGCTCCGGTTATTGACAGCCGGGCCCCCCGAATAGGAACTGTTCAAGGGAAAAATGCTCGAGGTGTCGTGATAATTGTGCAGCGCGAGCCCCAGTTGCTTCATGTTATTCTTACACTGGCTGCGACGAGCCGCCTCGCGAGCCTGCTGAACTGCGGGGAGCAACAGTGCGATCAGCACGGCAATAATGGCGATGACGACGAGCAGTTCAATTAACGTGAACGCACGGGGACGAGGTCGATTCATGAGTGCCTCTGGCTTCGTGTAATGATCGGTAAAACAAGAATCTGTTAAAAGTGCACTAACCGCCGTAGATCAATGAATGCTCCGCTTTGGCAGCGTAGAATTGCTGCCAGGTGAACTGCTAGTTTGCGACCAGTCGATCCTGAAGTCCACCTCTTTTTTACAAATCTTTTCTACAAAACTTTCGTCTCCGCCATTCTGGCAAGCGGTACAGCGGCCACACAGCCGGGTTTTCCAGCCCGACAATCGATTCCAGAACGGGCCGTGCCTGAACTTCGCCGGCTGGTGCCAGACAGTCATTATCCGGTTGCTTCTGCGCTGCCGAACTGTTCCAATTCGCTGACACGCCGGTTTTACTTCCTGATGGACAGCCTGAGGACTACCATGAAATACGTGCCTGCCAACATCTGGGCCACAGCCTTCGCGACCTTATTGGCGCCGGCCTTCTGCACCGCGGCCGAGCCGGAAATCCGGTTCGAGAGCCGGGTCCTGGAGGCGAATGTGGGCAGCGTGTGCTACGCAGTGACAGCGGCTGACGTGGACGGCGACAAACTGCCGGACGTGGTCGCAGTCACCGAAAATCGGGTCGTCTGGTTTCAGAACCCCACCTGGAAACTGCGGGTGATCATCGAGAATCAGACGGAGCGGGACAACGTCTGCATCGCGCCGCACGATATCGATGGTGATGGCCAGATGGACTTTGCCCTGGGGGCCGGCTGGACAAAACTCGGGACCCTGCAGTGGCTGTCCCGCGGGAAGTCCCTGGAGGAAAAATGGCATGTCCATTTCATCAACAAAGAGGGCTGGCTGCATCGTGTGCGCTGGGGCGACATCCTGGGAACGGGTAAACCGCAGCTGGTGATCTCGCCGCTGAATAAAACGACCGCTCCGCAGGGTGTGCGGTTGCTGGCGTTCGAAATTCCGGGCCAGCCCAAGACCGACGCCTGGAAAGCGACGCCGCTCGACGAGCAGTTGAATGCCATGCACAACCACTGGATGGGCGATTTTGACGGTGACGGAAAAGCCGACGTCCTGGTCGCCTGCATGGAAGGAGTGTTCCTGTTTCAGAAACAGGCCGATGGTACGTTCCTGAAAACCCAGCTGGCCCTGGGCGAACCCGGAACACCAAAGGCCCAGGTCACCGGTGCCGGAGAAATCAAAGTCGGCAAGCTGGGTTCGAAGCGGATCATTGCCACGGTCGAACCCATGCATGGCCACAGCGTTGTGGTCTACACCGAGCCCGCTGCAGGTGAAAAGCTGTGGACCCGTAACGTCGTCGACAAGACGCTCAAACGCGGCCACGCAGTCGGAGTCGCGGACTTCGACCACGACGGTCGTGACGAAGTCGTCATTGGCCACAGTGACCTGGGTACCGGTATTCCCCAGGGTCCGGGAGTTTTCCTGTACACATCTGCCGAAGGCGGGAGCTGGAAAAAATCGATCATCGACAATGGCGGCATGGCCACCGAAGACCTGGTCATCGAAGACTTCAATGGTGATGGCCGGCCTGACATCGCCGCGGGTGGCCGGGCCACCCATAACGAGAAATTGTATCTGAGCCAGGGCGCCAGGTAGCCCGGGCGATGCTGCCGGGCAGGTGGCAGCCGGGCGGAAATCTTCTGCCATGACGACGACACGACTCGAGGTTTGGGAGACCACTGCGTAACACTGGAGTGTTTCTACAACTCTGGCTCAGTTCCCCCGACAAAACCGGTTGTGAGAAGTTCAGAACCGCGGCATTTCCGGCGATGCTGAACTGACGCAGAGGTTTTGTCAGCGTTTATCAGTTTCCTGACTGACTTTCACCATTGGAGAAATGCGATGACTGATCTCCGTCGACGTGGATTTTTAGGGCAATCGGTGGCTGGCGTAACGACTCTGGCAGCGAGCTCCTGGCTGCTGGGGCAGGAGGGGCGGGCCCCGGCGTCGGAGCGATTACGAGTCGGCTGCATCGGGGTGGGGGGCCGGGCCTCGTTCCTGATGAAAGCGTTTGCGGCCCAGAAGGATGTCGACCTGCTGATCGTCTGCGATGTCGACACCAACAAGCTGCCCGCGGCCGTGGCCGCCGTCGAAGCGATTAATGGGAAGAAGCCCGAGGCGGTCGCTGATTTCCGGCGTGTCGTGGACCACCAGGATCTCGATATCGTCGTGATTGGAACTCCCGATCACTGGCACGCGATTCCGACGATCCTCGCCTGTCAGTCGGGCAAAGATGTGTACGTCGAAAAGCCCGACGGGCACAATATTGTCGAGGGGCAGCGGATGGTGGCCGCGCAGCGAAAACACCAGCGGATCGTGCAGATGGGCACCCAATCCCGGACCTCACCGCACTTCCGCGAAGCGATGAACTACATCAAATCGGGCAAGCTGGGGAAATGCCTGGTCGCCAAGGCCTGGGAAAGTTCCAGGCAAGGCTCAATCGGCCGGCCCGCTGACAGCAATCCTCCCGCGGGGGTCGATTATGATGTGTGGCTCGGGCCGGCTCAGAAGCGGCCGTTCAATATTCGTCGGTTCCATGGTAACTGGCGCTGGTTCTTCGACCTGGGGACGGGCGATCTGGGAAACGACGGGGTGCACCGCCTGGATATCGCCCGGTGGGCGTTAAGCACTGCCGTCGAGGCCGAAGGGGGGCAGCCGCTGGGGTTACCGCGCGTCATCACCGCGAGCGGGGGCAAGTGGTACTTCGACGACATGCAGGAATGGCCCGATACGCTGCAGGTGAACTATGAATTCGCCGCACAGTCAGCCGGTAAACCGGGGCGGCTGCTAACCTACGAAATGCGGGTCTGGGCGCCGTACGATTATCTCGGTGAATCCGAAGGGGCCGCCTTGTTTGGCGATCAGGGCTATATCGTCATCGGGAATGCCAAATGGCGGGCCTACGACAACAAGAAGAAGGTGGTCGCCGAGGGGGGCGGCAATTACGACGGGACCGACCACATCCGCAATTTCCTGGACTGTGTGAAGTCGCGACAGAAACCCAATGCCGATCTGGAAACGGTCGGACATCCGTCGTCAATCTTGTGCCATGCCGGAAATGTCGCCTGGAGAACGGGTCATCGCCTGAGTCTCGATCCGGTCACCGAAATGTTCGACAATGATCCGGAAGCAAACGCCTTGCGGTCGCGGAAAGAATATCGCGCGCCCTACCTGTTGCCCGAAGTTTAGTTGCGATACCGGCCCATTGTGCCAGCAGCCCAATGTGTCAGCGAGTGGATCTCCAATCAATCTGCGGATGGTTCCACTGGCTGGCGTTGCAGGCTGGTCGCGCCCACTACGGCACCGGTGATGTGCAGAAGCCACAAAGAGGCCTGACGCCGCATTAAATCCAGCATCAAAACGAAAACACCCGGAAGCAGCGGATCCCAGGGGGGCGAAGGACGCACGCTACTTCCGGGGGCGATTGGTTTCGTAACTCTCGGTGAACGACCGGCGCAGCACACACAGTCGCGTGTGAACACGTCGGAGCCGCAGGAGAGTGGTGTTTCGGTGAATCGGGGATCGACAGGAAACTGGCAGCCGTCTGCATCCGTGCTGACGGCGCAGTTCCTGGTTCGGCCTGTGATTACTCGCAGGCCGACCTACCACGCGTCGTGGTTCAAGTGAATGGGATGTATTGCAGGTGAGGTCGTTGATGGAAGAAAGGGTTGTTTGACCGGTGAATCAATCAAAGCGGGGGGAGAATACTCAGGCGATTCATTT
>CAZQUW010000054.1:0-10233 GCA_964596215.1 uncultured Planctomicrobium sp. | reverse complement strand
ATGGTCTGCGCGGAACAATGCGGACCCTGTCCTATTTCAAGCCTCAGTTCCGTAATCGCCCATCTCGCTCCGGCGGAAAAATCTCACGCAAAGCCTCTCGTCGCGGTGCCAAATATCTCTTAGAATCGATGTCATATCGAAAATTCGGCTTGGGGTTTCGCTGGAGACGCAAGTCGGGTACGGTAGTCGTGTTCAGTTCGGTTGCTCACGATTTTCGGGCGATCCCACTTGAACATGGCTGCTGTGTTCAACGACGGATTCGAACCAATTTCGGTGTGTGGCGGGCCTCATGCGTTGTCAAATTAGCGTAGAATTGCACCCCGCAATGGCGAATGAGGCATGCCGAAGTAAAATTCTGCGATTAACTCGCCGAGTTGGCAGCCAATTGTGGAACACGGCATCAATCGCACATCGTTTTGGCAAACTTGACATGGTTTGGATTTTGGCTCGTTGCGAATCGCGGTTCCCCGGTGCCCCGGATCGTCGTAATCCCGCGATACGTAAGCTGATCTGCAGCTTCGTCCTGGGATTAGTGCTTCTGTGCCAGCCCTGCCCCCTCGCGGAAGCGCAGCAACCGGCCCCTGCGGCGGCAGCCGGTGCGGGAACGGCGGCTCCCGCTGCGGCACCTGCTTCCAGTGGGCGTGCCGTCGGGGAATACCCTCCCGACCCGTACCCCTTCTATCGCGGCACCGGCCCTGCCGGGCCTGTTGGCTGGTATCTCAACCTGTTCATGTTCGTTCCCGTACTGGGCTGGCTATTCTTGTGGGCCTGGACGACACAATGGGTCGATAGCGACGCCCGCGGCCTGAAGATGATGACCGCCATGTGGAACCCATTGGTGCTGTTCTGCGGCGCTCTGGGTTTCATATTCATTTTGATTGTCCCGAATGCCCTGGGAGGCACATTCCTGCTCGCATTGTTCTACGGGACGCCGCTGGGCTTCTACATTGTTGAACGCAACAAGCGTGTTCCCGAATCGTCCCGCG
This sequence comes from uncultured Planctomicrobium sp., assembly GCA_964596215.1. GTDB lineage: Bacteria > Planctomycetota > Planctomycetia > Planctomycetales > Planctomycetaceae > JAKFVC01. The sequence goes on along the minus strand of CAZQUW010000054.1, from coordinate 9,247 downwards.
TGATGACCCCGAGACACATCAAGAAGGTCTGCCTGCAGATCCTGGGCAAGCTGGGGATTAATCTGAGTTCGCGCGAACGAGGCGAGTACAGCCAGGGTCCCCCGATTCGATTCATGGGGAAGTCGCGCCAGGGCAAGGGAGTCACAGACGAGAATCGCACGCGTTCTGTTGAGAATTCCAAGGGCTACATGGCTGCCAAGGAAATGATCTACGACGCGATTCTGCGCCGGGCGACCGACGTGCATCTTGAACCGCAGGAAGACGAGCTCTCGGTCCGTTACCGTATCGACGGCGTGATGTACCCGGCCGAACCATTCGACCGGGTCATCGGCGACGCGATTATCAACATTTTCAAAGTCCTGTCCGCGATGGATATTACCGAGAAGCGGAAGCCGCAGGACGGCAGCTTCCGGGCCGAGACCGAAGGGCGCGAGATCGACTTCCGCGTGGCGACCCAGGGGACCCAGATCGGCGAGAAGATGAGCCTGCGTATCCTGGATCAGGCCAATTCGGTTAGAACGCTGGCCGACCTGGGCATGCGCAAAGCCCTGTCAGACCAGATTACGGAAATCATCAATCAGCCGCACGGCATGTTCCTCAGTTGCGGTCCCACGGGTGCTGGTAAATCGACGACGTTGTTCGCTGCACTGGCCGGGCTGGATGCACATCAGATCAACATTATTACGATCGAAGACCCGGTCGAATATCGCATGCCCGCCGTGACACAGATTGAGATCAACACGAAAGCCGGCCAGACATTCGCGGGTTCGTTGCGCAGCGTGCTGCGTCAAGACCCCGACGTCGTGCTGATCGGCGAAATGCGTGACGACGAAACGACGCGGATTGCCTGCCAGGCGGCCAATACCGGACACATGGTGTTTTCCACCGTCCACGCCAATGACAGCATTTCAGCTCTGTTCCGCATCCTGGATCTCGGCGTCGAGCCCTTCATGCTGGCCAGTGCGTTGTCGGGAATCCTGGGGCAGCGACTGGTTCGCCGACTGTGCGAAGACTGCAAGGAAGCATACAAGCCCGACGCCGACACGCTGAAGAAAAACAATCTGCCCGCCGAGCAGGTGAAGCAGTTCTATCGACCGCCGACCGGCGATAATCAATGCCCCACCTGCGGTGGCCTGGGTTACAAGGGGCGGGTGGGTGTCTACGAACTGCTGGTCATCAACGACCGCCTGCGGGATCTGATCCGCGAAACTCCACAACTCTCCGTGATTAAAGCCGAGGCCCGCAAGAACGGCATGCTGTATATGAAGGAAGAAGGACTGCGGCTGGTGGTCAAGGGGATCACTTCGATCGACGAGTTAAACCGCGTCGTCAAATAGGGTGCGGCAGAACTGATTTCAGGGCCGCCTGATTCTGTGAGACGTACTCGATCAGCAGGAACAACCGAGCATCCGCTAGTGAAGTAAAGAACGAAAATTCATGGATATCGTCATTGACGTCATTTTGCTGGGGGTCGTCGGGGGACTGACCTTTATGATCGCCCAGGATGGTCCCTGGAATGCGATTTTAACCTTCTTCGCAGTCATCTTCGGTGGCCTGCTGGCCATGAATTTCTACGAACCGCTGGCGGTCATCCTGGGCAAGCAAAGCGCGTGGATGGAGACGCGGGCAGACATCATTTGCCTGCTGGGGTTGTTCTCTCTATTCGTGTTCCTGATCCGCCTGGGATTGGATCATATCGCACCGACGAACCTGGAACTCCCCGATGTGGCGTACAAGATCGGACAATGGGGCTTCGGTTTTGCAACGGCGTATGTCACCATGGCCATCCTGGTCACATCACTCCACACTGCACCGCTGCCCCGCAAGTTCCTGGGGTTCACGCCGGAACGGAAGAATTTTGTCGGGGTCACTTCACCCGATGTGCAGTGGCTGGGGTTCACGCAGTACGTGACCGAACACGTCTTCGCGCGACGCATGCGGTCAGCCGATGGCTTGACTCGCTACCGCAGTTTTGACGGCAAGACCGAGGTCTTTCCCGACCGTCACGAGGTCGATGTGCTGCCGACGTTCATCATCCGCCATGCGTCGCGACGGACCCGACTCAGCGGCCAGGTCGCCGCATCGGCACCGGCTCCAACTCCACTGCCTCCGCCAGGGCCTGGTGGGGCTGGCGGGGGCCGAGTTGGCCCTGCGTTCTAAGCCCGAAGTCGAGCCCTTTGGGCAAGTTCATTCGCCACTTGTGCGGGCCGCATCGCTGTAGCATGGCCTCCATTCATTGAGCCGCCTGACCCCCTGCGGGGACAAACTGGCGATCCTGAATTCCATGTCGCACGCGGTTGAATTTGCCGCCGCCCCACGCCATGCATCTGAGTACTTCAGAGAGTCTGTTGCAAAATCTCCCCGTGCCATCAAAAACGGTACTGATTTCGACTTCCGTAAATTTAAAGTCTGTGTTATCTTCTGACACATTCTGAGCTTCAACGACTGAACCAGTCCTAATAAAAGCGGATGTAACTCTCATCTGGCAAACCTTGGTGTCACCTCAATCGACGGCAAGTCAAGCCATTGGTGTCTGGAGAATGACAGGCGAATGGCGTCGCCTGCTACATGTCGTCTGCGTTGCAAGGCCCGGTTGGGCAAGGAGGCCCCGGTGAATTCTAAGACAGCGACCAAGGCAGCCCTCAGCGTTCAGATTCGCTGGATGATCCGCCGGGACATGGCGGAAGTGCTGCAGATCGAACGCTCGAGCTTCGAGTACCATTGGACCGAAGCCGATTTCCTGCACTGCCTCCGGCAGCGCAACTGTATCGGCATGGTGGCCGAGCATGGAAACCGAGTGGTCGGGTTCATGATCTACGAGCTCTTCAAGAACCGCTTGCACATTCTGAATTTTGCGGTGGCGCCCGATTATCGCCATTGCGGAATCGGGAATCAGATGGTTTCCAAGCTGGCCAACAAGCTCTCACAGCAACGACGTGAATACATCACGCTCGAAGTGCGTGAGACTAACCTGCAGGCCCAGATCTTCTTCCGCGGGCAAGGCTTCCATGCCACGCGCGTCCTGCGTGACCACTATCAAGACACTAGTGAAGATGCCTACGTGATGCAGTTTGCTCTGCATGCTGGCGAAAACATGCAGCACTTTGAAGCCTCGAATCGCATTGCCGATTACGAAGAGGCTTAAGACCTGCGCTGCACTTCCTGAGCCTCACTTCAAAGTGCCAGCAGTGGCCTGGAGGCAGGACGACTGAAATCACTTCAAACCCGGACGAGGTACACTCCGTCCGGGTTTGAGCGTTTCTTCAGAGTCAGCAGCATTGTGAAATCGACAATGCAGATCGACCGTGCGCCAGGTTCGTTCGACTCTGCAGAGTTGAGCTACGCCACCGAGCCCGCGAGCGACTCGCGCCCGCTATTCACTGGTGCCCCATGCCTGTTGCTCGAGCTCTTTGGTGTTTCGCTCTACGGAGAGAATGATCGTCCGCTGCCCCGAGCCATCCGGACGGGCCACGACCGTCTGAATCAAGTGGCGACCGTCTTCCAGCGCCAGGCGAACCTGAAATGAGCCATCGGCTTTGACGTTGGCGGGTTCATCCACCACCGTTACCCGGGCATCGGGGGAAGTGATGCCATGCAGGATCAGTTCCGCGTGGAACGTCAGGGGCAATTGACCATGCGACCGCGACGCTCCGCCCGCAGTCTCCTGCTCTTCCCCCGTCGACTGGCCGCCCCAGTTCTCGAGAGTGCGGCCGAGACGTTCTTCGAGCAGATCACGCAATGGCGACTGCGCGGAGGATTCGGAGTAACCGCCCGACAGCGCAAAGATCCGCTGGTACTCGCCGTTCAAATCATCCCAGCCACCACTGATTGTCCCCGGGGTTCCCGGACGCGGTGCCGTCACGACATTGGAACGAGCCAGCACCTGGAACTTGCCGGCCGGCGTCAGATAGCCTATCTGCAGGCGATAGGTCCGCGCCTGACCATCGATCGGCACGTACCAGAAGTTAACGCCACCATGAATGGGAATATCCATCAGGCGCGCTTCACTGCGACTGGTGGCGTCATGCCCTGAAACATCAAACACCCGCAACGTCGGCACCGAACGATGCCATTCGGTCCCCAGGGCCACCTCGGCACGCTGAATGGTCGCCCTGGAAAACTCCCAGACGGCCTGCAGCCAGTGCGGGTCACGGACCAGCACGACGAAACGGTCGTGCCCCTCCTTTTCAGCGCTGGTCGCGCGCGCCAGGTCGCGCTTCAACACGGCTTCCGCGTTGGGAGTGATTGTCGAATTGCGTTTGCCGCGAGACTTGGCAGTGAGCGTACTGCTGGGCTTCTGAGGAGCCAGTTTGCCGGCAGCAGCCTTCGGAGAAGCTGGCTTGCTGGACGCCGACGCGGCCGGCTTGACCCGCCGCGGAGCAGCGGTGACCTTATCCGGCTTGGCCGGCGCCGCGGTTTTCAGCTTCGCCCCGTTCTTCGCAGCCGCAGCCTTGACTCCTTTAGCCTGCTGCTTTGCCTCCAGCGCCTCGATCAGTTCGTCTTTCTTCAAGGCCTTCCAGCCGGCGACTCCGCGGCGCTGAGCCATCTCTGCCAACTCAGTTCGCGTGTGATCGCTCAATCGTTTAGCTGCCATAGCGGAAGATCTTTACTGGGTCGGCGTGGATTCCAAAGTTCGTAATGCAGGAGCTTCTCAGGATTCAATCTTCGCTGCACCTGCGTGTCGACATTCGATTCACATGGCAGCCAAAGTGTGACACTCAGTCTGAATCCGGAGCCAAATTTCAATTACCTCGTATTTGAACTGCCGGAGAATTCGCCGCGCGCATTGTCTCAATTTCGAGAATACCCCGCATGCGAAGTCCCGAGTCACTCTCCCCACCAGACGGCACCCATGACGGCTAAATACCAGCGCAGTCTGATCGGCAAGTCTTGATGCACATAGATTTGTAGCAGATCTGCCGAAGTTTTTTCAACGCGGCGGGGTTTTTTGGTGACAGCGCGCAACTTCCTGCCCAAGTCGCGACGAAATTCCATCACGATTCACCGCGGGATGACCGATAACTTCACGCACTCCAACCAGTTGGGTTCAGCGACCGGTCGTTTGAACGGATCCGTTCACAACTGACTCCCCTGCCTCATCTCGCAATCTCCCTGCATCACTTCCAGACATCATCACTAAAACCCGCGTCCCGGATTCGAAACCGAGTCTCGGGGATCTGACGATTTTGGGTGTGTGGTAAGAACTGCGAGACGTGCAGTACTCTGACCAGTACGTTGAATTCCTGCTACATTGGAAAAAGCCTACTCAAATTAAACCGATCGGCGTCGGGCCGATCAGGCTTGGGAAAGAAAAGAATCAATCCTGAGAAAAAAGTTCACAGGAACTATGCGACTTTGACAGTCTCCCAAGGGACCGCTAGACTGCGTGCATCCCTCGGGAAAATCTGCTACCCACGGATTCTGCGAAGCGGTGATGTTCGGCGTTCTTGTCGAGCTTCGTCACCCAGCTGCGAGAACTCTGTTGGTGGCTGGGAGAGAATGCCGTGCCGACACAGTCTCCCGATCGGCAACCACCCATGGCAGTAGCGATGCGGTGGGTGTCCGAAATCACGACTGGTGGTCTAATGCTGGCCCTGCCGAGTCTGGCAGGCTGGTGGTTAGATGGTTGGCTGGGAATTGCTCCGTGGTGTTTGATTGTTGGTGGGTTGCTGGGTTTAGCCTCGTCCTTCCTGCATATCTTGCGCATCACAGGCGCGATGAATACTGAAACGAAACACAAGTAGCGATGACCGCAATTACTGAAATTGCAGTCATCGCGAGTGGCCCTGAGAAATGAATACTGCCCCGCCGTTGTTACAGTGCGGCAGGTTGCTGGCGATAGCATTGGCAGCCATGTTGCTGCTCGCTCCGCTCGCAATGCTGGTGGGTGGGCAGGCAAGCTTAATGGGGCTGGCAGTTTCGACTGCGTTGTGCCTGCTTCCGGGATTGGTCACGGTGTGGCTGGCATCATCGGTCACAGATCCGATGGCGAAGACGTGCCTGACAGTAGGTGGAATGCTGGTCCGGATGTTGGTTGTCCTGATCGCAGCCCTGGTGTTTTACAAACTGCAGCCCAGCTGGGGCATGCGTGAGTTCTACATCTGGTTGATCGCGTTCTACAATGTGCTGTTATTTGCAGAAACATGGCTGCTGTTGCCGCGAGGCGACAACGCAGCGTAAGGATAAAGCGGCTACTTGCGGGCGGATCTCGCAGTAGTGTGAGTTGGTGATCTGGTGTTGCGGGTCTGTTAGTCGGAGAAGCGGTACGCAGACATGGCCGATCATAGTCAAGACACATTTCACCACGTGCGTGATGCGGTCAATTTTGAACTGCCGGGGTTCCTTTCGCCCACTGGTCATTCACCGAATCTGCCCAGCTTCGACCTGCTCGGGCATCACTTCCAGGTCACCAAGTTCATGGTGCTGCAGGTGGTTGCCGGCTTGTTGACGCTGATCATTTTCTGGGGCTTGTCGCGGCACGTGCGATCGGGGCGACCGGCACGCGGCCGTTTCTGGAATTTCTGGGAAATGCTGGCGGTGGCGATCCGTGACGAGGTGGCGCGGCCAGCGATTGGCACCGGACACCATCACGATGAAGCCAGTCATGGCGATGGGCATGCCGAACATCATGGCGACGCCCACCATGACCACGCGACGCATGGTCACCACGGGCACGGGCACGGTATCGCCGAGATGGGTGCCCATCCGGCTGATAAGTATGTCCCGTACGTGTGGTCCTGCTTTTTTTACGTGTTGTTCTGCAATTTGCTGGGGGCTCTGCCGTGGCTGGGCTCAGCGACGGGGCACCTCGCGGTCACGGTGGCGCTGGCTGTAGCGACGTTAATCATGGTCATCAAGTCCGGCTCAGAAAAGCTGGGCGTGGCCGGATACTGGGTGGCACTGGTCCCGACGATGGATCTGCCCGGCGCGATGGCCTACGCCTTGAAGCCGATGATCTGGGTGATTGAGTTTGTCGGACTGATGATTAAGCATGGTGTGTTGGCAGTGCGTTTGTTTGCCAACATCATGGCGGGACATACGGTCATCGCGGTGGTCTTGAGCTACATTGCTCTGGCCGGCAGTCCCGAGTTCCCTTATCCGGCACTCTACTGGGTCATCATGCCCGCCAGCATCTTCGGCCAGCTGGGCATCGGAATGCTGGAACTGTTTGTCGCTTTCCTGCAGGCCTATGTGTTTGCATTCCTTGCATCTCTGTTTATCGGAGCTGCCGTTCATCCGCACTAATGAGTGAAGCCATTCCAGTTGCCGGCCAGGTATTGCAGCGGAACTCGTCCGATTGCGGTCGTCCGGCAAATTTGCGATTCGTTAAGTAGTACGTGCTCGTGACGCAAATCCCAGTGATTTGCGAGATCTGTGTATCCAACTGCAATGTTCGTCTAAGAAAACAGGAGAGTAAGAAGTGAAGATGACCCTTCGAATCGCGTCGTTGGCCTTGATGGCCTTTTTCGTCTTCGCCGCTGAAGCTTCGGCTCAAGGTACTGCGACCGTCCATCCCTATGGGATTTACCTGTCGGGTGCCATTGGCGCCGCTTTGACCATCATCGGTGCCGGCTTTGCCATCGGTAAGATCGGTACCGCCGCCGTCGAGAGCATGGCTCGTCAGCCCGAAGTTGCTGGCCAGATCCAGACTGCAATGATCATTGCTGCCGCTCTGATCGAAGGTGTTACGTTCTTCGCCTTGATCGTCTGTATCATTCACGGTGCCGCCTGGCCGGCCGGGATCTAGTCCCAGCCGTTCAGCGTGATTGTTGTTCCCCGTGCTTCCTGGTGTGTTTGAGGCAAGAGAGATTCGTTCATGTTCAATCCTGCACTGAGCTGGTTTGGCCGGAGCCTGATTGTCATTCTGTCTGGCCTGCTGTGGGTTGGTTCGATCACGACCACCGCCCACGCGGCTGATCAGAAGGCCGCAGCACCAGCAAAAGACGAGCACGCAAAAGACGGTCATGCGGCCAAACCGGCCGCAGACGATCACGCTGGCCATGCTGCCAAACCCGCCACGCTGGAAGACGAGGCAGCCGGCAATGTGGACCCGGATGGGCATGAAACGCATGCTGCTCCCCCGGGGCCGATCGACTGGAATACAGACCTGGCTCTGTTTTCTCTGATCGTCTTCGGGTTGTTCGTGGTCATCCTGAAAGTCTTCGCCTGGAAGCCGCTCAGCGCTGCGTTGGATGCTCGTGAGGCGCGGATCAAGAATGACATCGCTCATGCTGAAGAAGCACGGGTGAAAGCTGAAAAGATGCTGGTCGAGTATCAAGCCAAGCTGGCGGCCGCTCAGGACGAAATCCTGAAGACGCTGGCAGAAGCGCGACGCGATGCCGAACATACCCGGCAGGACATTCTCGCCCAGACCGAGAAAGAAGTGACCGCCAGCAAGGATCGGGCGTTGCAGGAAATTCAGCGAACGAAGGATCAGGCCCTCAGTGAACTGTTTGACCATATGGCCGGCACCGTGGCGAATGCCACGGAACGGGTTCTGGGTCGGGCGTTGACTGATGCTGACCAGGATCGGCTGATCGGCGATGCCCTGGCAGAGTTTTCTCGCAATTGATCCGGTAACACGGAAATGCTGCGGGAGCTGGTGAGTCAGAGTTTTGTGAGTTCAGGCTTCAGGTTAGTGCCGTAACGAGGATGATGGCTATGGGTGCGACAGGCAACACAAGCGAACTGCATGCAGATCCGCAGACGCAAGCGGTGGCCCGCATCTATGCCGACGCCTTCCTCGATTCGGCTCCGGCTGGGCAGGTTGAGTCACTACTGGAAGAGTTCACTTCGTTCGTGACCCACGTGTTGGAGAAGCAGCCCGAGTTTCGGAAGCTGCTCGTCTCCGCCATGATCTCACGCGACGAAAAACTGGCGGTGATTGGTCGTTCGATCGCACCAGTCGCCAGCCCGACGTTTGCCAATTTTTTGTGTGTCGTGGCCAAGCACGAGCGACTCGATTTGCTGACGCAGATTCTCCATGAGACTCAGCGGCAGCATGAGATTCGTACCGGGCGTGGACGCGTGCAGGTCGTGAGTGCGAAGGCCTTGTCCCCCGCCTCGGAAGAAAAAATTCAGCGGCAGTTGGCTCAGACCCTGCCGTTCCAGCCGGTTCTCGAAACCAGCGTCGATCCCAGCTTGTTGGGCGGCCTGGTGATTCGCGTCGGTGATACCGTTTACGATGGTTCGCTGCGATCACGCCTGAAGCAACTGCGTGATCGTCTGCGTCAGAGGAGCATCCATG
>CAZQUW010000053.1:24706-28383 GCA_964596215.1 uncultured Planctomicrobium sp. | reverse complement strand
GCACGCGGGAAAGCTCATAACCTCAGGCAACGATTTCGATCAATAACGCCTTCAATAATCCATTGCTAAAAACTCGTCTCCGTCTGCTCTCCGTGTCTCCGTGGTGCAAATTCGCGTGCGCGAGGTTGATTGCTGTTGAACGTCGAAGTACGCGCACGGACGGGCCAGGAGACCCGTCCCACGAGCGAGTTGGGGGGCTAGCGCGAAATTCCCTGCACTGAAAACTCCACGGCGCTGGCCTGGCCGGCGGGATCCACGCAGCGCAGTTCGTAGCGTCCCGGCTGCAGATGCAGCGGCTCGGGACGATGTTCGGCGATCAGCCGGCCGTTGAGAAACCAGCGAGCTTCACCCTCGCGATTCGTGGCGGGCCGAATGACGACCGGACCGGATGCGCTGAGAAAAATGTCGCCGCGCGTCGGTGTGGTGATTCTCAATGGTGCGGTTGCTGGTTGCGTGAGCGTATAGGGTCGCGAGACGGTCCACGTGGTGCTCGGACTGGGATGACGGAGCTGACGGAATTCGGGGGTCGCAAAGAGCCTGGCGAGGAGCGGTTCGGCGGCTTCCTGGCCCACGTAGTCCACATGGCCGGCACCTGAGAATCGTCCGACCCAGACGCCGATTGCATAGCGGCCGTTGTGCCCCAGGGCCCACGCGTCGCGATGCCCCGAACTGGTGCCCGTCTTCCACATGCACCAGGGAAGCTGAGAATCGCTCAGTTGTTCCCAACCGCGGGGGCGACGGTGCCGGACGCTGAGGATGTCTGAAATGGCTGCGCACACATCCGCGTCTAACGCTTGCTCGGCGGGCGAGGTCTCATCCAGAAACAGTCGCGGTCGTTGGGCAACCCCGCCCCGGCCGAGTGTCGCATAGGCCGCCGTCAGATCGAGCAGGCTGACTTCGATGCCGCCTACGGCCAATGCCAGGCCACCCCGTTGCGCAGCGTTGGAGGGGAGCGTGACCCCGGCCGCAGCTAACGTGCCCACGCAGCGTGACAGCCCCACTTGCTCAGCGACCAGAATGGCCGGAACGTTCAGCGAGCGCCGTAAAGCCTCGGCGGCTGCGATTTCGCCGGTGAATGTTTTGTCGAAGTTTTCAGGTGACCAGCCGGCTCGTTCCAGGGGGCCGTCATACACCCGCGAATCGGGTCCCAGCCGGCGAGTTTGAAACGCCGCGGCATACAGGAACGGCTTCAGTGCCGAGCCGGGGCTGCGTTTGGCGAGTCCCCCGTTCACCTGCCCGTCACGTGGATCCTGGGGATCAGCCGAGCCGACCCAGGCCACGATATCACTGGAGGCAATATCGAGCACACAGACAGCCGTATCAGTACCAGTTGGCCAGAGGGGAATTTGCTGCGCGACAGCGGCTTCTACGGTTCGCTGCATGGTCAGGTCGATGGTCGTGCGCCCTCCCCGCGGCCGCTTCTGGAGCGCGAGCCAGGCGGCGTGCGGCGCGGATGAAATGCGCCGGGTGGACGTCGCCGGCAGCGGCTCGGCGGCGGCAGCTTCGGCTTGCGCCGCAGTGATCATGTCCAGTTCCCGCATGCGACGCAGCACAAATTGCCGGCGAATACGGGCCTCGGTGGGATGTCGATCAGGGCGGAAGCGATTCGGAGATTGCGGCAGTCCTGCCAGCAAGGCCGCCTCGCCGAGAGACAGGTCGGTGGCATGCTTCCCATAGAACCATTGCGCAGCCGCCTCGGCACCCAGCACGTTGCCGCCGTACGGCGCCAGATTGAGATAGGCTTCGAGGATCTGGTCCTTCGACCGCAGTCGTTCCAGTTGCCACGCGCGCAGCACTTGCCACAGCTTGGCAGTGAGTGTTCGTGGTTTGCGGTCCAATTGCCGGCAGACCTGCATCGTAAGCGTGCTGGCCCCTGAGACGATTTTCAGATGTGCGATGTTCTGGCTCATGGCCCGGACGAGCGCTGAATAGTCCAGCCCGCTGTGTTCGCGAAACCGGGCATCTTCTGCCGCGAGTGTCGCCTGGATCAGCCAGGGGGAGATTTTTTCGAGCGGCACCGGTTGTCGCCACTGATCGTTGTCCCCGACGAGATAGAGCATGGTCTGCCCCGCACGGTCAGTGACCAATGGGCTGACCGGCTGGTGGTCAAACTGCGCAACGGGGAAGGGGCAGGTATACCAGACAGCGCAGAAACCGATATACGCGAGCAGCCAGACGCTGCACGCGGCGATGGCGAGACGCTTCAGCCAGCGGATTCGCAGCGAGGTGAGACGGGTCTCCCGGCCCGTCCGTGCCTGTGGTCTTCGAGTGCCAATGACAGGAGTCCCCTGGCCAGATTGAAGGGTGCTTCAATGACAACTAACGGTCACTGACGGGCCTGGAGACCCGTCCCACGGTATTTACTTCCCAATCTCGACCGTTCCGCCACCATGCACTGACGCATAATCGGTGCTATACATGCACGAAGCTTGAATGGGCGGTGAGACGAATTTGCCAGTCGCGACAGCCCTTAACGCGTAACGGAAGGTCCTGGATTCCTGAGAGGCCGGGGTGAACAGCACGACTCGATCATCCAGGAATTCGACGTGATCTGCGATCGCCGTGTTTGGTTTGTCGGCCGTCTCTGCCGAGGTACTCAGCCTGGGATTTTCGACTTCGAAGCCGCCCGGCAGGGCGTCGACTACGGCAATGTTCTGCACAAACGATGACTCGGCATTGGGCAGGGTCCTGACGGTCACTGCCACTTGTACGAGATCGCCCACTTTGATCTGCAGGGGATCGATCGGTTTGCCTTCGCGGTTCATCCATTCGCGGCGGACTTCCAGATGGCGATCATACGTCACGGCGGCGCCTGCCTTCTGCAGACCGGTCGTGGTGACATTCACAAAGTACTGCCCCTGGCCGGCCGATTCGAACTTCAGCGGGGTCGCCTGATTGGCGAGAGTGAAGGCCGATGGGGCCGCATGCTGGAACGGGAAGATTGTGCCGCTGGCCCCAGTGACGGTACCGCTGTAGCTGGCCGGTTCCTGGGGAATAGCTTGATAGCGGAGCAGGGCTCGCAGGGCCATGGCGTTCTCGGCCGTGTTCCCCCAACGACCATATTTGCGAGCATCCATGAGCTTCGTGACCAGCCCTGGAATCCACGGATGGTCGCGGTCAAGTTCCAGCAGGGCGTTCAGCAACGTGGCCGTTTGCTGCACGGGTGAGGTAATCCGTTCATGGAAGCTGACCGGTACGGCCTGCGTCAGCGTATCGTCCGTCAGGATCGACAGGGCTCGATCTTTACGGCCGATTGTATTCCAGGCCAGGGCCAGGTCGGCACGGCTGGACATTTCGAGCTCTTTCAGTTGCTCGGTCAAGCGGGTCATCCAGCCTTCTTCGGGGCGTTGAAACTTCGCCAGGACCAGGCAGATTTCAGCCTTCGTCTGCACGCTGATGGTGTCACCGTTGCGGCCATGCAATGTGGCTGTCAGGTAATCGAGTAACTCGTCGCGGAATCGCGAATCAATGGCGTGACCTTGTTGAGCGGCCTCGGCCAATGCTTCAGCAGCGTAGACCGTGCCCCACGCGGTGGGCTCATGGGCACCGGGCCAATAGCCCAGTCCACCATTGCGAGTTTGCATGGACCACAGGCGACCGATTCCCGAGGCGATCATGTCGTTGACCACTTTCTCGCGGCCCGAGCCTGGTTCCTGTTGCAGCAGGATGTCTTTCGC
>CAZQUW010000053.1:15287-24606 GCA_964596215.1 uncultured Planctomicrobium sp. | reverse complement strand
GCGGTGCCCATTCCGGTAGCCTTCACCGGCAACCAGACGGTCGTCGGGCTTTGGGGGGCGACCGTAATGTTGGATGTTTCGGGGGGCAGCGTCACCGTGACGGGGCCGTCGACCTTCAGGTTCAATTGCACCGACAACGGTTCTGCCGTGGAGTTAAACAGCTTGACGGGGACCAGGAATTCATCGCCCGGGGCCACAAATCGCGGCCAGCTGGCTTCCAGCAGGAGCGGTGAGGTGACGGTCACCGCCTGGTGTGTGGAACCATACCGATCGCCATCGACGACGACTGCCATAAATCGCAGCTCACCGGTGAATTGCGGCAACTGGAAATCAAACCGTGCCTGACCCTCGGCGTCGACGGGGGCGAACCCGCGCCAGAGGACGGCCATGTCAATCTTCTTCGGGGGAACCAGACTGCGTCGCTGGCCATCGACATCGTTCCCATCACCGTCTCCACCAATCCTCGACCAGTCGGCCGGACGCTGATGATCGGGCAGTAGATCGGCATAAACGTCTTCCGTCGCCACCCCCAGTTCACGTTGCCCCAGGAAATGTGCTCCCAGGTTTGGTGTCGGGTAATCGGTCGTGAGCAAGATCCCTTCATCGACGGCCCAGAGATGGACCAGCGGCGTCGGCTGGCCACTGACGGGCTTGGTCGTCTGGATGCTCACTGTCGTCGATTCCGCAGGCTGCAGTTTCGAGGGGGCTGTCAGTTGAATGGGCAGCTGGTGGTCAGCATGATCTGTCACGATTCGTGCCAGGCCGAATGCGCGGTGCGGCAACCAGGATTTGTCTTCCGGAACGATGGCTCTTACGACGGCCGCGGTAATAAAGGCCCCCCCGCGCAACGTCGCCGGGATGGGGATTTCCAGCGTGGTGGTATTCTCAGGGATGGCGATGACACGTTGCTCGATGACGCGATCGGTTTCCACACACAGAACCAGTGTGCCTCCGAAGGGGCTTTTTACAACCACCTTCGCCGTCGCGCCCGGTTTGTATTGCGGCTGATCGAGAACTATCTCCAATCGCTCGGGTTGGTTCAGAGCGACGGTGTTGCTTTCGTTTGGCTGGCTGGAAGCATAGAACCTGGCCACTGTGACGCGGCCGGAGAGTGTGTCGATGGCTCGTAACCGGTAGCTGCCGCTGGCGGGGCAGGTGATACTGACCTGACCCTTGCCGTTTTGAATGGCTTCGGCGGCGATTGTCTGTTCGGTGATGGCGATGGGCCGTTCGCTGGAAATCCAGCGGTAAGCGCCGTCCACCTGACGCAGCACGGTGTCATACTCGACCCGCTCCAGGAAGAACTGCACTGGACCTGCCGCAGCGGAACTGTCGGTTCCCGTCCATTGCACGAAATCGACCGGCACGGCCGTATCAACGGGCAGGATCTGTCCCAGCTTGATTCCAACGTGGCGGTCGGCGGTGTCCCATAACAGTGACACCGATTGCGAAATCGAGCGGCCGCCAGGTTCAGTGACGGTGGTCGTCAGATTGGCCTTCCAGATGCCGGTGGGAGTCGCGGGAGGGGCGGGGAGTTCGATCTGAGCGATCCCCTGGGCATCGAGATTTACTGGCGGAATCTGAATACTGACGCGCTTGGTCCCGCCTTCGATGGGGAATTCAAACTCAGCCGCGGCCTTCGACTTCAGCGGAACCAGTTGATAGGACCCTTGGACAGCAACGGGCAGGTCGGCGGCCGGTTGGCCGAACAGGTAGCGCCCCGCCACCTTGATGGACGCTTTCTCGCCGGGGCCGAAGCGGGGATTTGTGGCGGTCGCTGTGACTTCGATCCGGGCCGGAACGAAGGCTTCGACGAGCGCGGTCGTTTCACCCAGCACTTCATCAGCACCGGGCAGGGTGACGGTGAATTCATAGGGGCCGGTCTGGCTGTCGTCTCGAGTCGGGAAGTCGAATTGGAACGTCCCCTGCTTGTCGGGTTCAGGGGTGGCGGTCACCGTGGCCGCGGTGCGTCCGTCGGGTCGTTTGATCTTGATCGCCAGCGGGAAGCTGGGGGGCGTTGCACCCTGGGCATCACGAATCAATCCCGTAACGTGCAGCGTGTCGCCGGGGCGATAGACGCCGCGTTCGGTGTAAAGCAGGACATCATACGCTCCGGGATGGGCCCGGCCTGATTGATCCACATCATCGATGACCCACTCCCGCCGATCTGTGACGAGGTACGCCAGATCGTTGTCCTTCTCGGCCACAATCACCCACGGGGCACCGTCGGGATGTTTGGGTGAGACTGGCAATCGCGCGCTGCCGTCCGCTGCGGTCGTCGCCGACGCGAGGGTTTGATTGGTATAAGAAATCGCCGCGACTTTCACTCCGGCGACGGGCTGAGCCGTCTTCAGCGACGAGACCCACACCCACACCCCGTCGGCCTCACGCTTGGTGATCAGCGCCAGGTCGGTGATGGTGACGGTCGCTTCATCGCGGCGCCAGGTTTCATCGGTGGCTCGCGCTTCGATCTCGTAGATCCCCAGCGGTGAGTTTTCATTGAGCAGCTTCTTGAGCTCCAGCACCTGCGTTTGCGGTTCGGTTCGCGAACCATTCACCTTGACCGTTTTCTCGACGACCGTCCGACCGATGTCGAACGTGTAACGGCCCTGGAGATGCTGCACGAGATTGTTGGCGTGAACCCGCGTGGCACGGAATCGCAGCTGGCCGACATTGACCGTTTTCACGTCCAGAGCGAGATTTCCCTGCGGCGACAAGATCCCCTGGTTTTGTGCAAATTGGACCGTCGGTTCACGATCCGGCACGGAAAAGGAGACACGGATGTCATCGTCCAGAGTTTGCCCGTCGGCCGACAGCAACGTCTTGCCGACCGATACCTGGTAACTGCGGCCCGGTTGGAAGTTCCCTTCCAGGATCAATGACGCACGACCCCAGTTGTGATGGTCGACGCGCGAAGTCAGGCCTGCGACCGGCGGTTCCACGTTAATGGGGGGCAGCTTCTGATTGTGTTCCAGATCCTCTGAAAAGAACAGGCGGGCCGTCAGCTGTTGCTCGGTACCGGGCGTCGGGACTTCGCTGCGCAGGTAGGCAAACGTGTGATTCAATGTCAGGTTACGCGTGGTAACTTTCCCCAGCGGGCGGTCAGCCTCATGGCCGGTTAATTCGGCGGCGAGAATCACGTCCAGCGACCGGCGTTGAGGTCGGTTGCAGCGCAGTACAAGCCGCGCATTGGGCTTGGATGTAAGGCAGCTGGGATTGAGGTTCGTAAAGGCCGCAGTGGGATCGGCCAGTTGTGAGTTCTTCAAATCGGGCGCCGCTGCCAGCGGCAGGCTTTCCTGGACCTTCAAGTTCCGCAGCAGGGCACCTGGGTCAACCGGTTGATTGAAGATCAGTTCGAACTGCACTTCGTTCCGGTTCGAGGACAGGATATTGCACTGATTGAGTTCCAGGGCCCGGGTCTGAAATTCGATCTCCGCCGAGATCTGCACGGCGCGACCAAGTTGCACTTCCAGGTCGGCTGACGGTTGGATGTTAATCGTGCGGCCCGCCGGCAGCGGATCTTCCAGCACAAAGTCCAGCCGTTCTGCGGAAGCCCATTGCCATTGACCTGGGACATCGGGCGACACCTTGAAGAGGGGCGCGTCTTCGATCTGGCCGATCCTGGCCGCTGCGACCGCGGGGCCGTCAAACACAATGCTCAGGCGATCGGTGTCGTCGATCTGTTTCTGAGGCAGCGTGGCGACCACTTTCAAGGATTGGCGGGCTGCCGGCACCGGCCCTTGCGCAGCCTGCCGCACCCAGCACCAGGCCCCCAGATTGAGAGCGATCAGAACGGCAGACAAGCCCCAGAATCGAAGCGGAATCCCACGCATCTTCGTGCATCCTTGCAACTTTAAATTGGCCCTAAGTATTGGCCCAGAAGCACGTTCGGAGTTTTACTCCGGACTAATCAAGAGATCGTCGAGGCCTTGATGAGAACGTGCAAGTGGCTTATATCACACCCGCCGACTCAAGTGAAGATGGGGATTTTTATCCGCAGTCGGCACACTGCAGCGTGACTCTCTGAGTCGGTGCGAATCCCAGCCGCAATCACGAAGCTCCGCCTCGGAGAGTCAGGCGACAGGGAGCTAAGGCTGGCGAAACAAGTCCAATTGCACCAAGGGGGGATCGGACTTCGGTGCGCCACTCGGGCACCCATGGCATCCGCCGCCGCACGATCCAGCGTCCGACAACGTCATTCCACGCCAGACCCGCAGCGCCACGCGCCACCCCGCGAGTAACACGCAGACGATCACAATCCAGAATTGCCCATCAGTTGACATGGCCAGCTCGGTCCTAGCTGTGGATCGATTTCAAAAGTTTCTCGCTGAACTCTCCGGGTCTCTCTGGTGAATCTCAAGAACTGCACCACGGAGACACGGAGAGCACAGAGTCTCAATGCCTAACCCAATTTTACGCCCAACGGCTGCCGACCTGGTAGACCAGCAGTGCCGCGACGTAAGCCAAGCCGGTCATGTAGACGAACGTAAAGAGGGCCCAGCCCCAGCTGTTGGTTTCGCGTTTGATGACCAGCAGTGTCGATGCGCATTGGGCACACAGGGCGAAAAACACCATGATGGAAATCGCCACCGGCAGCGTGAAGACAGGCTTGCCGTCGGGCCAGGTGGAGTTCTTGAGCGTGTTCTGCAAATCCGGATTGCTCTCGTCGACGTCCCCTCCCAGGCTGTAAATCGTGCCCAAAGTGGCGACGATGACCTCACGGGCCGGGAAAGATGCGATGACTCCCACACCAATCTTCCAGTCCCAACCGAGCGGTTTCACGGCGGGTTCGATGGCATGTCCCAGGCGTCCCAGCAAACTGGTCTCCAGCAACGCACTGGTCAGCTCGTTCTGCTTTTCACTTAATGTCGCCAGCTTGTCCTCTGGGGGGTCCGGCTGTTTCTGCAAATCTTCAATCTGAGCCTGCAGCCGGTCGGACTCCTGGTGATTGCCTGGGAAATATCCCGCCGCCCAGATCAGGATACTCATCGCGAGAATCAACGTTCCGGCCCGGGTCACGAACGAGAATGCGCTGTCGTACACACGCCGCAAGACGATCCACGCTGATGGCCATTTGTAGCTGGGCAGTTCCATAACGAACGGGGGCGTCTCGCCGCGGAAGAGGGTTTTCTTCAGGATCCAGGCTACCGGAATCGCGACGAAGGCACCAAAAAACGTCATGAAAAACAGGGTGAGACCCTTCAAACTGACCACGCCGCCGAGCCAGCTGATATCCGGGACGAACGTTTCTGTCATCAAGACATACACTGGCAATCGTGCCGAACAGCTCATCAGCGGCGCGATCAGGATCGTCACCATGCGGTCGCGGCGGTTCTCGATGACGCGGGCCGCCATGACGCCAGGGATCGCACACGCGAAACTCGACATCAAGGGCACGAACGACTTGCCACTGAGTCCCACTTTCGTCATCAGCTTGTCCATCAGGAAAGCTGCGCGGGCCATGTAGCCGCAGTCTTCGAGCAGGGCGATGAACAGGAACAAGAAGATGATCTGCGGCAGAAACACCAGCACGCCGCCGACACCGGCGATGATGCCGTCGTTGATCAAACTGCGCAGCGGACCCGGGCCGATTACGGAGGCCACCTGGCTCGACAGCCAGCCTTGCCCCTCTTCCAGCAATCCCTGCAGCGGGGGAGATAGCGTGTGGAGGCTGAGGAAGACGACAAGCATAATCAGAAAGAACGAGATCAATCCGACCACGCGGTGGGTCAACCACTGGTCAATGCGGTCACTGAAGGTGACTGCGCGAGCGGCGGGTTGAGTGACGAGGCCTTGCAGTGTCTCACGAGCCCACGCATACCGCGTCCGGGCTTCGATCATCGGAACCTTGCAACCTGCGGCCGCCAGCCGTTCCCGGGCGTGTTGCAAATATTGAAACAGTTCGTGCGCGTGCTGGCCGCCATAGTGCGATTCCAGCCAGCCTCCCACGTCCAGCAACAACCGTTCGAGCAAATACGCGGGAACCTGGGGATGTCCCCAGCCCTTGAGCTTTTCAGCCAGCGATTGAGATTCAGTCACAAACACAGCCGGAAACACTGGCTTTACGGTGCGGGGACCGGCGGCCACCGCCTTTTGGACAGCCGCCTGAATATCCGAGACCCCCGTCTTCTTGTGGGCCGAACATTTCACAACGGGAATGCCCAGCCTGGCTTCCAGACCCGCCACATCGATCTTTTGCCCGCGTTCTGCGGCGATGTCCCACATGTTCATCACGAGCACGGTGGGCAGGCCGATATCCAGGATCTGGCTGAGCAGGTAAAAATTTCGTTCGAGATTGGACGCATCGACGATACAGACCACCGCATCGGGATGTCCCACATCGGCTTGCGTCCCCAGCAGGACATTGACCGAGACCATCTCATCCAGTGACCGAGGAGCTAGGCTGTACGTGCCGGGCAGGTCGATCAATTCGACCTGGGTGGTGCGCCAGTGGACGCGGCCGATCTTCTTTTCGACAGTAACGCCGGGAAAGTTTCCGACCCGCGACTGCAGTCCGGAGAGCGCATTAAACAACGTACTCTTGCCCGTGTTGGGATTGCCAATCAGAGCGACTTTCAACACATCAGGCATGGAAACTCAGGGTCCCGGGCAAGCAGTGGTGGGAAGATTACGGAGGACGTTCAGACCGGAGAGTTCGTGTGAACGAGCACGCGTCGCGCTTCAGTCCGGCGTAAGGACAGTCGATAGCCGCGGATTTCGTATTCGACCGGGTCGCCCAATGGGGCCACGGCCAGCACGCGGATCTCTTCGCCTTCGGTCAGCCCCATTTCCATCAGGCGGATCGCGATGGCATCATCCCCCTGAATTTCTGCGATATTCGCGCTCTGGCCGATGGGCAGGGTATCAAGAGTGGTCATGACAGAGATCAATCAGGCGGGTATCGCGCAAACGTAGAGCAGGGCAGTCTATCGTCCGACTGTAGCCTGACTCTCCAGAGTCGGGCGAATCTCTGCGGAGCAGGGTACCCGGTTCAAAGGGTCAGAATACACTATTTACTGCTGAGGTTACTGCAGGGGAAGGTCACACGGTCATCGCATCCGCGGGAATTAGCTCCACGAACACATGGGTGCAATCTTCCGGACGAAAACTCAAGCGTTGATTGTCGAGGGCGAGAATGCAGGGACGTCCCGGTTGGACCATACGTACCACGGCACCGTTGCGCAGACCGATCTCGGCCAGCCGCGTGACGGTATCCTCGCAGCCTTCAATATCTGCAATCCGCGCGGTTTCCCCAGCTTGCAGGCAGTCTAAAGGCACAATGTCCACAGCGTCTCCCCGTCGCAAATTCGCCGTACATGTCGCGGCGTTGATGGATTCGCATCACGCTTGAGTTGAGACTGAGTCTCAACATGAATGATTCTACACCGGGAGGCGAGCGGGAGCAAGCTAAATGAGAAATACCGCATGTCTCATGACGAATGTCTCCGCGAGGAATTTGAACCTCTTCCAGCCTATTTCCCAAGCCCGTTTAGACATTCGTCATGCGACATCTGGTATTCGTTCGTCATGCTGGTTTCGACATTCGTCGTTGACGCAGCTCCCATCTTCACAAACCAGTATTCGGACTCTAATAAATCCGAGTCCCACACGTTGTCTCTGTGCTGGGTGACGTGCCTGTCGACCACATCGCTCGGCGGACTAACGAGGCCTCATGACTCCCAATAACGGTCACTTGAGTTGGATCACAGCCGCCCTGGACCGACACGGCGGGGAACTGGCGCGGTACGCGCTGCGGTTTCTGCACGATCACAGCCGGGCACAAGATGTGGTCCAGGAAACGTTCCTGCGACTGTGCCAGCAGCAGCAGGCCGAGCTCGATGGCCGGCTGGTTCCGTGGTTATTTACCGTCTGCCGCAATGTCGCCCTGGATGTACGCCGTAAGGAGCAAAAAATGTCGTCACTCGCTGCAGAAGGCGTCGCGACAGTGTCGTCATCGCAACTGCCTCCGCCTGACCAGATCGAACAGTCCGAACTGGCGGGGCATGTATTGGAAATGCTGGCCCGACTGCCGGAGAACCAGCAGGAAGTAATCCGGCTGAAGTTCCAACAGGGCTTGTCCTACAAAGAGATCAGCAGCGTCACGGGCCTGTCTGTGACGAATGTCGGTTTCCTGATTCATACCGGCCTGAAACGGCTGCGGGAATGGACCCGCCCCGCCTGATTCCGCCGACGGCCAACGAACTATTTACGGACATTTTTACGGGCGAACTTTGCAGGTGAACAGGGTGAGCTGGTCGGCGGTCTGGCTCCCGGCTGTTAGAGCATCGCAATCACGCCAACGAATCAAATCATCCCGCAACTTGCGGATTAATATGGAGTTCAATGATGTCAGACCAAAACTCGCAGCCAATTGATGTCGATGATCCTGGCTTAACGGCCTACGCCTTAGGTGAACTCGAAGGACCGGAAGCGGTCCGCTATTCGGACGCGATCGCAGCCTCCCTGGAATTACAGGCGGCAGTGGCTGAGATCCAGGCGGAAGCTCGCCTGCTGACCAACGAATTCGCTCGCGAACCGGAGATTCCATTCGCTGCCGAGCGTCGGCTGCAAATCGCAGCGGAAGCCAGCAAGTCGCAGCCTGCTCCGGCCGTGAGCGGCAAACGCACCTCCAGAGTTGCCCGGCGAGCACTCGTCGTGGCGGCCTCGATCGCCCTGATCCCAGGGGCCTGGTATGCCTTTCAGGCGGTGTTCCCCCGAGCACGCCTCAGTCCAACCGTGGCCCGGCATGAACAGCCTTCGAAGGAATATTTCCTTGGTGATCATGTGCAATATTTTTCCGAGGTACAAACGAATCCGCAGCCTGACTTGAGTCCAGCGCAGATGATTGCTCGCCCCGGTCCGATGGTTAATGGTCCAGGGCCGGGCGTTCTGTCCATGCGTGAGCTGCTTGAAAAAAATGAACTGGCCTCCCGCTCCGGGACCGCATCGACCCCCTTCGGAACAACGCCGCTGAAACGCGAAGCCGAAGGTCGGATCTCGTTTGGTGTGGGGATCGACCAGGCGCCGGCAGGCCAGTCCGCGACACAACTGCCGAAACTGTTGCCGCGAAGTTCTAACCGAGGCCGCACTCAGTCAACGCCAGCCGCGGGACCAGCAACCGAGTCGGACGGGCTGGAACGCCTGGCCGATGAAGAGCGAAAGTTTCAACAGACAACTGGCAAGCGGCATGGTTTTCTGACGGAAGCACTGCAGGGCCCCTCATCCAAAGAGAGCAAGCCGCTCGGCGAGCTAATGCTCGCCGAGAGTTCAAAGCGACTTTCCGCTGCTAATCCCCGATCAATGCCTGCGGAAGCACCGC
>CAZQUW010000053.1:12527-15187 GCA_964596215.1 uncultured Planctomicrobium sp. | reverse complement strand
CGGCGGTTCCTGCAGGGTGGCCAATTGCCCCCGCCGGATGCAGTGCGCATCGAAGAACTCATCAATTACTTTGCCTATCAGTACCCGCAACCGCAGGACGGTCGGCCGTTCGCGGTGCAGACCGATATCGCACCCTGTCCCTGGCAGCCGAATCACCAGCTCGTCCGCATCGGCTTGAAAGGAAAAGAAATTCCGAAGGAAGAAAGATCGCCGACGAACCTCGTGTTTCTCGTCGACGTGTCAGGCTCAATGCAGGCGCAGAACAAACTGCCGCTGGTTCGCGACTCGCTGACGACCCTCGTAAATCAACTGGACGAGCGTGATCGGGTCGCCATCGTAACTTATGCAGGGGAAGCCGGAGTGCGGCTGCCGTCGACGTCGGTTGCCAGGCGGAACGAGGTCCTGGCAGCGATTGCCAGTCTGGGGGCAGGTGGCTCGACGAACGGTGCGGCAGGCATCAATACGGCATACGACATTGCGGCCGAGGAGTTTCTCGAGAAGGGCACCAACCGCGTCATTCTGTGTACTGACGGCGACTTCAACGTAGGGGTCACCAGCGATGCCGCCCTGGTGGAGTTGATACAAACGCGAGCCAAGGGGGGAGTATTTCTGAGCGTGTTTGGATTCGGTATGGGGAACCTCCAGGATGCGAAGCTGGAGCAGTTGGCCGACAAGGGGAATGGCCAATACGGCTATATCGACGACCTGCAGGAAGCGAATAAAGTCTTCGTGCAGGAACTGATGGGCACCCTGGTCACGATCGCCAAGGATGTCAAAGTTCAGATCGAGTTTAACAAGGACACGGTTGCAGCCTATCGGCTGGTGGGCTACGAAAATCGCGTCATGGCTGCCGAGGACTTTCACAATGACAAGAAGGACGCTGGTGAGATCGGCGCGGGCCACACCGTGACCGCGCTGTATGAACTTGTGCCCGTCAAGGATTTAGTCACTAATGCTCAGACACAGTGGCTGACGGTGAAGTTACGATATAAACAGCCCGCAGCCGCCACGAGTGTGCTGTTTGAGAACCCGTTAACAGGGCAGCCCGGTCAGCTGAAATTAGCGTCGTCCGATTTTCAGTTTGCCGCGAGTGTCGCGGCCTGCGGAATGTTGCTGCGACATTCGCGATATGCAGGGCAGGCTAACTGGGGATTGGTGAAAGAGTTAGCTCAGTCGGGGTTGAGCTACGATCCGCACGGTCACCGGCGAGCCTTCCTGGGCCTGGTGGCGCAGGCCGAATCGCTGATGGGGCAGCAGCGTCCGATTCCTGCTGCAGCCACAGATTCCACGGTAGGTGGCAAGTATAAAAGCCTGCTGAGAAGGTTGCATGTTCCGGGGGATAGTGAGAAATATGGGCAGTTCAACGATTACGGCCACGCGGACACCAAGTCCTACGCCGGCTCCGATAACCTCCCCGAGGCCTACTGGGTCTACGTGGCACCCTACTGGTACCTCTGGGCCGAAACAACGCAGAAGCCCGCGAACTAAAACTTGTCATTAAAGGACAGGCATGTTAGTTGACATGTTGTCGAGATTTCAGGAAGATATTGTCGATCCGGTCGTTGATTCTTCTGATCGCAAGAGGGCTAGGCTTCGCCATGACAACGGCACGCAGGCACTTGGTGGACCCCACGGTTACCTCGTACTACCACTGCATTTCGCGGTGTGTTCGTCGGGCTTTGTTGTGTGGAGACTCTCATTCCCACCGCAAACAATGGATTGAGGAACGGCTGCAGGAGCTGTCCGGAATCTTCGCGATCGATGTTTGCGGGTTCGCGATCATGGACAATCATCTGCATGTGTTATTGCATTTGGATCTGCCGCGAGTCCAGGCGTGGTCTGCCGAAGACGTCGCCCGCCGCTGGCTGAGGCTCTGTCCGCCTCGTGGTATTGATGGCAAGCCCCTGGCGCTCACCAAGCAGTGGATTGCCGACCGCGTGCAGGATGTGAAGTGGATTGATGAATCTCGTCGCCGCTTGTGTGAACTGGGATGGTTCATGAAGTTCCTTAAGGAGCCGATTGCTCGCCGAGCTAATAAGGAGGACGACTGCACGGGGGCCTTCTGGGAAGGGCGATTCAAGTCGATCGCGATCCTCGACGAAGCCAGTCTGCTGGCGACCTGTGCCTACATTGATTTGAATCCCGTGGCGGCCGGAACTGCTGCGACACCCGAGAAATCCCCCAATACTTCGCTGAAGTCACGCGTAGAACACTGTGCAAACCAAGGCCAGCTCGACAAACTTCGCGAGGGTTCGCCATATGTGTCCAAGGCTCAGTTCGAGAAGGACCACTGGCTATTTCCGATCGAGGATAAGCGAGATCCCAACGGAAATGGCCTGGCGGGAATGCTGCGTGGAATTTCACTTACGGGGTATCTGCAGTTGGTCGACTGGACCAGTCGTCTGGTGCGACCAGGCAAGGCGCGAGTGGCTCCCGAGTCGCCTGCTTTATTAGCACGCCTGGGCATAGGAGCCCATGGCTGGCAGGCAACGCTTGAAAAGCTCCTGGGCCGGACGAAGCAAGTCGGCAGCTATTTCGGCGCCGATCAACGTCTGGCCGAGATCGCGGCTAGGCAAGGCCGCCGCTTTGTCAAGAATCTGGCCGGGCGGCAGACCGCATTGACGGTGCCGCACGCCAGCTAGCGACATCGCTTACGGCAA
>CAZQUW010000053.1:9666-12427 GCA_964596215.1 uncultured Planctomicrobium sp. | reverse complement strand
GCCACGAACTGTTTCTGCTGTTCGCTTTGCAGTTCGGCGATAACCTTGTCGAGCTGATCCTGGTTCGCCTGCACATAGACGGCTACGACCCCGGGCTGAGCTTGGTGATCTTTGGGCCCCGAAATCTGCTGCGCGGACAGGATCATCTGCAGCGATTCGAGACCTGGCTGAATGTCGAGAACCATCAGATGGAACACGGTGACGTCCTTGCCTGATTGTTTCAGGAAGCGGACGATCTTACCCGGGTTAGCTCGTTTCAGGTTCTCGATGACTTCCAGTGGCAGATCGGTCGCGGCCAATTGCGGAGCCGGCGTAAAGACGGGGTTTTCGGTTTTCCCGGCGACGATTGCCGGTCCTGCTTCCGGTTTCGTGTCAACCGTTGGTGCGGCGGACGGAATGTCCGACGTTCTGTTGGCGGGCTGGTGCGCGACAGCCGGACCTGGGCCGGCGTCTTGCGGAATGATTCGCATGGCCATCACGAGTGCCGCTGCCGCACAAGCGACTGCGACGGCCCATTTCGTCCAGGCCTTTCCCTTGCGGGTTTCACTGATGGGTTGCGAATTCGTCGCGGGCAGCAACATCCGTTGCTCGATCATCTGCATGATGACCGGAGTCAGATCGGTTTCCAAAGCCGGACGGCCGGCGTCGCAGAGCAGATTGGAAAGCGTGCGATACGATTCCAACTCGGCTTGTGCTTCTGGGGACGAAGCCAGCAGTTGTTCCACCTCAGCCCGTTCGGCAGCGGTCAGCTCACCGTCGTGGTAGGCGGAAATCAGATCCAGATGGTTGGCGGATTTGTCGTTCATGGTGATACCCATGATGTGGTCACACCCCCCAGTGGTACCACTTCACCCTTTCTAGTAACAGATGTCAGTCCTTGACCCTCCGGCACGTTCACCGGGGAAAATCACGTTCCGTCGACTTAGCATTTCAATTCAATTGATCTTCAAATCAATTGATCGCCCAGCAGGCGTTCGAGAATTTCTTTTAACTCGGCTCGACCCCGGTGGATGCGGCTGCGAACCGTACCGACTGGAATCTTTACCACTGTGGCAATCTCTTCGTACTTCATGTCTTCCATTTCTTTCAGGATCAGCACCTGCCGGTATTCCGGTGACAACTTGCTGAGGGCCAACTGGACCAGCTTTTGTCGTTCGGTGCGTTCAATTCTGAAAGACGGGGAAGTCTCTGAATGCAAATCTGTCGGTTCTGCCCCGGTTTGTTCCCGGGCCGCGTCGATCGACACTGTCGGACGTCGTTGCCGGCGGTGATGATCGACCGAACTATTTAAAGCGATTCGGAACAGCCAGGAATAAAATGCTGACTGTCCGCGAAACGATTCCAACTTTTGATAGGCTTGGACGAAGGCCTCCTGGGCTACGTCCCGAGCGTCCTCAACGGAACCTAACATTGTTACCAGTGTGCCAAAAAGCCTTTCCTGGTAACGTGTTACGAGCTGGCCGAACGCGTCAGTTCGACCCTGCAAGCATTCGGTGATCAATTCAGAGTCGGGCTTAATCACGATGCTTGCATGTGTGAGACGGAGGAAGTCGGAAGAGAGTTCCCTCAAACGCTGAAGCTGCGGCTCGCCGGAAGGGTGAGCCACGAATAGTCAGTCTATCCGTAATAGTTGTCAGACGCGACGTCGCGGCCGTTGATCTTGCCCAGTTTCTGCGGAGCGGATGGCCAGACCCGTACAGGCGCCTCCAGGGGGCGGTAAGAAATGTGAGCCATTCGGGCGTTAATATAAGGCTGTGGAAAGTTTACGTCGATATTGCTGCACGAGTTCGGAGGCTGGTCCCAAAACCGTAAAGATTTGGACCATCGTGGCTTTGGCCTTTTCTCCCATGGTCGCTTTGTGGCTTTTTACGAGATCGAGGCAGATTTCTAACGCTTCGGGATAGGCATGTGCGGCGGCCAGTGCGTCGGCCAGTTGGACGCGGAGTTCCAGATTCTGCGGGTCGGCCTCGACAGCGGCGCGGGCCGCACCCACACCACCCGATTCCAACGCGGCAGCTCGAATCTCCAGTTCCGTCTTCACCTGTTCGGCTTCAGGCTCCAAAAATCCCCGGGCTTCCAATTCGGTGATCACGGCCAGTGCGTCGGCGTCTCGATGCTGACTGGTCAGCACGCGTGCTAATCCGATGGAGGCTGCCGGGAAATCGGAGACCAGGGCGAGAGCTGCGCGATATTTCTCTTCGGCTTCCGTGGCACTGGTGGCTTCGAGTGCCAATGCTTCCTTGAGCAGCGATTCAGCGGGGCTGGGCAGGAACTTGTTGAGCCATTCGCGAACTTGTTCCTCGGGCAGATTCCCCATGAACTGGTCGACCGGCTGGCCATTGACGACGGCGAAGACTGCGGGAATCTGCTGAACTCCAAACCAGCCGGCGATATCGGGTTGCGCGTCGACATCGACCTTCAACAGCAGAAATTTGCCGTTGGCTTCACGCGTCAGTTTCTCGAGGGTGGGGCCCAGTTCCTGGCACGGTCCGCACCAAGTTGCCCAAAAATCGATCACCACCGGGACCTGCAGCGACCGTTCGACGACATCTTTTTCGAACGTCTCGGCAGTGGTTTCAATGATCCAGGGACACGGTTCGCCAAACATGTTGCATGCTTCGTGAAAAAGACAACTGACCAATCCAGCAGAGTTCTGATCCCAGTTTAGGCCCTCTGGCTCGATGGATCAAACGTAGACCGGAAACGCATGACGCTGAATGAGATCGAATCGGCGCGACATCTGGGAAAGTCCCGGTCGAGT
>CAZQUW010000053.1:4725-9566 GCA_964596215.1 uncultured Planctomicrobium sp. | reverse complement strand
TGTCCTTTAGTTGCTTTGGGGCGGAAGCGTTTGGCGTTAAGTGACATCGGTCCGACCTGACATCTGGTACAATTTGCCGTTCTGGAGGTATTTGAATGCATTTGTTTGCAAGGCCCTGACGCCGCACCCGATAAAACGAACTCGAACGCGACCTTCTACCCAGAGAATCTGGCTGCAGAAGATACCACTCATGACACCGCAATTAGTCTGGCATGGATTGGGGAACTCACTGCTCTGGCAGTGCGTGCTCGTCCTGTCGCTGGTCAGTGCGGCGGTGATGATCTGCATGTTGTATGCCTACGAGAGACGGCTGGTTCCGTCTGGTGTGGGAAATCTCCTGCTGATGCTGCGGTTGATGGTCGTGGGGTGCTTGTGTGTCACGTTTCTCGAACCGGCCTTAACCTGGACTCATCAATCGAAGCGGGATGGCCGGATTGTTGTCGCGCTGGATGTTTCGGACAGCATGACGACGGCAGACGTGCATGCCCTCCCGTCGGAAAAACTGCGCTGGGCCCGGGCTCTGGGGATCGTTGGCGAGCAAGCCGCGCCGGACCGACTGGCTGCGTGGCAAGCCGCGTACGACAATCAGCAGGAGCCCGAGTGGGTCGCTCCCCAGGAGACTGCCGATCCGGAACGCCGGGCACGGTTGTCGCAGTTGCGGAAGAAGAATCTCGAACAGGCGATGGAAGATGCCAGCCAGATTCCGCGTAAGGAGATCGCCCGGCGGCTGCTGACATTGACGTCGCCTCCCTTGCTGCCGGCACTTGAAAAGCTGGCCAAGGTCGAGATCGTGGTGTTCGGCGGGAAGTCGCAGGGGACCACTCCCGCGTTATTACCGCAGATCGTGGCAGCGCCGCCTCCCAGTCTGCAGCCTTCCAGTTCCGATCTGTCCGAACCATTGACTGCCGCGCTGAGCGGTTCTGAAAGAGAGTCATTGCTGGGTGTTGTCGTACTGACTGATGGTCGCGACAACGGCGGCCACGATCCTTCAGGGGTCGCGTCGCGTCTGGGAAATACTCAGGCGCCGGTCTTCCCGGTGTTGTTGGGCTCACGGCTCCGGCCCAAAGATTTGGCAATTGGTTCACTCGATTATCCCCAGACGGTTTTTAAGGATGACAAGCCGGTGCTCAAGGCGACTTTGAATACGTCAGGTTTTCAAGGTCAGGCGATTACTGTCAAACTGCAACCGGCCGAAGGTGAGCCGATCCTGAAGACGGTGACTCCGGCGGGATCTCAGGTGGATCTCGATTTTCCCCTGCCGGTCAGCAAGATCGGGCGGTACGAATTCACCTTGTCGACCGATCCGCTTCCCGGAGAGACCCGTAAGGACAACAACAGTCGGCAATTTGCCATGACGGTGGTCGATGATAAAGTGCGGGTGTTACTGCTGGAGGGGGAAGCCCGCTGGGAGTTCCGTTACATCGACAATGCACTGAAACGCGATACGCGGGTGGAGCTGTCTTCGGTCGTGTTCGAGCAGCCCTATCTGGGCGTTCTGGAAGATACGTTCTTTCCGCGAAACCTGAATTGGCCGGTGACTGCGGAACTGGAAAAATCGCCGCTGGCGAACATTGATCTGGTCATCCTCGGAGACATCGCTCCGCAGCACTTGCCGCCTCAGGCCTGGCAATTGCTCGAGAAGTTTGTTTCCGAAGGGGGCGGGACGCTGGTCTGCACGGCAGGGAAGCGGCACTCCGCGAATCTGGCGGCGAATCCCATTCTCCAGCAACTGCTCCCGGTGAGTCAGGTCGTGCCGGTGGAGACCGCGGGGCCGGCCGGCGCCGGGTCGCCGACGGAACGCGGCTTTCATCTGAAGTTGACTCCGGAAGCCGAGACTGAAGCCATGTTTCAGTTCGATACTGATCCCGCCGTGAATCGCGTGATCTGGGCCAATCTGCCCGGTCATCTGTGGGGATTGGTCGGACCTGCCAAACCGGGCACGACGGTGTTCGCCGCACCCTATCAGGGGCAGGAGCAACTGGGTCTCGCGGCCGAGCGACAGCGGGCCTTGATCGTGCAGCAGTATTACGGACAGGGCCAGGTGCTCTGGCTGGGGATCGACAGCACGTGGCGCTGGCGGCATCTGGTGGGGGATAAGTATCACCATCGCTTCTGGGCTCAATTGGGACGCTGGGCGGCACACGCCAAGGCGATCGCCGGGAATGCCTTCGTCAAATTTGGTCCGGAACGTCCGGATGTTGTGGTCGGAGACGACGTGTTATTGCGGGCTCGGTGGACCCCCGAATTCCTGAAACGGTTTCCCCAATTGAAGGCCCGTGTTGATATTTTTCGTGCCAGAGACCCGGCGAATGCCAAGCCTTTTTCTTCACTGGAACTGAAACCCGATCCCAGTCGCCCCCAGGTTCATGAAGCCCGCTCGGTGGCGTTGCCAGCGGGTTCGTATCGAGCCACGCTGGCGGTCACTGGGGGCGATCTGGGGCCGCAAGAGATCTCTGCCGGGGTGTTTGTCGATGAGCCCAAGAGCCTGGAACTGTCGGATCTCAGCGGCAATCGCGAGCTGTTAACCCAGTTGGCTCAACTCAGTGGCGGGCAGCTCATTTTGCCCGAAAAAGTCCACACCATTCCCGAGCTGTTACGCGGTCCGACGGCCACGCAGACCTTGCGCGAAGAATCGTTGCTGTGGGATCACTGGTTAATCATGGTCACCTTCTGCATCTTGTTGATGGCTGAATGGGTCATTCGGAAATTGAACGGCTTGCCGTAGCTGTACACTCTCGGGGGATCGATCTCCGATCCGTTTTCCCAGCCACTCCAGCACCATCTGCGTGGTTTGCTGACGGTCGGTTTCCTGCAGGAGCTCGTGCAGATGGCCCCGTAAGACTTCCAGTTGGCGGTCGTCGCTGCTGATTTTCTGGAACCAGTCTACGGTGGCCTGCGGGTTCACAATGCGGTCTTGATCACCTTGCACGACCAGCAAGGGGGTGTGGACCCGAGCCACCTCGTCGTGGACTTCCCGCAGCGCCTGCTGCACCACGAAAAACCAGCCAGCGGTCACGTTGCGTTCAATCAGTGGATCCTGGCGGCGGCGGGCGAGGTATTCGGGATCGGGCGAAAGATCATCCGCCCGGACTCGGGACCGAAAGCGATACCACGGCCAGACACTGGCGAGGATCTTTCCGACAAACAGGGTCCAGCGATCGACTCGGATCTGCAGGCCCAGGTAGGGAGACAGCAGGCAGGCCGCGGTGGCGAGATGCGTGTTCGATTCGAGCAGCCGGGCGAGGACCAGGCCTCCCATGCTGTGGCCGATGATCGCGGTCCGGCCCGGCAGCAGCGAAAAATGACGGCAGTGGAGCCGCATGTCGTCGAGATATTCCTCGAAGCTGGCGACGTGGACGCGGATTCCGCCTGACAAGCCATGTCCGCGATGATCGGGAATCAGCACCCGCCAGCCCGCTGCAGTGGCGGCCTCGGCCAATTCGCGATAGCGCCCCCCATGCTCACACGCGCCATGGATGAACAGCAGATTGCGCCGCGGCGCAGGCCCCTCGGGCAGATATTCGCGCACAAACAGTTTCACGCCGTCGGTCGCAGTGACAGTATGCTGATATTCTTGCACCGGGTCGTCCAGACTTAACGGGTTCTCAGGAACGGCATTTTCAAGTGGCCCTCATGCTCCGCTTGAAGAGGGCCGCGTACATGTTTCTAGTGCTCTCTGAAAGCCAGGGAGTGGGGTGCCACGGGCTGTGCCAGTGCTGCTTGCGAGTCGAATCACACGTGGCACTGGCAGAGCCAGTGGCACCCTATCGCAAAATCAAACATTGTACAGCACTACGGTGGATGCGGACGGATTGCTTGAGCCGCTTCGCGACCTCGCCAACTTTTCGCGATCTATAAAAGGGACTATCTGACAACGTTTGCCGCCTTCCAAGAGATCATTCAAAAAAGCTGTCAGCCGAAAATTTGCCGCCACTGCTGTGCCCGGCTAGCGGCCTACAAAACTGCCGACCAGCTGCCGCAGATCGCTGATTGAACCCTCAGAATGAGGGGCTTCCCGATTGATCAGTACGGCCTGTAATCCACTGGACTGCGCCGCGACGATATCGTTCTCCAGATCGTCTCCGACCATCAATATTTCTTCCGCGGGACAACCGGCGATTTCAATCAGATGGGAGTAAAAGTTCGGGCTCGGTTTATGCCATCCAATCGTGGCCGAGATGATTCGTTCCTGCAGCGGTCGAAGATCTGGCAACTCGTCGCAGACCGGATGCAAACGCTCATCAAAGTTACTGGCGATGACCACCTTCAGACCCTGATCGGCTAACTGCTGTAGCGTCTCGGCGACATCCGGAAATGTGCGCCAGGCGTCAGGTCGACCAAAGTGCGCATGCAGCATGTCGAAGCAGGCATTGAGGTCCGCCACGTCAAACAGGACTTGCTCGACGATCTGCCGCCAGCGTGCTTTCTCTTCGACTTCGCTGGTGGAATAGTCCCCGCGCGCACCGGCTGCCAGATCTTGAAAGACCTGTTGAAAGCCTGTCCGTACCTGGTCGAGAGTTTGCCGTGAGCCAAATTTTTGTCCGGCTGTCCAATACACGCGCGAGACCGATGGCTCTGGAAAGATCAAAGTCCCCACCGCGTCAAACGCCACGCACTGTACCGGAGCTGCGATTTCAAAAGGTCTGATCAAGCTGCACTTGCCTTGCTGGGAAGTTGCGTCAGGGACGTAATGTCGCCACTTGACGCTACGAAATACTTTAATGGTGGGCCCTGCACATATTCCTGGTGAGCCTCATGCCGTGACGCCGGGGGTAGGGTTGCGACTCGGAATGCCAATCGATGTCACGCAATGCTGGTTTTGTAGCGGGAGCCTCGCCCCC
>CAZQUW010000053.1:3080-4625 GCA_964596215.1 uncultured Planctomicrobium sp. | reverse complement strand
ACGCCTCCTCCCGCTCCTGCTAATCCCTAAGCTCGACTTAACAGTCATCACATCACGCTACATGTAAATAGTAAGCAGACTGCCGTCCTGCGGGGCGGCGGTCTGCTGGCATTGTTACGACAGGCATTGGCATGTCATGTAGGGGGAGGGGGCCGCGTCCCGCACCCAATTAGCTGAGAATCTCTTTGACCACCCGGCCATGCACATCGGTAAGTCGGTAGTAGCGGCCCTGGAACTTATAAGTCAGCCGCTCATGATCGATGCCTAATTGATTCAACAGCGTGGCTTGTAGATCGTGCACATGGACCGGATTGCTCGCCACGTTGTAACCGAAGTCGTCGGTCGTCCCGTAGCTGATCCCCGGCTTGATCCCGGCGCCACACATCCACATCGTGAAGCAGCGCGGATGATGGTCTCGACCGTAGTCGGTCGCCGTCAGCTTGCCCTGCGAATAATTCGTCCGGCCGAACTCGCCACCCCAGACGACCAGTGTGTCATCGAGCATGCCGCGTTGTTTCAAATCGGTAATCAGGCCATAACTCGCACGGTCAATATCGTTGCATTGCCGTTGAATGCCCTTCGGCAGGCCACCGTGATGATCCCAGCCAGGATGATAGAGCTGGATGAATCGGACGTCGCGCTCCGCCATCCGGCGGGCCAGTAAACAGTTCGCGGCGAATGTCCCTGGAGTTTTGGCTTCCGGGCCGTAGAGCTCGAAGACGGCTGCGGTCTCCTGCGACAGATCCATCACGTCCGGGATGCTCGACTGCATGCGGAAGGCCATCTCGTACTGCGCCACGCGCGAACGGATCTCGGGGTCTCCGAGAGCTTCGAATTCCAACTGCTGCAGTTCCGCCAGGCGATCCAGCATCTTGCGGCGGCTGGCGCTGGAAATACCTTGCGGGTTGTCCAGATACAGGACCGGCTCGGGGCCACTGCGGAACTGTACCCCCTGGTGAATACTCGACAGGAACCCGTTCCCCCACAGCCGCGAATAGAGCGGTTGGTCGATGCGATCCTTGGAGATCATCACGACGAAGGCCGGCAAGTTCTGATTGGCGCTCCCCAGGCCATAACTCAGCCAGGCCCCTATGGAGGGCCTGCCGGCCAACTGGGAACCGGTCTGAAAGAAGGTGATGGCGGGGTCGTGATTGATGGCTTCGGTGTGCACGGATTTCACAAAGCACAGCTGATCCGCGATCTTCGCCGTCCACGGCAGCAGATCGCTCATCCACGCGCCCGACTGGCCCTGCTGGGCGAACTTGAAGACGGACCCGGCCAGCGGCAACGTGGCTTGATGGCCCGTCATGCCCGTCAGACGTTGTCCCTGCCGAACGCTCTCGGGAAGGTCCTGGCCCTGCTTTTCATTCAGCAGCGGTTTGTAGTCGTACAGATCAAGCTGGGATGGACCGCCACTCATAAAGAGATAGATGATCCGCTTCGCCTTCGCAGGAAAATGGGGCGCCGCGAGGACCCCCTGGAAGGGATTTTCGTCTGCCGCCTGACAATCCTGTTGCAACAAGCTGGCTAGCGCCATCGACCCCA